>PHCF01000121.1 GCA_002842145.1 Betaproteobacteria bacterium HGW-Betaproteobacteria-6 | reverse complement strand
TACTGTCAAGTGGTTCAATGATTCCAAAGGTTTTGGCTTTATCACTCCTGATGATGGCAGCGAAGATCTTTTCGCACATTTCTCCGCCATCAACATGAACGGGTTCAAGACCCTGAAGGAAGGCCAGAAAGTTTCCTTCGACGTCGTGCAAGGCCCCAAGGGCAAGCAGGCTTCCAATATCCAAGGCACCTAAGCTTCGGATTACCGCACGTTAAAAAGCCCGCCTGATTTCAGGCGGGCTTTTTCTTTTCTGGCGTCGAAATGATCAGGTTACGCTAGCTTCGTCCTGGCGCTGTTCGCCAATGTTGTCTTTCCAGGCAACCGATAATTTGTCACCGATCTTGATGCCGCGCGCCTTGAAGGCAAACAGCGGATTTTTTGAGATCGACGTATTGAGTTGTCCGTCGATTATTGGTTTCCCATTCAGGCTGACCGTGAAAGTCTGGATAAAGTGCTGCGGAAAACGTTGCCCTTTGTCGTCCTTGCGCAGTCCGGTCTCCATGGGGTGCTGCATGAGGATGCGAATGTCGGTGACTTCACCCTGGGTCTGCGCGCGAATCTTGATTCGATCTGTCATGCTTAGCCTCCACATCCGCCAAGCGTTACCTTGATCTCGCGGAAGGCAACATAGGATTTTCCATCTGTCGTTTTGGCTACAGCCCGGACGCGCGTGGTTTCGGCCATTTTGAGCTGGATGCGCACGTAAGGCAGGACCGGGCCGGAGAATTCGATCGCCGAGCACAGTGGCATCGGGTTCTTGTCGGCAAAGATGGCCAGGCTGCGAGTGTTGGCGACGTTACTGGTGATTTCGACTTCTACTTTGGCGCCGTTTTCGGCGATCTCCGGGGCGTTGATGACGATATCGCGTGATTCGATGGCATTGGCACTGCCGTAAGCTTTCAGTGCTTCGCCGATGGTAAGGGCAGTAAAGGCGTTTTTGTTCCACTCGGCGGCCAGCACGCGGCGCGGTGCAAGCAGTCCGGTACCGATCAGGGGCGATAACAGGGTAGCCGAGGCGCCACCTTTGAGGAGTTTTCTGCGCAGTTCGTGCATGGTCTGTTTAGGGGTGTTATTCGGCGACCCAGTGGCCGGATTTGCCGCCGGCTTTTTCCAGAAGGTGGATGTTGTCGATGCGCATGCCGCGGTCGACGGCCTTGCACATGTCGTAGATGGTCAACAGGCCGACCGATGTTGCGGTCAGTGCTTCCATTTCGACACCGGTCCGGCCGAAACATTCGGCGATGACTTCGCAATGGACTGCGTTCTGGCTTTCGTCGATGGAGAAATCGGCGGTAACGCGGGTCAGGGCGATCGGGTGGCACAGCGGAATGAGGTCGCCGGTACGCTTCGATGCCTGGATGGCGGCGATGCGTGCAATGCCGAGGACGTCGCCTTTTTTGGCCGAGCCGCTACGAATCAGCGCCAAAGTCTCCGGCTTCATGAAAATGCTGCCGCTGGCGCGGGCGAGGCGGGCAGTTTCAGCCTTGTTGCCGACGTCGACCATATGCGCTTGGCCGGCTGTGTCGAAATGAGTCAGGGTCTGGTGGGTCACGGGATTTACGATTGGTTACGATGCGCCGGAAGGGCTGTTTCGAGGCTGCGGTATCATAGCACCATGCGCCTGAGCCAACGTTTGATCGCCGCCCTTCTTGCTTGTTCGCTGGCTTTGCCGCCGGCGGCAGCCGACGGGTTGCCGGAATTGGGCGATGTGGCGAGTGGCGATTTGTCGCTGGCGACCGAAAAGAAAATCGGCCAGCAGATCATGCACGAAATTCGCTGGCGTGAACCGTCGTATCTTGATGATGCCGACGTCGAGGCCTATCTGAATCAACTGGGTGGTCGATTGGCGGCGGTCAGCAGTGATCCTGGTTTCGGGTTTTATTTTTTTCCGATCAACGATCCGAACATCAACGCTTTTGCCATGCCTGGTGGTTACATCGGTGTGCACACCGGCCTGATCATGTCCGCCCAGACCGAATCGGAACTGGCTGGCGTCCTGGCCCACGAGATATCGCATGTGACGCAGCGCCACATCGCGCGTCAGGTATTCCAGTCGAAGCAGATCGGCATGGCGTCGATGGTGGCCATGGCGCTGGCTTTGCTGGCCGCGCGCTCAAGTGGGCAGATGGCCGGCGCAGCGATTGCCACGACGCAGGCTGGGGCGATTTCGGCCCAGTTGGCCTTTTCCCGGGATTTCGAGCGTGAGGCGGATCGGCAGGGCTTCGAGATATTGCGCAACTCGGGCTTTGACGTACGCGGGATGGGCGTGTTTTTCGAGCGACTGCAAAAGTCGGTTCGTCTCTACGAGAATAATGCGACGGCTTATTTGCGCACGCACCCGCTGACCGGCGAGCGCTTGACCGACATGCAGAACCGGGAACAGGCGGTGTCCTATCGCCAGGTGGCGGATAGTGTTGACTTTCAGTTGGTGCGCGCCAAGGTGCGGGCCATGCAGGGGCGGCCCGGCGATGCGGTGAAGGATATGGCCGGGCTGTTGCGTGAACGGAAATTTGCTTCCGAGCCGGCCATTCGTTTTGGCCTGGCGTTTGCACTTTATCGGAACGAGGACTGGCCAGGGGCCGAGCGGGAGATCGAGGCTATTCGTCGCCTCCGGGTTTCGGCCCCGATGCTTGAGCACTTGCGGGCTGATGTTCGAATCGCCGAAGGCGACGCGGCTGGCGGACTGACGGTGTATCGCGATGCGATGGTGCGTTTTCCGCTGGATCTGGGCTTGCGCTACGGTTATGGCGGCGCCTTGCTCAAGACGCGCCGTTATGATGAGGCGCGCCGTTTTGTCGAGGCGCAGTTGGGCAGTTTTCCGGATGACGTGCGCCTGCACCGCATGCGCAGCGAGAGTTATGCCGGCCTGGGCCGGAAGGCGATGCAGCATCGGGCGCTGGCCGAGGTCTTTGCCTTGCAGGGGCAGACGGCGGCGGCGGTCGAACAGTTGCAGCTGGCGCAGAAGGCCGGCGATGCCAATTTTTTCGAGATGTCTTCCATCGATGCGCGTTTGCGCGAATTGAAGCAGCGATTGATCGATGAACAGAAGGAAAAGCGCAATTAATCGAGGTAAAATCGTGTCTCTAATCCATTTGGTCGAACGAACATGGAATTTAATCGCGATCTCGACGTTAAGGGGCTGAACTGCCCGTTGCCCATTCTGCGTACCAAAAAGGCGCTTGCCGAGATGGAAACCGGCCAGGTTTTGCGGGTAGTGGCAACCGATCCCGGGGCCATGAAGGATTTTCCCGCCTTTGCCAAGCAGACCGGCAACGAACTGCTGGCGCAAAGTGAAGAAAACAGCGTTTTCGAGTTTTTCCTGAAGCGCAAATAAGCACTGAATTCACCGGATTTTTCGAGGACAGGCGGGCGCTGGCGGGCGAACCCGCCGCTTGGCGTTTTGAAGGGCTGATCGATTGCCTCGAGGTCTGCGACACGGCGTCGCTGGAGACGGTGTTGCGGACCTTGCAGGATGAACCGCAATGGACGGTGGTTGGTCTCGACTATGAGCTCGGCTATCTGCTCGAGCCAGGGTCGGCGCCGCCCGGCTGGCGGGCGGGCGAACGAACGCTGGCCAGGTTCTGGCGATTCGCCAAGCGGATTGCGCTGTCCGCGGAAGATGCAGAGGCCTGGTTGCAACAGCATGGCCGCGGTGCGGCCGGCATCGGCGGTGTGCAGCCGGCTATCGATGAAGAAAGCTTCGTTGCTACGGTCAACCGGATAAAACGGCTGATTTTTGAAGGTGACTGCTATCAGGTCAATTTCACCTTTCCGCTCGATTTTGCCTGGTTCGGTTCGCCGTTGGCGCTCTACGCCCGGTTGCGCGAGCGGCAGCCGGTTCGCTACGGCGGTTTTGTCGGCGATGCCAGGCGGGGCCTCCTTTCGCTGTCGCCCGAGCTGTTTCTGGAACGTCGCGGTGAGCGGCTGCTGACCAAACCCATGAAGGGCACGGCGCCGCGTAGCGCTTCGCCCGATGAACTGCGCAATTCGGAAAAGGATAGGGCGGAAAACCTGATGATCGTCGATCTGCTGCGCAACGATCTTGGCCGCATCGCCGAGTTGGGTAGCGTCGTGGTCGACCGGCTGTTCGAGATTGAGGATTACCCGACACTCTGGCAAATGGTATCGGAGGTTTCGGCCAAGGTTGGCAGGCGGAATTTCGGCGAAATCCTGCACGCCCTGTTTCCCTGTGGTTCGATCACCGGGGCACCGAAAATCCGTGCGATGCAGATTGCTGCGGAACAGGAAAAGGCCGAGCGCGGCATCTATACGGGGGCGCTGGGCTGGCTGGCGCCGGATGGCGATTTTCGCCTCAACGTGGCGATTCGCACGCTGGAGCTGGGTGCAGATGGCCGTGGCAAGCTGGGTGTCGGCAGCGGCATCGTCGCCGACTCGCAGCCAGCGGCCGAATGGCAGGAGTGTCTGCTCAAGTCGCGTTTTCTGCGTGATTGCGATCCCGGCCTGCTGTTGATCGAAACGCTGCGCCGGGAAGATGGGCAGTATCCGCGGCTGGCCGGGCATCTCGACCGTTTGCGCCGGTCGGCGGCGTGGCTGGGTTTTGTCTGCGACGAAAGGCGGGTGGTTGAATTGCTCGCCGCGCAGCCCATCGCCGGTACCTGGCGGGTGCGGCTGACCCTGGCCAAGGATGGCCGCATCGATGTCCAGGCTTTTCCGCTGGGGGGCGAAGCGAGCGGGCCGCGTTACGCCGTGCTGGCTGCCGCGACCATTGCGTCAGGCTATCCCCTGCGCCGCCACAAGACCACCGACCGGGCGCTGTATGACGCGGCGCTCAAGGGGTTGGACGGCGATGCGCAACTCTTCGACGTGGTTTTCCTGAACGAGCGCGGCGAGGTGGCCGAAGGGGCGCGCAGCAATGTTTTCGTCGAGCGCGATGGGGTGCTGCTGACACCGCCGCTGGCCAGTGGCGCCTTGCCCGGCGTGTTGCGGGCAGAACTGCTGGCGAATGGCCGGGCGCGCGAGGCGGTGCTTTTTCCGGCCGATCTGGCCGATGGCTTCTGGCTGGGAAATGCCCTCAGGGGGCTGGTTCAGGTATCGCTACGGTCAACCGGGAAAAATGGCTAAATTTGAAATTTGTCCTTTTTTCCCGGTTGACCGTGGGAATGCCGGGCTGGTCGTCAATCAGCCGCGCAGCCGGCGCAAATAGAGGCCGAGCATGGTGAACAGCGCGGCGGCGATGCCGTAATAGAAGGCACGCGGGACATCGATGTCCTGATAGTCAAGCAGGACGGGCACTTCGTTTTCGACCGTGTAACGGATTGTCGTCTGGAAGTGCCACGACGAAGCCTTGACCTCGACAACGCCGTTTTCGATCTTCCATTTGAGCCAGTTGTTTTCTTCCTGGATCTCGCCGGCCGGCGCAGTCGGCATCAGGGTGGTGTAGAGGCCGCGGGCCTTGGCGTCGGCCAGGTCCTGGTAGGCGAAGCCGCAGGTTTCCTTGTTGGCGCAAATGGCAACAAGACGGAACTCGGGCTTCCAGACGTCGGTCTTGTCCTTCGGCCACGAGATCATGAAAGCGACGCTCCAGGCGCCAACCAGCGCCGAGAAAATCATCAGGGCGATGAAAATCTGCGAGAGGATGCCGCGTTTGTCCTGGGACATGAAATTCCTTTTCAGTTGGCCAGCTTGGCCAGTTGCGGCTTGAGTTGTTCCAGGGTTGCGGTGAAATCGGCCACCCGCTGCTTTTCCTGATCGATCACGGCGGCCGGGGCGCGGGCGACAAAACCTTCGTTGGAAAGCTTGCCCTGGGCAATCGAAATCAGCTTTTCGAGCTTTTCGATTTCCTTGGCGAGGCGCACGCGTTCGGCGGCGACGTCGATTTCCACCTTGAGCATGAGGCGGGTTTCACCGACCACCGCAACCGGTGCCATGGCATCGGTTGGCATGTCGTCGACGATCTGGACTTCGGACAGCTTGCCGAGCGCTTTCAGAATGTCCGCGAACTCGCCGATCTCGTCGCCGCCACCGGCCACCAGCAAAGGCATGCGGAGCGCCGGCGAGACGTTCATTTCGCCGCGCAGGTTGCGGGTTGCGTAGGCCAGCGCCTTGAGGCGCTCGACCTTGGCTTCGGACGCCGGGTCGATCTTGTATTCCTCGGCCCGCGGGTAGGCGGCGAGCATGATCGAGTCGTGGGTCTTGCGCCCGGCGATCGGGGCGACCGTCTGCCACAATTCTTCGGTGATGAACGGGATCAGCGGATGAGCCAGGCGCAGCACGGCTTCCAGCGTCCGCACCAGGGTCCGGCGGGCGCCGCGCTGCTGGGCGTCGTTGCCGGTCTGGACCTCGACCTTGGCGATTTCCAGGTACCAGTCGCAGAACTCGTCCCAGATGAATTTGTAGATGGCCTGGGCGACCAGATCGAAGCGGTAGTCGGTGAAATGCTGCTCGACTTCCTTCTCGACGCGTTGTAGCTGGCTGACGATCCAGCGGTCGGCGAAACTGAATTCGAGCGGCGCCGAACCGCCGCAGGCCGGGCCGTTTTGCTGGTGTTCGAGGGCCAGGTCGTGGCCTTCGACGTTCATCAGCACGAAGCGCGTGGCGTTCCACAACTTGTTGCAGAAATTGCGATAGCCGTCGCAGCGATTGAGGTCGAACTTGATGTCGCGACCGGGCGAGGCGAGGCTGGCGAAGGTGAAGCGCAGGGCGTCGGTGCCGAAGGAGGCGATGCCTTCCGGGAACTCCTTCTTCGTCTTCTTGGCGATGCTTTCGGCTTGCTTCGGATTCATCAGGCCGGTGGTGCGCTTTTCGATCAGCGCCTCGAGGCCGATGCCGTCGATGAGGTCGATCGGGTCGAGCACGTTGCCCTTCGATTTCGACATCTTCTGGCCTTCGCCATCGCGGATCAGGCCATGCACGTAAACGTGCTTGAACGGGATCTGGCCGGTGATCTGCTTGGTCATCATGACCATGCGGGCGACCCAGAAGAAGATGATGTCGAAGCCAGTGACCAGCACGGTCGACGGCAAATATTGCTGCAAAATCGGATTGGCCGCGTCGATGGCCTCGTCACCCGTCCAGTCCAGCGTCGAGAACGGCCACAGGGCGGACGAGAACCAGGTGTCGAGGACGTCTTCGTCGCGGCTCAGGGCGCCGGTGTAGCCCTGCTTGGCGGCTTCGGCCTTGGCTTCGGCCTCGTTGTGGGCAACGAAGACCTGGCCGTTGTCGCCATACCAGGCCGGAATCTGGTGGCCCCACCAGAGTTGGCGGGAAATACACCAGTCCTGGATGTTGTTGAGCCACTGGTTGTAGGTATTGACCCAGTTTTCCGGGTAGAACTTGATCTCGCCGGAATGCACGACATCGAGGGCCTTCTCGGTGATCGACTTGCCATCGTCGCCCGGCTTCGACATGGCGACGAACCACTGGTCGGTGAGCATCGGCTCGATGACGACATTGGTCCGGTCGCCGCGCGGCACCTTGAGCTTGTGCTTGTCGGTCTTTTCCAGGATGCCGAGGGCTTCGAGGTCGGCGACGACAGCCTTGCGGGCGTCGAAGCGGTCGAGGCCGCGATATTTTTCGGGGGCATTCTCGTTGATCTTGGCGTCGAGCGTCAGGAGATCGACGTAGCTGTCGGCGATGATCGGGATTTCGCGGTCGGTCAGCGGCAACTTCACCATCTTGCCGATCATGTGCTTGTAGCGCTCGTCTTCCGGGTGGACCATGACGGCGGTGTCGCCAAGCATGGTTTCCGGACGCGTCGTGGCGACGACCAGGCTGTCCGAGCCATCCGCCAGCGGATAGCGGATGTGCCACATGAAGCCGTCTTCTTCTTCCTGTACGACTTCGAGGTCGGAAACGGCGGTGTGCAGCTTGGGATCCCAGTTCACCAGGCGCTTGCCGCGGTAGATCAGACCTTCCTTGAACAGACGGACGAAGGTCTCGGTAACCACCTTGTTGAGGCCGGCATCCATCGTGAAGCGCTCGCGCTTCCAGTCCGGGCTGGTGCCCATGCGGCGCATCTGCTTGGTGATGGTGTTGCCGGAATATTCCTTCCACTCCCAGACCTTTTCCAGAAACTTCTCGCGGCCGAGGTCATGGCGCGAAATGCCTTGTGCGTCCAGTTGGCGCTCGACGACGATCTGCGTCGCGATGCCGGCATGGTCGGTGCCCGGCTGCCACAGCGTGTTGTGGCCGCGCATCCGGTAGTAGCGGGTCAGCGCGTCCATCAGCGTCTCGGCGTTCAATGTCGGCGGGTTCGAAGGCTTTGGCGAGTTCCATGGGCTTGTCGGAAAAGGGGGAAACCCGCAATTATACCCGCGATTGGCAGCTGGCCCGGCCTACTGCTTCGGTGTCTCCATGATCGCCGTGCCCCAGCTTGAGGTCCGGTAGCCAAGTGGTCTCCACAGGTGTTTCCAGGGCAACTCGACGATTTCCGGCGGGGCCAGGGGGTGTGCGGTGGCCGTGATGTTGCGCAAGTCGGCTGGCATCTCGGCGTTTTTGTCCGATACGGGCCAGACGACGGCGATTTTTTTATTGTCGCCGGCTGGCTCAGGCAGGCCGGGCATCACGATGCGGGAGTCGGGGAAAAAGCGGCGCAGGTTGCCGCCGACGTGGGGGTCGTTGACGATGATCGTTCCCCGGTCAAATCCCTGCTCGCGCAACTTGTCGGCGAGTTCAGGGTAAGGCACGGCCCAGCGGCAGCGCGAGCAGAACGGCTCGTAGACGAACAGGTTGCCGCTGCGCACGGCGTAGGCCGTAATCGTGAACCCGAGCAGGACGGCCATGAACACCCGCACGCGGCGTGGCGTCGGGTTGGTTTCGCGGGCTTTCTCGGTCAGCCAGGGAATGGCGATGACGAGCATCGGCAGGATGCTGTGCACCGCGTAGTTGGAACGCGAATAGAGCAGGCCGTTGAAGAGGACAAGTCCGATCAGTTCGATGAGCAGAATATGGAACAGGAACAGCTTGGGGTCGAAGCTGAGCGGGTCGGTCGAGCGCAGCCGGGACTGCCGGAAAATGGTCCGGAAGATGGCCGGAAAGACCATTGGCAGGATCACCGCATAGGGTGCCAGGACGAGCAGCGGAAAGGTCAGGGCATCGCGCAGGCCACGGGCAATGCCGGCCGGCGAATGGGCGGGAATCTCGGGGAGCAGATTGGTTCCGAGAGAGATTAAGCGCTGCGGATCGGCAGCAACCCAGAGTGCGTAGGGGGCGACGATCAGCACGGAGACTGGCAGCGCTGTCAGCGTTGGCAGCGAGAACACCGTTTTTCGCATGGACGGTTGCAGCCAGGCGGCGAGCAGCGTGGCGAACAGGGCAAAGGCGTAGATATGTTCGGTAAGCAGGCCCAGCCCGATCAGCGCCGCCAGGAGGAGGTGGTTGCCGCGACTCGGTCGATCAACAAGGCGAAAGACGGCCCAGACGGTAGCGACAGCCAGCACCATGGCACCGACGCGATGGGTAAAGCCTTCGTGAAATCGCCAGAATATCTGGTAGACCGTGGCCATCGATTCGACGGCGATGAACGCCCACAGTGCGCTTTGCGTGACTTTTCGCGTTATTTGAAAAAGACAGCCGGCCATGCCGACGAGCAGGGTGTACTTGAGAAACAGGAAGCCTTCCAGACCGCTGCCGAAAATCTGCTGCACGAACCACGTCGCCCAGTCGTAAAGCGGGCCGTGCTGGACGTTGTAGCCCGGTGCGAGGGTCTGGGCCAGGAGATTATCGAGCGGATCATCTTCGCCGAGATTGCCCGACGAAAACAGGCGGGTCAGGGCGTGAATCGAGGCGTAGATGGCGACAAGCGCCATTACGCCAGGCAAGGTAAAAGGAAAGCGGGGGGCAGCCGTCGAGGCGGATGCGGGTGAATTACTTGGTTTCATGGGGTGACGGCCGCGCGGGCCGAGATCGTGTGCTGACTAACTGTTCTCGATCATTTCCTGCTCGGCCAGAAATTCCCGGATGGTCGAGCTGATGATTTCAGGAAGGACGGCCTTGATACGGTCCTCAATGCGGCCGGCGAGTTCGTTGATGACCTGTTCGCGCGCCGCGTTGTCATCGCTGGGGGATTCGTCAGGCCAGTTCTGAGGGGCTTCGGGAGCCGGATCGACGGCTTCGCTACCTGATTCCGGCGGTGGCTCGTCCAGCGGCATCGGCTCGATGTCGGTGAGAACCGGAATGTCGTCAAATTGATCGATGCTGTCTGTCAGTACCGGAATGTCGTCAAGTTCGAGGTCACTCTGGCGTCTGCGCTGCATCAGGGCATCGGCGCGGGCAATGATCGGGCTGGACACGCGGTTTCCTTAGCGGTCGCTGAGATCGAAGTAACGGACTTCGTAACCGCGATCCTTGTAGAACTTGACGCGATCTCTGGCGGCCGTGCGGTCACTCTCTTCCTGACCAACGACTTCAATCAGGCTTTCAAAACGCGAAAAACCGGGCGGGATTTCCTGGCTCAAGTTCATCAGGCGCTGATCCTGCGGGATGCTGTCCAACTTGTCTGTGATCAGGATGGGGGTTTCCGAAGCCAATGGCGAATCGGCCCGGCAATGAGGCACGAAACTGAGTGCGGAATGCGTCCACAACATGCGGTCGACGCTGCTGGCGACCGAATTGTCGACGGCGTACACCAGCATCGGCTTTTTCTTGGCATAAGCACCGCTCAGCAAGGCGCAGGCCGCGGCGATCTTGTCTGCCGCGCCGTGATAGAAAAAAACCTGCGTCAATTGAGTTTGCCTGCGCGCTGCAGCAGGTAGTGCGTCAACAAGGGCACAGGCCGGCCCGTGGCCCCCTTGTTGGCGCCGGATTTCCAGGCAGTGCCGGCGATGTCGAGGTGCGCCCAGTCGAATTTCTTGGTGAAGCGAGACAGGAAGCAAGCCGCCGTAACGGCCCCACCCGAGCGACCGCCAATATTGGCCATGTCGGCAAACGGACTTTTAAGCAGTTCCTGGTAGTCGTCCCAGAGCGGCATGTGCCAGGCGCGATCATGGGCTTCGTCACCGGCATCGAGCAGTTCGCGGGCCAGGGCATCCTTGTTGGCGAACAGACCGGTAGCCACACCGCCCAATGCAACGACGCAGGCCCCGGTGAGCGTGGCCACATCGATCACCGTGTCCGGGTCGAAACGCTCGGCATAAGTCAGCGCGTCACACAGGATCAAGCGACCTTCAGCGTCGGTGTTGAGGATTTCTATGGTCTGGCCGGACATCGATGCGACGATATCACCCGGTCGTGTCGCCTTGCCGTCGGGCATGTTCTCTGTGGCCGGAACGACCACCGTCAAATTGATCGGCAATGCCATCCTGGCAACAGCATGCATGGTGCCGAGCACGCTGGCGGCGCCGCACATGTCGTATTTCATTTCATCCATTTCGGCGCCGGGTTTTAACGAAATGCCGCCGGTGTCGAAAGTGACGCCCTTGCCAACGAGTACGATTGGCTTTTCAGCCACCTTGGCACCCTTGTAGCTGAGAACGATGAGCTTGGGAGGCTGGTGCGAACCATGGGCGACGGCGAGCAGGGAGTGCATGCCGAGTTTTTCCATGTCGGCGCGATCGAGAATTTCGCAGCCGAGCTTGAACTCCTCGGCCATCGCCTGGGCCTGCTCGGCCAGGTAAGTCGGGTGGCAGATGTTGGGTGGCAGGTTGCCCAGGGTCTTGGTCATGGCGACGCCTTCGCCTATGGCCAGGCCCTGGTTCAGGGCTTCCTCGGCAGGCGCCAGTTCATTGCGCCGCTCGACGCTGAAGGTCAGCTTGCGCAATGGTCTGCGAACATCCTCCTTCTTGCTCTTGAATTGCTCGAATTTGTAGGTCGAGTCCAGCGCAGCCATCGTGGCCTGACGAATCCGCCAGCCAATGCTGCGTTTTTTGACGGGCAGTTCGGTCAGGAAGATGGAGGCGTCGAAAGCACCGGTTTCGTTGAGTACCTTGACGGTCGCACTGATAGCGCTACTGAATTCCTTTTCGCGGAAATCCTTTTCCTTGCCCAGGCCGACAAGCAGGATACGGTCGCACAGCGTGCCGGGGACGCTGTGTAGCAACAGGGTGGTGCACGATTTGCCTTCCATGTCGCCACGTCTGACGATGTCGGCAATGTGGCCGCCAGACGCCTTGTCGAGCAGTTCCGCTGCAAGCGTCAGTTTCCTCGATTCATAAACCCCGACAACGATCAGTTTCCGAGGGTTTATCCTCGCATTTTTTTCGGTTTCGTCAAAGCATGATATTCGAACGCGCCGCACGGCGCGAATTTGCTCAGGCAGCCGCCGGTATCAGCGTTGCGCTGCTGGCGATCCTGGCCTCCATATTGTTGATTCGCCTGCTGAAAGAGGCTGTCGGGGGACGCATTGTGCCCGAGGCAGTTGCCTCGCTGCTCGGCTTCGCCTTGCTCAACTTCATGCCGCTGGTGCTGAGTCTGATGCTTTTTGTGTCGATCCTGCTCAGTCTGACGCGCGCGTACCGCGATTCGGAAATGGTTGTGTGGAGCACCTGCGGCTTGCCACTGACGGCGTGGCTACGTCCCGTGCTCAAATTTGCCCTGCCTTTTGTGTTGGTTATCGCTGCATTGGCTGGATTTCTCTCTCCGTGGGCAAATTTCAATACTGCGCAGTACCGGCAGGTGCTTTCGGCGCGTAGCGATGTCTCGCAGGTTTCTCCGGGCGTTTTTCAGGAATCCAAGGCGGGAAAACGGGTTTTCTTTGTTGAAGCTCTGGATGAAGGCGCGGCTTTGCTCGGGAATATCTTTGTCGCAGGTTTCCAGGATGGAAAATTGGGCGTTGTCGTATCAGATCAGGGCTACCAGGAGTTTGCCGAAAACGGTGACCGCTTTGTCGTTCTCCAAAACGGGCGCCGTTATGAAGTCGAGCCCGGATCTCCCGAGTTTCGTGTAATGGAATTCGAGCGATATCGGGTACGTACCGAGGATGGGCAAGCCAAACCCACGGAGCCTCTGCCCAATCGCCTGTCGTTGCCGGAGTTGCTTAAAGACGGCAGTAACAAGGCACGTGGCGAACTTCTTTGGCGCATTGGAATTCCGGTGTCGGCGCTGATTCTGGCGTTGCTGGCAATTCCGCTCTCTTACGTCAACCCGCGCGCCGGCCGTTCTGCGAACATGCTGATTGCGGTGCTTATCTATGCGATTTACAGCAATCTGCTGTGGGTTGCCCAAGCTTGGGTTGCTCAAGGCAAATTGTCGTTCTGGATTGGTGTCTGGATTATTCACGCTGCCATGTTGGTGCCGCTCGTGCTGCTCTTTTACCGTCGCATTGCCGTGCGCATGCCCTGGCAGGGGAGGTCCTGTGTTTAGGGTCAATACGCATCAGCGCTACCTGATGCGGGAAGTGCTCGCTGCGGTGCTTCTCGTTCTGCTTGCTTTTCTCGCGTTGTTCAGCTTTTTCAATTTCGTAGATGAATTGCGTAATGTGGGGCGGGCTGATTACACCGCTGCTCGAGCTGCGCTGTTTGTGGCGCTTGGCTTGCCAGGGCTGGTTTACGAACTGATACCGATCGCGGCACTGATAGGAACTTTATATGCCCTGTCCACATTGGCCAGGCATTCCGAGTTGACGGTTCTGCGAGCGTCCGGTCTGGCAACGTCAGACTTGTTGGCGACGCTCTTTCGTGCAGCGGCCTTGCTTGCGCTGCTGACCTACGTATTTGGTGAGGTATTGGTGCCGTTTAGTGAGCGACTGGCTCAAGAGATCAAGGCAAAGGCGCTGAGCAAGGTGGTGGCACGTAGCGGTCTAGAAAGTGGCCTGTGGATCAAGGATGGGCGCAGTTTTATAAATATTCGCAAGGTCAATCCGGATGCCTCACTGGAAGGGGTGCGCATCTACCGTTTTTCGTCTGAAAATACCTTGGAATCAGTCACCGACGCTCAGCAGGCGAACTTTGAGTTGCCGGACCATTGGATTTTGAAGCGTGTCGTCCGGACTATTCTTGAGGCAGACACCTCGCGAGTGGAGTCTAGCGAGGTGGCGGATTGGAGTTCCGCGGTCAACCCGGATTTATTGGCAATTTTGACAATCGCACCGGAGCGGATGTCACTCTACAGTCTGTTCAATTACACCCGGCACTTGGTGGAAAACAAGCAGAAGGCGGAGCGATATCAGATTGCCCTCTGGAAAAAACTCGTCTATCCGCTGACGGCCCTGGTTATGGTTGCCTTGGCGCTGCCCTTTGGTTATTCCCATGACCGCGTCGGCGGCGTCAGTCTGAAAATTTTTGCCGGCGTCATGCTGGGCATACTCTTTTACGCCTTGAACGGTCTGTTTTCCAATCTCGGGGTAATCAATTCATGGCCGCCATTCGCCAGTGCGACGGCGCCAGCAGTGCTGTTTCTGCTGACGGCGATGAGTATGCTGTGGTGGGTCGAGCGTCGATAGTCAGTCTGCACTGACAATTCGCGTTCCGGCAACGCGGTCGTGCAGAAACTGTCCATCCTTGTCGAATAGCGCCCAGAATATCCCGATGCCAAAGAGCAGAATGCTCGGCCACGCGGCCAAGTAGCGAAGAACCGCCTGCAGGGGGCGGATTGCCGAGCCTTCGTTGGAGATCAGGCGCAGCTTCCATGTCTTCATTGGCAGCGTTTGTCCTCCGTTAAGCCAGCACCAGACAAAGTAGGCCAATAGCAACAGCACGACATGAAGCCAAAGCATCCTTGGGGTAAGTGCAAAGTTGAACCCCGATAGGACGATTTGTGGAAGTAGAAAGCCGATCAGCAGGATAGAAAATACGACCAGGCTTTCGTAAAGCATGCAGACAAGACGGCGTCTGATACCGGAGGGTGATTGTGGCATTGGTGCTTGCTTCTGTTTTTGGCAGAGACCTTACTTGTGGGCTTCCCTGCCGTGGTTGATGAGTCGATAGGGTTGTTTGTCACCGCGCTCGTTGGTGCTACGGGTGAGGCTGGCAGTCTTGGCGGCTTGCCTCTTTCGCCGAGATGTTGTCGCTGTTCTGCGGGCGGGTTTGGAAAGGCATCCCTCTTCGGTCTACGTGGAGATCTTCTGTCACGGTTTTATGCCTCTCGCTGACAGGGCGCTCGCCAGTGTGTGGGTTGCGCGCGAACAATGGGTCTTGACGCTACCTTCGGAGCAACCCATGGCCGCTGCTGTTTCAGCGACGTCCATGTCTTCCCAGTAGCGCATGAGGAATGCTTCGCGTTGACGTGCAGGCAGTTTTTGGATTTCTTCATCAATCAGGTTGAGTGTCTGGGCCTGCTGCAACTTGCTTTCCGGGGTTTTGGGGCCGGCGCTGTCTTCGTCGGCAGCCAGGGTTTCAAGCGGGTCGTGGTCTTCGTTGCCATCCTGGGAAAAGGCTGAAAGGATCGTCGTCCACATTGAGCGGACTTTGCTTCGCCGGTAGTAGTCTCGAATGGTGTTTTGCAGGATGCGCTGGAAGAGCATCGGATATTCTTCGTCAGGCCTGTCACCATATTTTTCTGCCAGCTTTAGCATGGCATCCTGAACGATATCCAGTGCCGCATCTTCATCGCGCACGGCGAACATGGCCTGCTTGAAGGCGCGTCGCTCGACTGACTCGAGAAAGCTGGAAAGTTGTTGGGGCGATGACAGGGGCGTCTCTTCCGAAAAT
>PHCF01000120.1:22635-27391 GCA_002842145.1 Betaproteobacteria bacterium HGW-Betaproteobacteria-6 | reverse complement strand
CCAGTACGAAGAAGGCAAGAACCCGCCCTCCTACGACAAGCAGTTCGTCCGCGACTACCTCGAAACCCTCGACTGGGGCAAAGTCGCCCCCGGCCCCAAGCTGCCGGCCGACGTCATCGCCAAGACCAGCGCCAAGTACATCGAAGCTTACGAAAAGCTCACCGGCAAGACGCTGTAAGCGACCACCGCTTCAAGAAAAACGCCCGCGCAATGCGGGCGTTTTGTTTTGCGGTTCCGAACCGGGAAAGGAAAAGCTGCGAGGGCGATAGGCGTTTTTGAGAGGCGGGGTTGTGCCCAAAACGAGCGTAAGGGTTTTGAGAAGCAGATGTTTAACGTTGAGCTGACCGGTGCTTCGCGGGGCAATATCGCACAGCGTCCAGCGACCGAAAGGAGCGAGGTCGAGCGCCATGTTAGAACTTGCCACCAGGAAACAGCGCTGTTGCGGCAAGTGTAAGTATTGAGCCCGCGACCGCAGAAATTAGCGCCACGACTATTTGATCAGAGTTTCTTTGCCAGAAATTCTTTCTCTGCGCTCGGGATGTTCGATTGACTATGCTCCGTGGTTTGACAAATATGAACGCGATACTCAGGAGGGGCAGCAAGGAAGACAACATCGCTTCGCGCCAATGTCCAGCTACCAAAAACGCTCCAATTCCAGCAGCCCCTACCCAACTTGAGGCATCCACAAAGCGGCGCAGCATGAAATAGGATTGCCTTCGCTTCGACACTAGAAGTTCTTGAATTTCAGCGAATATTCCACGCGAGACCAGATCATCATTCGATGCGTAGAGCCACACGCCGCCTCTGCTGTCGAAATCGACCGATATGTACGGTGCTTTTCTTTTCAGTGACAAGCCGTTAAGAGAGTCGCCAAGATTCGAAAGCAGTTCGTCAAGTGAGTCGTACTCGAACTCATCAGTCTCAATTGCCAACTTCCCGTCGTCTTGTGCAAGGGCTGCGGAAATAGCAGAAAGATCCTCTTGGTAAAGGCATACAGGAGGGATGTGCTTACCAAGGTGAGTATTGGAACGTTTCATGAGAGCTCTAACGGTTATTACAGAACCAAAGGGGCCAAGCTTGAATTTTCACTGGAACCCAAGCCAAATAACGCCGAAAGCATACACGGCGCATAGCCGATTGTCCGCTTATTGAAGCGGGGGTAGCCACCGCTCCTCGCCGATCCCTGCCCCAACCTTGAACTGAACCCCGCCCCTTCCCCCCGGTCCAACGTCCGTGACCCTGACAGAGGAGGCTGCCATGAACCCGCTTTCCGATTTCCATGCACAAGGGATGCCCTTGCCCCATATCCGGCGCATTGCCGCCGACCGCCCCTTGCACTGGCTGCGCGCGGGCTGGCAGGACGTCACGGCCAACCCGCTGCCTTCGCTGGCCTATGGGCTGCTCTTCGCACTGGGCGGCGACCTGATCATCCTCGCCCTGCTCCAGAGCCCGCATCTGCTTTCGGTTTCCATCTCCGGCTTCTTCCTTGTCGCCCCGCTGCTTGCGGCCGGGCTGTATGAGTTGAGCCGGCGCACTGAAGCCGGCGAGAAAATTCTGTTCATTGACTCGCTCAAATGCTTCAGCCGAAATGGTCAGTCGCTGGCCTTTTTCGGCCTGATCCTAGCCCTCATCATATTGATGTGGGAACGCTTTTCCGCCGTCGCCTTCGCCCTGATCGACGCGACCTCGGCGCCGATGGCCAGCGCCTACCTCAACGAAATCCTTTTCGACGGCCAGCACTTGGCGTTTACCGCCACCTGGTTTGCCTTGGGCGGCGCTCTGGCTTTTTTCGTTTATGCGCTGAGCGTCGTTGCAGTGCCGCTCATGCTCGACCGCGACGCCGATGTCGCCACGGCGATGATGACCAGCCTGCGCGCCTTTTTCGGCAATGCCGCCCCGCTGCTGTTGTGGGCTGCCCTGATCGTCGGCCTGACCCTGCTTGGTTTCGCTTCGCTGCTCTTCGGCCTGATCCTGATCATGCCGATTCTCGGCCATGCCTCGTGGCATGCCTACCGCGAGCTTGTAGAATAGGCGGTCTGCCCCCAGATTCAACGGGCGGCCCTGACCGCCCGTTTTTCTTGCCTGGAACTAAAAAAAATGACGACCGCCAATCCCCTTCTCGATTTTTCCGACCTGCCGCGTTTCGACACGGTTCAACCCGAGCACGTCAAACCGGCCATCGAATCGCTCCTGGCCGAAGGCCGCGAGTTGATCGAGCGCCTGACCGCCGACACCACCCCGGCCACCTGGGCCGATTTCGCCGGTGCGCTGTCCGACGGGCTGGAGCCCTTCGGCCGCGCCTGGGGCATCGTCGGCCATTTGCATTCGGTCAATGACATCCCGGCCTGGCGCGAGGTGTACAACGAGATGCTGCCGGAAGTTTCGCGCTTCTACGCCGAACTCGGCCAGAACCTCAAGCTCTTCGAGAAATACAAGGCGCTGCGCGAAAGCGCCGAGTACGCCACGCTGAGCGTCGAACAGAAAAAAATCGTCAACAACGAAGTGCGCGATTTCCGCCTGTCCGGCGCCGAGTTGCCGGAGGACCAGAAGCCGCGCTTCCAGGCGATCATGGAAGAACTGTCGCAGCTCTCGGCCAAGTTCGCCGAAAACCTGCTTGACGCGACCAACGCTTTCGCTGAAGTCGTCACCGACGAGGCCCTGCTCGCCGGCCTGCCCGACGACGCCAAGGAGGCAGCAAAGACCGCCGCCGAGAAAGCCGGCGTCGACGGCTGGCGTTTCAGCCTGCAGGCCCCGTCCTACGGTCCGGTCATGCAGTACGCCGACAACCGCGAGCTGCGCGCCCGCCTGTACCGCGCCTACGCGACGCGCGCCGCCGAATTCACCGACGGCACCAGCAAGCCGGAATGGGACAACACGCCGATCATCCAGCGCATGCTTGAACTGCGCGTCGAAGACGCCAAGATGCTCGGCTTCAACAATTTCGCCGAAGTGTCGCTGGCCCCGAAAATGGCCGACACGCCGGCCCAGGTGCTCGCCTTCCTGCGCGAACTGGCGGCCAAGGCCAAGCCGTTTGCCGAAAAGGACATCGCCGAACTGCGCGCCTTCGCCAGGGACGAACTCGGCCTCGCCGACTTCCAGCCCTGGGATGCCGCCTACGTTTCCGAAAAGCTGCTGCAAAAGCGCTACGCCTTCTCCGAACAGGAAGTGAAGCAGTATTTCACCGAACCCAAGGTGCTCGGCGGCCTGTTCAAGGTCATCGAGAGCCTGTTCAACGTCAAGGTCAAGCCGGACACGGCACCGGTCTGGCACGAGGACGTCCGTTTCTACCGGCTGGAAACGCCGGCCGGCGATCTGGTCGGCCAGTTCTACCTCGACCTCTACGCCCGCGAAACCAAGCGCGGTGGCGCCTGGATGGACGAAGCCCGCTCGCGCCGCCGGGTGCTCAACGGCATCCAGAAGCCGATTGCCTACCTCAATTGCAACTTCTCGCGTCCGGTCGGCGGCAAGCCGGCGACCTTCACGCACGACGAAGTCACCACGCTCTTCCACGAAACGGGCCACGGCCTGCACCACCTGCTGACGCGTGGCGAAGAGCTGGGCGTCTCGGGCATCCACGGCGTCGAATGGGATGCCGTCGAGCTACCGTCGCAGTTCATGGAAAACTACTGCTGGGAATGGGAAGTCGTCGAGGGGATGACGGCCCACGTCGACACCGGCGCCACCTTGCCGCGCCAACTGTTCGACAAGATGCTGGCCGCCAAGAACTTCCAGAGCGGCATGATGGCCGTGCGCCAGATCGAATTCGCGCTGTTCGACATGCTGATCCATTCCGATTTTGACCCGAAATCCGGGTTGACCGTGATGGATGTGCTCAAGGACGTGCGCAAGGAAGTCGCCGTGCTGACGCCGCCCGAATGGCACCGTTTCCCGAACAGCTTCTCGCACATTTTCGGCGGCGGCTACGGTGCCGGCTATTTCAGCTACAAGTGGGCCGAAGTGCTGTCGGCCGATGCCTACGCGGCCTTCGAGGAAGCCGGCAATCCGTTCGATGCGACAGTCGGCAAGCGCTTCCTCGACGAAATCCTGTCGGTCGGCGGCTCACGGCCGGTCATCGAGTCATTCAAGGCTTTCCGCGGCCGCGAACCGAGCGTCGATGCACTGCTTCGTCATAGCGGTATGATTGCAGCCTAAGTCGTTCAGGGAGAAAAACCATGCGTTATCTGCTGCCCATATGCCTGATGTTGGCCGCCGCCGGCGTCCAGGCCGATACCTATCGGTGGACTGACTCCGGAGGTCGCACCGTCATTTCCGACACGCCGCCGGCCGGCAAGGCGACTGGCGTCGTCAAGCTGGGAGGCAAACCCGAAGCCAGCGATGGCCTCTCCTTTGCGACAAAGCGGGCGATGGAAGCGTTTCCGGTGACGCTCTACACCTCTGCCGACTGCATCACCGAGTGCAAGAATGCACGCGACCTGCTGAGCGGGCGCGGTGTGCCGTTTACCGAGAAAATGGTGCAGAAGCCGGAAGAAGCCGAGGAACTCAAGCAATTGGTCGGCGAACTCTTCGTTCCCTCGCTTAAAGTGGGCAAGCAGAGCTTCCGCGGTTTCGAGGCCGGCGCCTATGGCAACCTGCTTGACCTCGCCGGCTATCCGAAGAGCGCAGCCAAGATCACGAGCGGCGAGAGCAAGTGAAGATCGCCAGCTGGAATGTAAATTCGCTCAAGGTTCGCCTGCCTCACCTGCTCGACTGGCTGGCCTCGGCCAAACCCGATGCCCTGTGCCTGCAGGAACTGAAG
>PHCF01000120.1:0-22583 GCA_002842145.1 Betaproteobacteria bacterium HGW-Betaproteobacteria-6 | reverse complement strand
TGCGCCTACATGCCGAACGGCCAGGAAGTCGGCTGCGACAAGTACGACTACAAGCTGCGCTGGCTTGACGGGCTGGCTGTCTGGATCGGCGAGGAAATGCTCAAGTATCCGAAGCTGGCACTGTGCGGCGACTACAACATCGCCCCGGATGACCGCGATGTGCACGACCCGAAACGCTGGGCTGACTGCATTCTCGTCTCGCCGCCAGAACGCGCCGCCTTCCAGCGCCTGCTCGGCCTTGGCCTGAGCGACAGTTTCCGGCTCTTCGAGCAGCCGGAAAAGACCTTCTCGTGGTGGGATTACCGGATGCTCGGCTTCCAGAAAAACCAGGGCCTGCGCATCGACCACGTCCTCCTCTCGAAGCCGCTGGCCGAAAGCTGCACGGCCGCCGGCATCGACCGCGCGCCGCGCAAGCTGGAACGCCCTTCCGATCATGCCCCGGTGTGGGCCGAAGTAGGCAATTGAGCATGAATGCTACGGTCGACCGGGAAAAAATGCTGAATTTGTACCCGGCACTCAGCGGCCTGCCGGCCGACCGGGTCGCCGCACTGCTTCCGCCGCAGGCCATCATGCACCTGCCGGCCGGCACCCAGGTTTTTGCCGAACACCAGCCCTGCCAGGGCTTCCCGCTGCTGCTCGAGGGCACCATCAAGGTCATCAAGCAGGCCGCCAGCGGCCGTGAGCTGATGCTCTACCGCGTCGCGCCCGGCGGCTCATGCATCATTTCATCGAGTTGCCTGCTCGGTCATACCGACTACAACGCCCGCGGTATCGCCGAAACGCCGCTGACCCTGCTCGTCCTGCCGGTCGGCGCCTTCGCCGCGCTGATGGTCGAACATCCGCCCTTCCGCGATTTCGTCTTTCACCTGTTTGCCGACCGCATCGGCGAGCTCATGCAACTGGTCGAGGAAGTCGCCTTCGCCCGCCTCGACCAGCGGCTGGCCAAGCTGATCCTGGCCCGCAATGAAACGGTGCTCGCTGTCACCCACCAGCAACTGGCCGACGAACTGGGCAGCGTCCGCGAAATCGTCAGCCGCCTGCTCAAGGGTTTCGCCGCCCAGGGCCTGGTCACGCTGGGCCGCGAGCAACTGACGATAACCGACCGGGCCGGCCTGCAAAAACTCGCTGCTGTGTGACCGAGGTTACATACACCGCCCGACCCAAGCGTTACATTGGCGGCGTACACACCTAACCTCACGGAGAACACACCATGGCTGCAAATGTTGGCGGTATCGACAAAATCCTTCGCATCGTTGCTGGCGCCGGCCTGATCGGCGCAACGGCTGCCGGCCTGTTGCCGGTCTGGGGCTACATCGGCATCGTGCCGCTGGCCACCGGCCTGATGGGCTGGTGCCCGGCCTACACGCTGCTCGGCATCAAGACCTGCTCGACGAAATAAACGGCTTCGCGCCCGCAAAAAAACCCGCTTCGGCGGGTTTTTTCATGGGCCCGAACATTTCAAATTTGGGCGTTTTTTCCGGTTGACCGTGGGATTCTCGCTAGCGACCGGCGACGACTCAGGCTGACAGGTAATTGGCGATGCGCACGTAGTCCTCGACCGAAACGTCCTCCGGACGCAGGGTCGGGGCGATCCCCAGCTCGGCGAATCCGGCATCGCTAAGCATGCCTTTCATCGTGTTGCGCAGCATCTTGCGGCGTTGCGAGAAGGCGGTCAGGACAACCTGCGACAGCTTCTCCTGGCTCTTCGCATTGAGTTCCGAGACTGGCTTGGGGATCAGGCGGACAACGGCCGACTGGACCTTGGGCGGCGGGTCGAAGCTTTCCGGCGGCACATCGATCAGCCATTCGAGATAGAAACGGTATTGCAGCATGACCGACATGCGGCCGAAATCGGCGTTGCCCGGCTCGGCCACCATGCGCTCGACGACTTCCTTCTGCAGCATGAAATGCATGTCGTGCAGGACATCGACGTAATCAGCGAGGTGGAACAGCAGCGGCGTCGAGATGTTGTACGGCAGGTTGCCGACCAGCCGAAGATTCTGGCCGATGCTGGCAAAATCGAAGGCCAGGGCATCGCCTTCATGGATGGTCATGCGTTCCGGCGTGTGCTGTTTTTTGAGGCGGGCGATCAGGTCGCGGTCGATTTCGACGACGTGCAGGTGATCGACACGCTGCATCAGCGGCTCGGTTATCGCCCCCAGACCGGGGCCGATTTCGACGACGACATCGTCGCGCTTCGGATTGATCGCCGAAACGATGGCGGCGATGACGCCGTGGTCGACCAGAAAGTTCTGGCCGAAGCGTTTGCGGGCGACGTGACCCTTCATTGTATTTTCCTTAGGTGCTCTGCTTCGTGATTAGCGAGCCTCGATGAAAGCGCCGGATTTGTGTTCCTGGCTAGGCGCGAACCGGAGCAATAGCCAAAGCTATTGTGAGGATGAGCAACAACGCCAGGGACGCAAAGACCAGTTTTCATGGCTCGTCTAATTGCGAAACAGAGCACTTGCCATGCGGGCGGCTTCGGCGACGGCTTCGAACAGACTACCTGGATCGGCCTTGCCGGTGCCGGCGAGTTCGAGCGCCGTGCCGTGGTCGACGGAGGTGCGGATGATGGGCAGGCCGAGCGTGACGTTGATGCCTTTGCCGAAAGTGGCGTACTTGAGGGCTGTCAGGCCCTGGTCGTGGTACATGGCGAGCACGGCGTCGCCCTGGGCGAGGATGGGCGGCGTGAACATGGTGTCGGCCGGATAGGGGCCGGACAAAAGCATGCCTTCGCCGCGCAGCTTTTCGAGCACCGGCGTGATGACTTCGATCTCTTCCATGCCGAGATAACCACCCTCGCCGGCATGCGGATTGAGGCCGGCGACGAGGATGCACGGCCGGGCCAGACCGTACTTGCCGCGCAGGTCGGCGTCCAGGATGCGTAACGTTTTTTCCAGCACATCGGCGGTGATCGCGGCGGAGACATCCTTGAGCGGCAGATGCGTGGTGGCCAGCGCGACACGCAGCGGGCCACGTTCGGTGTCGCCGGCCAGCATCATGACGACCAGCGGCGTCCCGGTCTTGTCGGCGAGGTATTCGGTGTGGCCGGTGAAAGGCACGCCGGCGTCGTTAATGACGCCCTTGTGCACCGGCGCCGTGGCCATTGCGGCGAACTCGCCGGACTGGCAACCGGCCAGCGCCCGGTCGAGCAGGGCCAGCACGTAGGCGCCGTTGGCTGGATCGAGCCGGCCGGCTTGCGACGGCACGGCGAGCGGGATATGCACAACATCGAGAACGCTACGGTCAACCGGATTTTTCGGGCAAAAATCACGGATTTTGACCGCTATCCCGAGTTGTGCTGCCCGCGCCTCAAGCAACTGGCGGTCGCCGAGAATGACCGGCCGGGCATCGCCACCATGGCCGGCCAGACGCAGGCAAAGCTCCGGACCGATGCCGGCCGGCTCGCCGCTGGTCACGGCTATGACCGGAGGCATCACTTTTCGATGAGTCGGTTTTCGACGTAGGTACGGTCGCGCAACTGGCGCAACCAGTCCTGGTAGGCTTCGTCCAGCTTGCGCTCGCGCAGGGCCTGACGGGCCGCGCCGCGCTTGCGCTCTTCGGAGACATCGCGCTCGCGACGTTCCTGGACCTGGATCAGGTGCATGCCGAACGGCGACTGGACGACCTGGCTCAGTTCGTTGATCTTGAGCGCATTCATGGCCCGCTCGAATTCCGGCACGGTATCGCCCGGGCTGAGCCAGCCGAGGTCGCCGCCCTTGGCGGCCGAGCCGTCCTGCGAATTGAGCCGGGCCTGTTCGGCGAAATCGATGCCGTTGGCGATGCGCTCGCGAATAATTTCCAGCTTGTGCCGGGCCTCGGCTTCGGAAACCACTTCGTTGATGCGGACGAGTATATGGCGGGCATGAGTCTGTTGCACCGAGGCCGGGGCGCTGCCACCGCGCTTGTCGACCAGCTTGACGATGTGGAAACCCGCCGACGAGCGGAGCAGCGGGCTGACCTGTCCGGGTTGCAGACGACTGGCCGCTTCGGCATAGAGCGACGGCAGGCGGTCCAGCGCCCGCCAGCCGAGATCGCCCCCTTTGAGCGCATCCGGCGCATCGGAATAGGTCGCGGTCAACTGGGCGAAGTTTTCGCCGGACTCGGCCAGCTTGAGCGCCTGCTCGCCACGCAAACGCAGTTTCTGCAATTGCTCGGGACTGGCCGATTCCGGCGCGCGCAGGAGAATGTGAGCCAGCTGGTACTCCTCGCCGCTGCCGGTAGCGGCCTGGTTGGCCAGGAAGTTGTCGATCTCGCCATCGGAAATGACCAGCCGGCTGTCGACCTCGCGCTCGCGCAGGCGAACGGTCACGATCTCGTTGCGGATTTCCTCGCGGAACTGGGCGTACTCAACGCCGTCCTTTTCAAGGGCCTCGCGGAACTGCGCCAGCGTCATCTTGTTGCCGGCAGCAATACGGCCGATGGCCTGTTCGAGTTGGCCATCATCGACCCGCATGCCGGAATCGCGAGCATATTGAAGCTGGACGCGCTCCATGATCAGACGCTCGAGCATCTGGCCCTCGAGCACATCCTGCGACGGCAGCGGCGTTCCCTGCTTCTGCAACTGCTTGAGGGCAGCGGCGAGGCGGGTGCGCAGCTCGACGTAGGTGACGACCTCGTTGCCCACAATGGCAACAATGCGATCAGCCTCGATGGGCTCGACCGACGCGGCGGACACGGGATGCGCGAGCAGGCCGCCGAGGCAGAAGGTCAGGACAAGCAGGTGACGAATAATTTTGATCATGGCGTTCATTGGGAATTGAGCAGGCTGCTGGAGGGCAGTTCGTTGATCTTGCCATAACCCGGGATGCTGCGCCGGAGCAGGCCTATCGGATTGGTACCGATACTACCGAAATCGTTGAGTTCCAGCTGGAAAAACAGTGTGTCGTTAGGCGTACCGGAAATGGCCGCCAGCCGCTGACCGACGATACGAAGGGCCCAGCAACCGGCGTTGTACTCGACGCCGGCAATCGTTTCAAGGGTCTTCTTGTCGCGCAAGGAGTAGTTGTGGCGACCAACGACATACCATTTCGAAGCAATCGGCCACTGGCCGGCGATGTCGATCTGGTCGACGGTGGAGTCGTTGGTCAGCTGATTTCGCGTGTAGCGGTAGCTGCCCGACAGCACCTTGCCGAGTTCCGGCTGGAAACGGATGCCGGCTGAGAAACGCTCGCTGACGTTGTCGCGATAGTTGTATTCCCAGGCTACGTCGGTATAGGTTTTGGGGGCGACCAGGCCGTTGACCGCCGCAACGAGATTGGAGAAATCGGCCGTGCGAACGCTTTCGCCGGTGATTGCAACGCGCTGCTGGTTGAAGTAGTGGCGCTGGCCGATCATCGCCTTGAAGCGCTCGACGCCGGTCTCGCCATCAAGCAGCCGGGTCGTCACGGCGGCCGTCAACTGGTTGGCATCGTTGATCCGGTCATAGCCGCTGTAGCGGTTCTCGGAAAACATCTGGGCGAAGTTGAAGTCGGACAAGGCCGTATCAAAGAGCGGAATCTGGTTCTGGTCCTTGTGCGGAATATTCACGTAGTAAAGACGCGGCTCCAAGGTCTGGATGTAGCCGTTGCCGAACCAGTCGCCCTCGCGCTCGAAAACCATCGTCGAATCGACCGTGAAAGTCGGCAACACCCGGTTGATGCTGCTCTCCTGACCAGCCACCTGGTTGCTCAGCGCGTAGTGGCTCATGTGCAGGCCGACCTTGGGCGTGATCTGGAAGGCCGGATGAACATAGGGCAACGAGACCTGCGGATAGAACACGACGCGGTCGCCCTGGATCTTCGTGCTATCGGCATGGGTGAACCGCGAGAACTGGCCGATCATGCTGAGGTCGGTGTGCAGCACATTCGGCTTGTAGCCGGTGATATTGAGCTGCGGCTCTAGGAAATACGGCCGGGCTACCGGCACCGCCGGGTCAAGCTGCAGGGTCTGGTAGCGCAGGACCTGCATGCTGCTCTGCAGCCAGGGCGATGGCGCGTAACTGAGCGAGACCTGCTTGGGCAACTGGGTCGCCGACGTCTGCAGCAGGCGGGATGACAGATCCTGCCAGTAGGTGTCGTCCGAAACACCCTGCCAGTTGATGGCCGCCGACACGCCCCGGCCGAGATTGTGCTGGTGCTCGATCCGGTAGGCATAACGACGGCGGTCCAGGGCCTCGTCGTTGGGCAGGTATTCGAGGCGCGTGACGCCCTGGAAATTGTGATCGAGATAACGTGCTTCGGCGCCGAGCTGGAAGCCACGCTTGCTCATGTAGCGCGGGAACAGCGTCAGGTCGTAATTGGGCGCGATGTTCCAGTAATAGGGCAGCGTGAAGTCGATGCCGCTGCGCGTCGAGGTCGAGAAATGCGGATGCAGGATGCCGGAGCGTCGCTGGCCGTTGAGCGAGAACGAGACAATCGGCGAGTAGAGCAGGGGCACGCCACCGAACCACAGCGAGGCATGGCTGGCCGTACCTTCGTTGTTGTCGTAATCGAGATGGGTTTCCGAGGTTTGCAGGTACCAGTCCTCCCGCCCCGGCTTGCAGGTCGAGAAGGTATTGGCAAAGAAGGTGTACTGGTTTTCGCCCTCGAAATCGACGCGCTCGGCCCGGCCGTTCGCTTCGGTCGGGCGCTGTGCTGGCGATTGCGTCGGCAGGCCGTAGCTGTTCGCCACATTGAGCATCATCGGCGCGCCCGAGGTATTGGCATTGGTCGTCGCGACCGTCACGACGGTCTGCGTCGGCTCGTAGAAGCGGCTGGGGGTTTCCTTGAGAATGCGATAGCTGATGTTTTCAGCCGAACCGATCTGCTCGTCGAGCTTTATTTTGAGATGAGGCGTATCGATCTCGGCGCCATCCTGCAGCACGCGCACCGAGCCGAAGGCCTCCAGCTCGTCGTCGAGCATGCGATAGGTCAGGCGGTCGGCGAGAATGAGCGACCCCATCCTGCGCAATTCGACATTGCCCTCGGCCACGGTTAAATCGTCAGTCTGGCCTTCGATCCGCTCGGCGCTGACGAACAGCGGGTAGGCATCGTCCTTCTTGAGCACGGACGGCAGCTCGATGCCGACTGTTACCGGTGCTGTCCCCTGCCTTTTTTTGCCGAGCACATTGAAACTGCGTTCCTGACGGAGCCGCAGCGGCACGTCGGCGGCAGCCAGTTGGAGGGTTGCAGAGGCGTCGGCCGACGCCTCGTCTACGCTGTCAAGGCCCGACAATTGCAGGCGTAGGACGTCATCGGCAGCGTGGCTGGTCTGCACCCCGAGAAACAGGCAGTAGACAAAATCGCGCCATTTTACAACGAAGCGAACCCTAGCCGCTTATGGAACCCATGCCGCGCGATCAACTTGTTACAGACTGGGTTGCCAGTCGCTTTCCCGAACAGTCCGTCCGCATTACGCCGGCCTCGGCCGACGCCAGTTTTCGCCGCTATTTCCGGCTGACCTGGCCGGATGGCCAGACGCGCATCCTGATGGACGCCCCGCCGGAAAAAGAGGACTGCCAGCCCTTCATTCACGTCGCCGGCCTGCTCGCCAAGGCTGATCTGGCTGCGCCGCGCGTCCTCGACAAGGATCTCGACAACGGCTTCCTGGTCCTCACCGACCTCGGCCGCATCGGCTATCTCGATGCCTTGAACGCCGATCTTTCGCTGGCCGACATGCTCATCCGCCCGGTGCTCGACGTGCTCGTCAAATGGCAATGTTCATCGACTGCCGCCACCTTGCCGCCCTACGACGCCACCCTGCTGCGCCGCGAACTCGACCTTTTCCCGGAATGGTTCATCGGCCGCCACCTTGGCGTCGAACTCGACGACAGCGAAAAGTCGATGCTCGACCGGACGTTCAAGTTCCTCATCAACAATGCGCTGAACCAGCCCAAGGTTTTCGTGCATCGTGACTTCATGCCACGCAACCTCATGGTCGTCGAGAGCGCCGAGCGCCTGACGCCGGGCATCATCGACTTCCAGGATGCGGTCTACGGCCCGATCACCTACGACGTCGTCTCGCTTTTCCGCGACGCCTTCATTTCCTGGGAAGAAGAACAGGAAATCGACTGGGTCATCCGCTACTGGGAAAAAGCCCGCGCCGCCGGCCTGCCGGTGCGCGAGGACTTCGGCGCCTTCTGGCGCGACTACGAACTGATGGGCTTGCAGCGCCACCTCAAGGTGCTCGGCATCTTCTGCCGCCTCAAGTACCGCGACGGCAAGGAAAAATACAGCGAAGACCTGCCCCGCTTCATGAATTACGCCCGCAAGACGGCGCACCGCTACGTCCAGCTCAAGCCGTTGCTCAACCTGCTCGACAAGCTGGAAGGCAATACCGAGCAGATCGGCTATCGGAGATAGTTGCCAGTTGTTAGTCATTAGCTGCCAGTTAAAGGCTAACTTCTAAACGCTGACTGCTGCTGACCAACAACCAATGACTAGCGACTAAACAATGAAAGCCTTCATCCTCGCCGCCGGCCGCGGCGAACGCATGCGACCGCTCACCGACCACACGCCGAAGCCGCTGCTCATGGCCGGTGGCAAGCCGCTCATCGTCTGGCATTTGGAACGACTGGCGGCGGCGGGATTCAGGGAAGTCGTCATCAACCACGCCCACCTCGGCTCGCTCATTGAGCAAACGCTGGGCGACGGTTCGACGTGGGGCTTGAAGATTCAATACTCGCCGGAGCCACCGGGCGCGCTCGAAACGGCCGGCGGCATCGCCACCGCGCTGCCGCTGCTCGGCGACGAGCCGTTTCTGGTGGTCAATGGCGACGTCTATTGCGATTTCGATTTTGGCCGTTTTTTCCGGTTGACCGTGGAAGGCTGGCAACCGGCCGCCCATCTGGTCATGGTCGCCAATCCGGCGCACCACACCGGCGGCGACTTCAGCCTGGACGGCGAGCGCGTCGTCTATGCCAACGGCGAGCAAACCTTCACCTACGCCGGCATCGGCGTTTTCTCGCCCGCCTTCTTCGCCGGCGTACAACCCGGCACGATCATGAAACTCCGCCCCCTGCTCGACGCCGCCATCGCCGCCGGCACGCTGACTGGGGAACGCTTTACCGGCCGCTGGGTCGATGTAGGGACACCCCAACGTCTGGCTGAACTGGATCAGGAACTCAAAAACGCATGACCCACGCCCACTTTCTCGCCCGCCGCAAGCGCCTGCTGAAGACCATCGGTGACGGCGTCGCCATCGTGCCGACCGCGCCGGAAGTCATCCGCAACCGCGATGCGCATCACCTTTACCGTTTCGACAGCTATTTCTGGTACCTGACCGGATTCCCGGAACCCGAGGCCGTCGTTGTGCTGATCGGCGGCAAGAAACCCAAATCCATCCTGTTCTGCCGCGAAAAGCACGAAGAGCGGGAAATCTGGGACGGCTATCGCTACGGACCGAAAGCGGCAAAAGCCGCCTTCGGTTTCGATGCGGCTTATCCCATAGAGCAACTCGACAAGAAGCTGGCCGAATTCCTCGTCGACCGTGACACGCTGTGGCACGCCATCGGCCACGACGCCGAGTGGGATGCCCGGATCGCCAAGGCGCTCAACGAAGTCCGTGCCCAGACGCGGGCCGGCAAACGGGCGCCGCGCGCCATCCACGACCTGCGGGCCGAACTCGACGGCATGCGTCTGGTCAAGGACGCCGCCGAAGCCGGCATCCAGCAACGCTCGGCCGACATCGCCAGCGCCGGCCACGCCCGCGCCATGCGCGCCTGCCGCCCCGGCATGGCCGAATACGAACTCGAAGCCGAGCTGAGCTACGAATTCCGCAAACGCGGCGCCGACGCCCACGCCTACACCCCCATCGTCGCCGGTGGCGCCAATGCCTGCGTGCTGCACTACGTCAGCAACGACAAGGTGCTCAACGACAACACGCTGGTCCTCATCGACGCCGGCTGCGAAGTCGAGGGCTACGCCGCCGACATCACCCGGAGCTTCCCGGTCAATGGCCGTTTCAACGCCGCCCAGAAGGACGTTTACCAGATCGTCCTCGCTGCCCAGGACGCCGCCTTCGCCGCCACCGCGCCCGGCCGCCATTTCATGGAAGGCCACGATGCCGCTGTGCGCGTACTGACCCAGGGCATGATCGACCTCAAGCTGCTCAGTGGCGACCTCGACAACCTGATCGACAAGGGCGAATACAAACGCTTCTACATGCACCGCACCGGTCACTGGCTCGGCCTCGACGTACACGACGCCGGCGAATACAAGGTTGGCGACGAATGGACGAAGCTGCAGCCGGGCATGACGCTGACCGTCGAACCCGGCCTCTACATCCGCCCCGGCGCCGACATTCCACCGGCCCTGGCCGGCATCGGCATCCGCATCGAGGACGACGTGCGGGTCACCGAAACCGGTTGCGACATCTTTACGACGGCGCCGAAGACGGTCGCCGAAATCGAGGAAGTCATGCGCCATGACTGAGATGGTCGACATCCTGATCATCGGCGCCGGCCCGGTCGGTCTGACGCTGCACCTGGCATTGGCGGCCGGCGGCCGGAAATCGCTGCTGCTGGACCGTCGACCGCTGCAAGCTCAGCAGGACGACCCGCGCGCCCTCGCCCTGTCGCACGGCGCCCGCCAATTGCTCGAACAGATCAATAGCTGGCCGACGCGCGCCGCAACGCCAATCGAAACCATCCACGTTTCGCAGAAAGACGGCTTCGGCCGGACCTTGATCAATCATCAGGAATACGACCTGCCCGCCCTCGGCTACGTGGTCCGCTACCGTGACCTGGCCGGCGCACTGGCCGCCAATCTGGCCACCGATGCCGTGCTCTCCGAGGCTGAAATTCTCGACATCATGCCGGACGACCACGGTGTCACCGTCTCGCTGCGCCATGCCGGCCAGTTGCACACCATCAAGACCCAGCTTCTCGTTCATGCCGAAGGGACACCCGGCGACGACCCGGCCGTGACCGTCAGCGACTACGAACAGCACGCCGTGATCTGCGAAGTCACCCCGACGCCGGGCCACAACAAGCGCGCCTGGGAACGCTTCACCCCGGACGGCCCGCTCGCCCTGCTGCCGCTCGGCGACGAATACTCCATCGTGTTCACCTTGCCGCCGGCCAAAGCCGACGCCGTCATGGCGATGGACGACGACACCTTCATCGCTGCCCTGCAACAACAGTTCGGCCAGCGCATGCGCTTCGCCAACCCCGGCAAACGCAGCCGCTTCCCGCTCTTTCTTCGCCTGCGCGACACCCTGGTCAAGGGCAGCGAAGTGTGGATCGGCAATACGGCGCAGACCCTCCACCCGGTTTCCGGGCAGGGTTTCAACCTCGGCATACGCGACGCCTGGCAACTATCCGAAATCTTGCTCAAAAAGGGCGTTGACCGTAGCAATCTGGCCGCCTATGCCGCCAGCCGCCGCCTTGACCGTCGGGCCAGCGCCTTCTTCACCGACCAGATCGTGCGCACCTTCTCCAACGATTTCGGCCCGCTCAAACTGGCTCGCGGCCTCGGCCTGCTCGCCCTCGACATCTGCCCGCCGGCCCGCCACTTCGTCGCCAAGCGCATGATCTGGGGCGCCCGCGCCTGGCCTTGATCCAGACCAAAGGCGGCAACCTCGGGCATCGGTTAGAGTGCCGCTCCGCCCATCCGTCCATCGCCGCATGAAAACAAGCACCGCCTGGTTCCTCGCCTGCCGCCCGAAGACGCTGTCCGTATCGCTGTCACCGGTGCTCGTCGGGACGGCCGTCGCCTGGCACGACAGCGCCACCCTGCTCTGGCTGCCGCTGCTCGCCGCAGCTTTCGGCGCCGCCTTCATCCAGATCGGCACCAACCTGTTCAACGACGTCGGCGATTTCCTGCGCGGCACCGACACGCGGCCTTCCTGTGCGGCATCTATCTGGTCGCCCACGGCGGCTGGCCCATCGTCGCCATCGGCCTCGCCTCGCTGGCCGCCGGCTGGGCCTATACCGGCGGGCCGAAGCCGATTGCCTACGGCCCGCTCGGCGAAGTCTTCGTCTTCGTTTTCTTTGGCCTGGTCGCCGTCGGCGGCAGCTACTACCTGCAAACCTTTGCCCTGACATCCACCGCATTGCTCGCCGCGACGCTGGTCGGCCTGCATGCCGCCGCGGTAATCACCGTCAACAATTACCGCGACCTCGACGGCGACGCCCAAAGCGGCAAGCACACGCTGGCCGTCCGCCTTGGCCGCCCGCTGACCCGCCGCCTCTACGCCGCCGAAATGCTAGCCCCCTATGCCCTGCTGCCGCTGCTCGCCAGCCTCGGCTGGCCGGCCGCCCTGCCCCTGCTCTCGCTACCGCTCGCCGGCCAACTGATCCGCCGTTTCCACCGCGAAGCGCCGGGTCCGGTGTTCAACAACATCCTCGCCGCCACCGCCGGGCTGCAACTCGCCTTCGCCCTGCTGTTAACCCTGAGCTTCACAATTTGACTATTTTTTAGGCGCTAAATCGGGTAAAATGCGCGGCTCCCCCGACTTGCCCTCCCCCCTGCGCGCCCATGGAATTTGCCGGCTTCCAACTCCGAAATAATTTGTTTGTCGCTCCCATGGCCGGCGTGACGGATCGTCCTTTCCGTCAGTTGTGCAAGAAAATGGGCGCCGGGCTGGCTGTCTCGGAAATGGTCACCTCCAACTCGCTGCTCTACGGCAGCAAGAAGACCCTGCGCCGGGCCAACCACGAAGGCGAAGTGGCGCCGATCTCGGTGCAGATCGCCGGGGCCGATCCGAAAATGATGGCCGAAGCGGCCAAACACAACGTCGATAATGGCGCCCAGATCATCGACATCAATATGGGCTGCCCGGCCAAAAAAGTTTGTAATGTCATGTCCGGATCAGCGTTGATGCAGAACGAAGAACTGGTCGGCCGCATTCTCGATGCCGTCGTCGCCGCCGTCCCGAACACGCCGGTCACCCTCAAGTTCCGCACCGGCTGGAACCTGGCCAACAAGAATGCGCCGACCATCGCCCGCATCGCCGAATCGGCCGGCGTCCGCGCTGTCGCCATCCACGGCCGGACGCGCTGCCAGCAATACACCGGCGAGGCCGAATACGACACCATCGCGATGGTCAAGACGCTGATCCGGATTCCGGTCATCGCCAACGGCGACATCACGACCCCGGAAAAAGCCAAACACGTCCTCGACGTCACCGGTGCCGACGGCATCATGATCGGCCGCGCCGCCCAGGGCCGGCCCTGGCTGTTCCGCGAAATCGAACACTTTCTGAAAACCGGCGAGCATCTGCCGCCGGCCAGGGTCACCGAGATCCACAGCATCCTGCTCGCCCATCTCGAAGACCTCTACGCTTTCTACGGCCCGGAAACGGGGTTCAAGGTCGCCCGCAAGCACATCTCCTGGTACACCAAGGGATTGGTTGGCTCGGCGGCCTTCCGCAAGGAAATGAACGTCCTGCCCAGCATCGAACAACAGATGCAGGCAGTGAACGATTTCCGCGATCTGGACGGGGAAAAGCCGGGCGCGATCTATGACATGGTTTTGAAGAGCGTCGAAAAGCCGATGCTCGAAGTGGTGCTCGCCAAGGCCGGTACCAACCAGACGCTGGCGGCGGAGATGCTCGGCATCAACCGCAACACCCTGCGCAAGAAACTCACCGAACACCAACTGCTGTAGTTGCCGGTTTTTAGCCCTTGGTTACTCGCTAACGACCTCGCACCTATCCGCTGACAACCCATTACCCATTACTGACTACGACCATGTCCATCAAGCAAGCACTGATTTCCGTTTCCGACAAAACCGGCGTTCTCGAATTTGCCCAGGGCCTCGCTGCCCAAGGCGTCAAGCTGTTGTCCACCGGCGGCACCGCCAAAATGCTCCGCGATGCCGGGTTGACCGTAACGGAAATCGGTGACTACACCGGTTTTCCGGAAATGCTCGATGGTCGCGTCAAGACGCTGCACCCGAAGGTGCACGGTGGCATCCTGGCTCGCCGCGATTTGGCCGAACACATGGCGACCATCGAACAGCACGGCATTCCGATGATCGATCTGGTCTGCGTCAACCTCTACCCGTTCGCCGCGACCATCGCCAAGGATGGCGTGACGCTGGAAGACGCCATCGAGAACATCGACATCGGCGGCCCGGCCATGGTCCGCTCCTCGGCCAAGAACTACGCCGGCGTTGCCATCGTCACCGACCCGGAAGACTACGCCCCGCTGCTCGCCGAAATGAAAGCCAACGGCGGCGCCCTGCAACTGGCCACCCGTTTCGGCCTGGCCAAGAAAGCCTTCACGCACACCGCCCGCTACGACAGCATGATCGCCAACTGGCTGACCGGCCTCGACGAAGGTGCCGAAGCCAAACCGGCCGAAGCCGCCCCGGTCCCGGCCATCTTCCCGGCCAAGCTGCAACTGGCCTTCGACCGCACGGAAGTCCTGCGTTACGGCGAGAACTCGCACCAGTCGGCCGCCTTCTACCGCGAACCGAACCCGGTCGCCGGCAGCATCGCCGCCTACACCCAGTTGCAGGGCAAGGAACTGTCCTACAACAACATCGCCGACTCCGATGCCGCCTGGGAATGCGTCAAGTCCTTCGATGCCCCGGCCTGCGTCATCGTCAAGCACGCCAACCCGTGCGGCGTGGCCATCGACGGCACGCTGCTCGGTGCTTATGAAAAGTCCTTCAAGACCGACTCGACCTCGGCCTTCGGCGGCATCATCGCCTTCAACGGCGAAGTCGGCATCGATGTGGTCAACGCCATGAACGAGCGCAAGCACTTCGTCGAAGTGCTGATCGCCCCCTCCTTCACCGCTGAAGCCAAAGCCGCGCTGGCCGGCAAGACCAACCTGCGCGTCCTCGTCGTGCCGATCTCGCGCCAGCTCAACGCCCTTGAATACAAGCGCGTCGGTGGCGGCCTGCTCGTCCAGACGCCGGACAATTTCACGGCCCAGGCTTCGGGACTGAAGATCGTCACCAAGGTCCAGCCGACCGCACAACAGATCGAAGACCTGCTCTTCGCCGAGCGCGTCGCCAAGTTCGTCAAGTCCAACGCCATCGTCTTCTGCGGCAACGGCATGACGCTCGGCGTCGGCGCCGGCCAGATGAGCCGTGTCGATTCGACCAAGATCGCCAGCATCAAGGCCCAGCACGCCGGCCTTGACCTCAATGGTTCGGTCGTGGCATCGGATGCCTTCTTCCCGTTCCGCGACGGGGTCGATGTGCTGGCTGCAGCCGGCGCCAAGGCCGTCATCCAGCCGGGCGGTTCGATGCGCGACGAGGAAGTCATTGCCGCGGCCGACGAGCATGGCCTGGCCATGGTCTTCACCGGCGCCCGCCACTTCCGCCATTGATCTCGTGCCCGGCCGCACCGTGACTTCATCGGCTTCGCCTCGCCGTGCAATCGCACCGGCTTTGCCTCCTCGCTGCGTCACGGTCTTCCCGTCCACGACATCGCTCCGGAATAACAAGGAAAATTGAGCATGAAATTACTAGTCATCGGTTCCGGCGGCCGCGAGCACGCCATGGCCTGGCGCCTGGCGCAGACCCAAGGCATGCAGAAGGTTTACGTCGCCCCCGGCAATGCCGGCACGGCGCGTGAACACGAGCTGGAAAACGTCAATATCACCGACCCGGAAGCCCTGGCTGATTTCGCCGAGCAGAACAAGGTTCGCCTTACCGTTGTCGGCCCGGAAGCGCCGCTCGCCGCGGGCATCGTCAACATCTTTCGCGCCCGTGGCCTGAAGATTTTTGGCCCCACCAAGGAAGCGGCCCAGCTTGAATCCTCCAAGGATTTCGCCAAGCGTTTCATGGCGCGCCACAATATTCCGACAGCTGGTTTTGAGACTTTTTCCGAGTCGACCGCAGCACACGCCTACATCGACAAGCAAGGCGCGCCGATCGTCATCAAGGCCGATGGCCTGGCCGCCGGCAAGGGTGTCGTCGTCGCCATGACGCTCGAGGAAGCCCACGCTGCCATTGACGACATGCTGTCCGGCAACAAACTCGGCGATGCCGGCGCCCGAGTCGTCATCGAGGACTTCCTTGACGGCGAGGAAGCCAGCTTCATCGTCATGGTCGACGGCAAGAATGTCCTTGCCCTGGCCTCCAGCCAGGACCACAAGCGCATCGGCGACGGCGACACCGGCCCCAACACCGGCGGCATGGGTGCCTACTCGCCCGCCCCGTGCGTCACCCCGGAAATCCACGCCCGGGCGATGCGCGAAATCATCCTGCCGACCGTGCGCGGCATGGCTGCCGACGGCATCCCGTTCACCGGCTTCCTCTACGCCGGCCTGATGATCGGCAAGGACGGCTCGCTCAAGACGCTCGAATTCAACTGCCGCATGGGCGACCCGGAAACCCAGCCCATCCTCATGCGCCTGAAGTCCGACTTCGTCGAACTGCTCGAACACGGCATCGCCGGCACCCTCGATCAGGTCGAAGCCGAGTGGGATCGCCGCATTGCGCTCGGGGTCGTACTGGCTGCTGCCAACTATCCGGACACCCCGCAGAAGGGCGATGTCATCCAGGGGCTGCCCGGAGGCAACAGCTTCGGCGAAGACTGCCACGTTTTTCACGCCGGCACGGCCGAGCAGGACGGCAAGGTCATCACCAGCGGTGGCCGCGTGCTGTGCGTCACGGCACTCGGTGAAAATATCAAGCTGGCCCAGAAACTGGCTTACGAATCGGCAGTCCAGATCAGCTGGAATGGCATGCAATTCCGCAAGGACATCGGCTACCGCGCGATCTCCCGCTGATTCGCCAACGCGACGCCCCCGGATCGATGATGCGCCTCTGTCTCGGCTGCAGCCTGAAAACCCGGATCGTCGCCGTGGTCGGGCTGCTGTTCGTTGGCGGCATCAGCCTGATCACTTTTTTTGTCACGCGCATCCTGCACGAAGACATGCGCGCGATGGTTTCCAAGCAACAACTGGAAACCACGCAATACGTCGCCCATGACATCGACGGCAAGCTGCATCTGCGCGAGGAAAGCCTGCACCGAATTGCCGACAGCATTCCCCGCCCCTTGTTGGGCAACCCGGATGCCATGCAACGCTGGCTCACCGAACAACGGTCCATATTGGAGATGTTCCCGACCGGCCTGTTGATCATTCCGCCGGATGGTGGCCCGCCGATTGCCGATGCGCCGCATTTGAAAACCCGGCCCAAGTCCTTTGTCGACCGGGACTGGTTCATTGATGTCTCGGCCAGTAAAAAGACTGTTTTCAGCAAACCACTGATTGCCCGGGCAACCAATCAGCCGGCCATCGTCATTGCCATTCCGTTGTTGCGCCCCGACCAAACGCTCGAAGGCATCCTGATCGGGGTCACACCGTTGGCGACAACAGGCTTTCTCGACCTGATTCTTGGCGCCAGCCCGGGCCAGGCCGGTAGCTACCAGTTGATCTCGCCGCGCCACCGCGTCTTTGCCCTGGCCTCCGACATCAAGGTCGCCGTCACCAGAATGCCTGAGCCGGGAAAAGACCAGGTCTTGGATTCAGCGATCGAAGGCGTCCGCGGCATCCGGATTATCGAACAGCCGGGCGGCGCGCGGGAATTGGTGTCCATCGAGGACATTCCTCACGCCAACTGGCTGCTCATATCGCGGCAACCCACCGAAAGCGCCTTCGAACCGGTCGCCAACACGCTGCGCAACATCCTGCTGATCGCAGCCCTGCTAGGTCTGCCCAGCCTGATCTTGCTGCTCGCCGCACTGAACCGACTACTGCAACCGATCGCCAGTCTGGCCCGCGACCTCCATGAAATGGCCGAGGGAACCCGGCCGATGCATCCGATCGAGGCACAATCGACCCGCGAGATCGCCGATGTGGCGGAAAGCTTCAACCGCCTTCAGGGCAAACTGCTGGAACAGGAGCAAAAGCTCGCCAGCATGGCCATGCACGACACGCTGACCGGGCTGCCCAATCGCCTGGCCATCAACCATCGTCTGGAATATGAAATGCTGCGCATCCAGCGCAGCAAACGCGGCCTGGCCCTGCTCTTTCTCGATCTCGACAACTTCAAGCCGATCAACGACACCTACGGTCACCAGACGGGTGACGCCTTGTTGATCGCCCTCGGCGAACGTCTGCGCAGCTGTGTCCGCGACGTCGATATGCTGGCACGACTCGGCGGCGACGAGTTCCTGATTCTGCTCAGCGACACGGATATTCCCCAAGAAGCGGCCGAGCGGGTTGCGCAAGCGTGCATCGCCGCCCTTGGCGAGCCTTTCGTGGTCAATGGCCACCCGTTACAAGTCAGTGCCTCCATCGGTCTTGCCATTGCCGAAGGCGGGGCCGAAAAGCAGGTTTCTCCCCAACACCTGCTGAGCATGGCCGATCAAGCCATGTACAAGGCGAAGGGCGATGGGCGCAATCGCTACGCCATCTACCAATCCGAAAACTAGACGAAAGCGCGACTCATGTCCGAGCACCCAATTCAGATCGACCGCCTCAAGGAATACTTCACAGGACTCCAGGAACGTATCGTCGCCGAACTCTCGGCATTCGACGGACAGCCGTTCATGACCGACAGCTGGCAGCGGTCGGAGGGCGGCGGCGGCAAGACCCGGCTGATCGAGGAAGGCAACTTCTTCGAACGGGGCGGCGTCAATTTCTCACATGTCACCGGCCAATCGCTCCCGGCTTCGGCAACCGCCGTCCGCCCTCATCTGGCCGGACGCGCCTGGGAAGCCATGGGTGTCTCGCTGGTCCTGCATCCCCGCAATCCCTATTGCCCGACAGCGCACATGAATGTCCGCTGCTTTGTCGCCAGCCAGCCCGGCGAGGAGGATGTCTTCTGGTTCGGCGGCGGCATGGACATGACACCCTACTACGGTCAACGCGAGGATGTGGCGCATTTTCACCGCACCTGCAAGGACGCGCTGACCCCCTTTGGCGACGAGGTCTACTCCAAATACAAGGACTGGTGCGACCGCTATTTCTTTCTCAAGCACCGCAATGAGCCACGTGGCGTCGGCGGCATTTTCTTCGACGACCTCAACGAAGGCGGGTTCGAACGCTGCTTCGAGCTGACGCAAGCAGTGGGCAACGCTTTTACCCAGGCCTACCTGCCGGTTCTCGCCAAGCGCCGGGAGATGCCGTTTGGTGAGCGCGAACGCGACTTCCAGGCCTACCGCCGCGGTCGCTATGTCGAATTCAATCTGGTCTGGGACCGCGGCACCCTGTTCGGCCTGCAGTCGGGCGGGCGCACCGAATCGATCCTGATGTCGCTACCGCCGATCGTCAAATGGCGCTACGACTGGCAACCGGAAGCCGGCACGCCGGAAGCCGAACTCTACGAAGTCTTCCTCAAGCCGCAGGACTGGGCGGTCTAGTCGCCAGTTATTGGCTAACGACCAGACAGGCGACCGCCCTACCGACCATCCAGCAGGGCGCTGGCCCGGTAGTGCTTGTTGGCTTCATCCGGACGCTCGAGCAGATCGAATAGCCGGGCCAGTTCGAGGTGGCCTTGTTGCGACGGGGCAACCGACAGCGACGCTTCGAGATAGCTTTGCGCCTTGCCCCACAGGCGCTGGCGCAGACACATCCGCCCTAGGGCCTTGAGCAGGCGCGCATCGTCGGGGTGCTGGCGCAGCCAGCCCTCGGCCTTGGCGATGCGGGCAGTTTGTTCGCTGTTGGTCAGGCGACCATAAATGGCCACCAGTTCAGACTGCCATTCGTCGTCTTTCTCCAGCGCATCGAGGACTGCCTCAATCAGTTTCTGGGCCTCGGCATCAGCCCCCAGTCCGACCAGCGCCCGGGCCGCGGCGAGGACCACGCGACGACCGCGTTCGGCCTCGGGAAGGGCGCGCAAATAGGCTGTCAACTTGCCCTGATCGGCGACCCGCTTGGCGATGTTGCCGAGATGCGCCTGGGTGCGGATTTCGCTGACCACTTCGAGCGGCAGCGCGTCGCGCTTGGCCAGCTGCCGGACCAGCTTGAGCACGCCGTCCCAGTCGCTCAACCCCTGCCGGGCACGCAATTCAAGGCGCAGCGCGGCGATGTGGCGCCCCTGCTTGCCCTGGAGTTTTTCGAGGGCGGCCAGCGACTCCTCGAAACGACGTGCCTCGTTGGCCATTTCGGCATCGAGCATCAAGGTCGCCGCCTCGGTGCGGGGGTCGTCGGTCTTGGCGTGCTCCAGCCAGTATTGCTGCTTTTCCGGTTCGCGCATGCGCTGGGCAGCGCGAGCGGCGATGAGGGCCGACAAGCCGGGGGCAGTCCCGGCCCCGTGCGCTTCGCTGGCCTTTTTCAGAGCCTGTCCGAAACGCCCTTCAAAGAGCAGGCGAACGGCATCCTGAAAGACCAGGCTGGCGCTTTCGCGCTGGCGCCGGGCGCGATATTCGCTCACCCGCCTCGGCATGCCGAGGGTGACCGCAAGGGCGCGCGTGCCGACGTAAAGCACGAAGAAAAGGGCCAACAACGCGACGATGAAGAGGTTGAGCGAAACCTCGGCACGCCACGGCGGCAAGACGAGCAGCACGTAGCCTTCGTTCTCGCGGGCGCCGAGCGCGACGGCGACGGCCAGCCCGCACAGGGTGATGATCCAGAACAGCCCTCTCACTGCTTTTCCTTGCCCTGACGCAGGCTGCGCAGCGCGGCCAGGCTATCGTTGAGGGACGGCAAGTCGATCTTGATTTCGCTCGCCATCATCTGGCGCAACGCCGTCCGGTCGGCCGCCACAGCCTTGTCGTCCGGCACGAAATGGCGACCCAGCATGTCCTGGGCGACTTTCAATTCATTCTGGAAAGTCCATTGGTCGCGGGCAAACAGGGCAAGCCGGGCGTTGAGCAGGCGCAGTTTGAGATTCTCGCGGAGCAGGTAGCTCTGGCCGGGCGCCAGCAAGGCCGCGTCGTCATGGTCGAAACGCTGGATGCGGATCAAGCCCTTCACTTCCTGCCAGATCGCGCGGCCAGTACTTTGCCACCAGGCTTGGTCCGCGGCGGGCATTTCATTTTCGGCCTTTTTTTCCGGTCGACCGTAGGAGGCAAGGGGTAGCTTGTCGATGCCGACCAACACCTGTTCCAGACGCAGGCTGATGCCGGCCATGTCGACAAACGGCAGCGCCTTGAGGCGGGCCAGATCCTTGGCCAGCGCCTTGCGCAGCGGCAGATGCGCCGGGCGGTCGAGACGGGCCAGCTGGGCGTCGGCGGCTTGCAAGGCAAGCACGGCGACCGGCAGATTGCGCCTGGAATTCGGCAATCTTGCCGTCGATGGCGCCGAGATGGGCCTGCAGGGCCTCGACCTGTTCGCGCGACTGCTTCTGGGCGCCGCGATCTTCCTTGCTACCGGTGTCGAACTCGGCCAGTTTCTGGCTGACCTGTTGCTCGACGTGCTGCAATTTCTGGTGCGTGTCGAACCACTGCCAGCCGGCCAGGGCCAGCGCGGCAAGTGCCACGAACGGCCACGGGCTAGTCCGTTTGGCGCGCGGCAACGGCACGGGAGGAAGGTTAGCGGGGGAGGGATTTTCGTTTTCGGGCATCATGCCGGCCAATTATAAGCAACTAAGCCGGCGAGGATGCCGGCGTCGGCTGCAGCGGTGAGGATAATGTTGCTTAAACCCAATGCCCGGGCGTTTTCGGCAATGCGGGCATGGGGTACGAAAAGGGGCGTTTCTTGCAGGAAGGCGCGACCTTCGGCGTCGAGTTGATCGACCAGGTAACGCAGCCCTTCGCTGCTCGACACGGTCAGCGCATCGAGCCGGCCGGCGCGCCACGCGGCGATCAGTGGCGCCATGCCGCCGGACGGACCGGAGCGGTGGTAACAGGTGATGCAATCGACCGTCGCCCCGCGAGCACGCAAGGAATCGGCGAGCAGTTCACGGCCGCCGTCGCCACGAAAGATGGCAACACGTTTGCCGGCGACGCGCTCGGCGGCCAGGTCGGGCAATTCAAGCAGGGCTTCGGAATCGAAACGTTCGCTCGGCGCGATGCAGCTGTCGATACCGCGCTCGGCCAGTACTTTCACGGTGCCCTGGCCGACCGCGGCAGGGATCAGCGTTTCGGGCCAGGGGGCTGGCGCCAGCAAAGCCGGCAACGCATGATCGACGGCATTCGGGCTGATGAACACGGCTAGGGCATAGTCGCCCAGCCGGGCAGCGGCTTCAGCCAGCGGCCGGGAATCAGCGGCCGGCGAGATTTCAAGCAACGGAAAAATCAGCGGCGTACCGCCGGCCGCCACGATCGCCTCGGCCAGGGGCGCTGCCTGCGCCTGTGGCCGCGTGACGACGATGGTTCGGCCGGCCAGCGGGCCGCGTAAGGTCATACCGATTTAAGCGTGGCAGGCCAGCTTGGCGAGGATGGCATCGGCGCCCTTGGCGCGCAGGTCGGCAGCCAATTGCAGACCAAGCACTTCGTCGTCGGCCGGATTGCCGCGCAGTTCGGCGCTGACCACTTCCTTGCCGTCGGCCGTGGCGACAAAGCCGCGCAACCAGAGCTGGCCGTTGTCGATGATCGCGTAGCCCCCCAGCGGCACCTGACAACTGCCGCCAAGGGCGCGCGAGAAGGCGCGTTCGGCCCTGACGCAGTGCGCGGTGTCGGGGTCGTTAAGCGGCGCGACAACGTCGGCCATGTCGGCCGCGCCATCGATCAGCTCGATGCCGAGCGCGCCCTGGCCGGGGGCCGGCAGCGACTGTTCTGCGGTCAACACGGATTTGATGCGATTTTCCAGACCGAGGCGGATGAGGCCGGCG
>PHCF01000119.1:8052-11614 GCA_002842145.1 Betaproteobacteria bacterium HGW-Betaproteobacteria-6 | reverse complement strand
TACCGAAATGGACCACGCCTATTTCCTCGAAAAGCAGCTCAGACTGATCGATCTGGTCGGCCTGCCCAATTACCTGCAGAGCCAGATGGGCTCGGGCAACCCGGCATAAGGAGCGGCGACGATGAAAGGCGACAAGAAGGTCATCGAAGCCCTCAACAAGGTGCTCAAGAACGAGCTGACTTCGATCAATCAGTATTTCCTGCACGCCCGGATGTTCCGCAACTGGGGGCTGGAAAAGCTCAACGACTACCAGTACAAGCAGTCGATCCGCGTCATGAAGGAAGCCGACGAGATCATCGAGCGGGTGCTTTTCCTGGAAGGCCTGCCCAACCTGCAAAATCTCGGCAAGCTGCTGATCGGCGAGCATGTCGTCGAATGCCTGGCCGGCGACCTCAAGTATGAACGCGAGATCCAGCGCCCGTTGCTGGTCGAGTCGATTGCCCTGTGCGAGGAACTGCAGGATTACGTCAGCCGCGACTTGCTTGAGGAACTGCTCGAGCACTGCGAAGAGGCCATCGACTGGCTGGAGACGCAGCAGACGCTGATCAAGGATGTGACGCTGCCGAACTACCTGCAGGCACACATGGAGCCGGGCGAAGGCTGAGCCAACCGACGCCCGATCCGTTAAAAGCCGCAGCCAGCCTGCGGCTTTTTCGTTTCAGCCGGTGCTGGCTCGCGAATTGCTCACGCACTCAATGGACGCTGTCGTTTGTCGCAAACCCCACACACCGTTTGGCCATGGGGTGAAAAATGATAGTTGTTGACATGAGAATTGTTCGCATTAAACGCAATTGAGGAGGCAGTTCATGTACGTCTGCGTCTGCAAGGCAGTCACCGACCGTCAGATTCACGAAGCCGCCCGCGGCGGCGCCCGTACCCTGGGCGACCTGCGGCGCGAACTGGGCGTCACCATGGATTGTGGCCGTTGCGCCTCCTGCGCCCACACGTGCTTGAAGGAGGCGCGTCAGTGCGATGCCCATGCCACCGCCAGCCTTCCGCTCGCCGCCTGAGCCTGGATTTCAATTTTGTCCGGAATTTCCGGTCGACCGTGGCAGTCACCCGGCCAAAACTTGCCGCAGATCAGCAAATCCCTTTTCAAACCGGCGTAGAGTGACGGTCTCCCCGGCAAGACCAGAAATTCTTTGAACGTGACCACCTCCGCCTCAGCCGCCAACGCCATCCTGCTTGTCGGCCACCCCAACGTCGGCAAATCCGTCCTCTTTCACCGCCTGACCGGCGCCTACGTCAACGTCTCGAACTACCCCGGGACGACCGTTGAAGTCACCCGCGCCAGCGCCCGCTTCGACCGCGAGGCGATGCTCCTCGATACGCCCGGCGTGCTTGCCCTGCCCTCGCGCAGCGATGACGAACGGGCGACCATGCGCGCCCTGCTCAATGAATCATCGCGCTGCCTCGTGCAAGTCGGCGATGCCAAGAACCTGCGCCGTACGCTGACTTTGACCGCCCTGCTGGCCGAACTCGGTGTGCCCATGGTGCTGGCCCTCAACATGCACGACGAAGCGGCCGCCCGCGGCGTCATGGTCGACATCCCGGCGCTATCCGAAGAGCTTGGCATCCCCGTGCTGGCCACCGTCGCCACCGGCGGCGAGGGGATCGGCGAACTGACGCACGGCCTCGGCCATGCCCAGCGCGCCGAAGCGCTGCTGCGCTACGACCCGGAGATCGAGGCCGAAATCGCCAGCATGGCCGAGGCCATCACGCGCCTCGCCCCGCACCCGAAACTGGCGGCGCGCGGGCTGGCCATTCTTTATCTTGGTGGCGATTCGGTCGTCGCCGACTGGCTGGCCGAGCACGCTGGCGAATCCCACGGTCAACTGGAAAATTTGCGTAAAAACGCAGTCGACCGTAGCGATGGCGATCTCCCCGCCCTGCTCGCCCGCGAACGAACCGAAGCGGCCGATGCGCTGGCCGCCAGCGTCATCCAGCGCGCCGTCAAGAGCAGCCCGCTGCTCTCGCAACGCCTCGGCCAGTACGTCGTCCACCCGCTCTGGGGCGTGCCCATCCTGCTCGGTGTGCTCTACGCCGTCTATCAATTCGTCGGTGTTTTCGGCGCCACAGTCCTCGTCGGGCTCCTTGAAAACGACCTGTTCGAAGGCATCCTCAACCCGGCCTTCACCAATCTGGTCGGCACGCTGGCCGGCCCCGGCTGGCTGCAGGACTTGCTGGTCGGCCAGTACGGCCTGTGGACCATGGGCATGACCTATGCGCTGGCCCTCATCCTGCCCATCGTCACGACCTTCTTCTTTGCCTTCGGCGTGCTCGAAGACTCCGGCTACCTGCCGCGCCTCACCGTCATTGCCAACCGCCTGTTCTCGCTCATCGGCCTCAACGGCCGCGCCGTCCTGCCCATGGTCCTCGGCCTCGGCTGCGTGACGATGGCGACGCTGACCACGCGCATCCTGCACAGCCCGCGCGAACGGCTGATCACCATTTTCCTGCTCGCCCTGGCCATCCCGTGCTCGGCGCAACTCGGCGTCGTCCTCGGCATGCTCGGCGGTGTGTCATTCACCGCCGTGCTCGTCTGGGCGCTGGCCATGGTCGGGGTCCTGCTGCTCTCCGGCTTTCTGGCCGCCAGGCTCATTCCCGGCCGACGCATCCCGCTGGTCACCGAACTGCCACCGATGCGCCTGCCGATCATCGCCAATGTCCTCAAGAAAACCGGCGGCCGGCTCAAGTGGTACCTCATTGAAGTCATCCCGCTCTTTCTGCTCGGCACCTTCATCATGTTCGCGCTGGATAAATCCGGCGCCCTGCCGGCCATCATCGAAGCCGGCGAACCACTGGTTTCCGGCTGGCTCGGCCTGCCCAAGGAAGCCTCGGCCGCCTTCGTCATGGGCTTCCTGCGCCGCGACTTCGGCGCCACCGGCCTGTTTGCCATGGCGCACAGCCTGAGTCCGATTCAGGCCGTCGTCGGGATGATCACCATCACCCTGTTCATCCCCTGCTTCGCCAGCCTCATGATGATGGTCAAGGAGCAAGGCACCAGGGTCGCTTTCGGCATGGTCGCCATCATCGTCCCCTTCGCCTTCTTCGTCGGCGGCCTGTTCAATATCCTCCTCCGCGCCGTCTGGTCATGAGTCCCGCCCACGAAGTCCGCCTGCCCCTCGCCTTCATCCCGCCCGGCACCGAGGTTCGCCTTGCGGCGCTCGGCGATGAAATCGACCCGCTCCAGCGAGAGCAACTGACCGCCTACGGGCTGGCCGAAAATCGCCCGATCCGGGTGCTGCAGCAACGGCCGATGACCGTGATCTTCGCCGACGAGGTGGAATTGGCGCTGGAACATGCCGTCGCCCGGCATATCTGGGTGGAGAAGGTGCCGGCGGGAGTCTGAGGTGGCATGGGGTTCCGCTTATTTGGCGATTTCCCGTTGAATTGGCTTGGGGTTCCGCCCTGTTGGCGGGCGTACTTTTTCTTGCTTCGCCAAGAAAAAGTAGCCAAAAAGAAGGCGACCCCAAGGTCGGCGCCCCTTCGGGGTTCCTTGCGCTACTCGGCAGGCCGGGCGGCTGGCTAAACTCGCCTGCGGCTCAGACAACGCCAGCCG
>PHCF01000119.1:0-7970 GCA_002842145.1 Betaproteobacteria bacterium HGW-Betaproteobacteria-6 | reverse complement strand
CCGGCGCAGCCGGCACCGACCCAGGGTCGCCTTTTCTTTGCTTACTTTCTTTTGGCGAAGCAAAAGAAAGTGAGACGCCCCGCAAGGGCGGAACCCCAAGTTAATTTAGTAGAACACCTGCCAACGCGCGGATGCCCCTAAACCTAGCCGGTCAAACAACATCAACCCCCACCTCGCCCTCACCAATTTCCCCAATCACGGAAACGTGCGAGAACCCCTGCTGCAGGAACACCGACAACACTTCCGTCACTGTTTCAGCCGTGCATGAAACGAGCAGACCACCCGAGGTTTGGGGATCGGTGACCAGGGTTTTGGCCGCACTTTCCAGATTTTCGGCCAAGGTCACGTACTCGCCGTAGCTGGCCCAATTGCGGCCTGAGGCGCCGGTCATGTGACCGGCGTCGACAAATTCGCGGGCGCGGGGGAGCAGCGGCAGGTCGGCGTAGTTGACCGTGGCGCGCACCTTGCTGCCCTTGCACACTTCGAGCAGATGGCCGGCCAGGCCGAATCCGGTGACATCGGTGACAGCATGGACCCCTTCAAGACAGGCCAGCATCGGCCCGGGCGTATTGAGCTGGGTGGTGGTATCGACCATGGCGTCGTAATCGGTGGCGTGGAGCAGGTCTTTCTTGAGCGCTGCGCTATAGACGCCGACGCCGAGTTGCTTGCCGAGGATCAGCTTGTCGCCCGGTTTGGCGCCGCTGTTGCGCTTGAGATGGGTCGGATTGACGATGCCGATGGCGACCAGGCCGTAAATCGGTTCGACCGAATCGATGGTATGGCCGCCGGCAATCGGGATGCAGGCAGCGCGGCAGACGGCCTCGCCGCCCTGCAATATCTTGCCGATGGTTTCCAGCGGCAGCGTGTTGACCGGCATGCCGACGATGGCCAGCGCGAAGAGCGGCGTGCCGCCCATGGCGTACACGTCGGAGATGGCGTTAGTGGCGGCGATGCGGCCGAAATCGTAGGGGTCGTCGACAATCGGCATGAAGAAATCGGTGGTCGCGACGATCGCCTGCTGCGGGTTGATCTGATAAACCGCAGCGTCATCACTGGTCTCGGTGCCGACCAGGAGTTGCGGCGGAATGATGCCCGACGGGGCGCCGGCGAGAATCTGCTGGAGGACGGCGGGCGCAATCTTGCAGCCGCAGCCGCCACCATGGGAAAGCTGGGTCAATCTGATTTTTTCTTCGGGCACGGCTGTTCTCTCGAAAACTGTAGTTGTTTTATTCAGCGTCGAAGCCGGCATCCTCGATGGCGGCGACCAGCGCATCGCGCGTCACCGTCTGCGGATCGAAAGCGACCTTGGCTTCGCCTGCCTCCAGCGAGACTTCGGCGCTGGTGACACCGGCCATGCCGCCGAGCACGCCACCGATGTTCTTGACGCAGCCCTGGCAGCTCATGCCGCCGACCTTGATGATTGTATTTTCCATACTATTTACCTATCCACGAAGGGTTGCTGACGCAGGATTTCGGCTATGCCGGCCGCCGATGTCGGCCGACTGAAATAATAGCCTTGCGCCATGTCGCAGCCCATTTTACGCAATTGCGCCAACTGTTCGGCGGTTTCGACGCCTTCGGCAAGTACGGTCATGCGCAGGCTGCGGCCCATGCTGACGATGGTCGAAGCGATGGCCCAGTCGTCAGGGTCGGTTTCGAGATCGTTGACGAAGGAACGGTCGATCTTGAGCTTGCCGACCGGAAAACGCTTGAGATAGGCGAGCGAGGAATAGCCGGTGCCGAAATCGTCGAGCGACAGTTCGACGCCCATGCGATGCAGCGCCGACAGCGTGCCGAGATTGATATCGGCATCGTGCATGACCGTGCGCTCGGTCAGTTCCAGTTCGAGCAGGCCGGCCTCAAGACCCGAGGCGGCCAGGGCGCCGGCCACCATTTCGACAAAACCCGGTTGGCGGAACTGCACGGGCGCCACGTTGACGGCGACGACCAGCGCCGGCAGTCCCTCGTCGCACCAGGCTTTGGCCTGCCGGCAGGCTTCACAGAGTACCCAGTCGCCAATCGGGTTGATCAGCCCGGTTTCTTCGGCAACATGAATGAAGTTGTCCGGCATGATCGTGCCGAGTTCCGGATGCTGCCAGCGGATCAGCGCTTCGACGCCGATCACGAGGCCGGTGCGCAGATTGACCAGCGGCTGATACTGGAGGATAAATTCGCCCTGCGCCAGGGCGCGCCGCAGATTGCTTTCCATGAGCAGGCGATCGAGCGTCGCCGTGTTCATCTCGGTGGCGTAAAACTGGAAGGTATTGCGGCCGATTTCCTTGGCCCGGTACATCGCCGTGTCGGCATTCTTGAGCAGGGTTTCGAGATCCTGCCCGTCATGCGGATAAATGCTGATGCCGAGCGATGGCGTGATGGTCAGCTCATGCCCCGCCACTTCAAACGGCCGGGCAAAGACATCGATCAGGCGCCGTGCCACCTCGGCGGCGGCGGCCGTATGAAACCCCGGCATGGCAAAAATGAACTCGTCGCCGCCGAGCCTGGCCACCGTATCGATGCGCCGCACGACGGTATCAAGCCGGCGCGCCACTTCGACCAGGAGTTCGTCGCCAACACTGTGGCCGAGCGAGTCATTGACCCGCTTGAAATGATCGAGATCGAGAAAGATCACGGCAATTTCGCTCTTGTCCCGTTCGGCCGCCGCCAGCAACAGGACAGAACGTTCGCGCAACAGGCGACGGTTGGGCAAGCCGGTCAGCACGTCATAGTCGGCCAGTTCCCGGATGCGGTTTTCGGCTGCCTTCTGCGCGGAAATATCGAGCAGGGTTCCGACCGAAGCCGGCCGTCCATCGAAGCTCGCCGGCGCTCCGTAAATCATGGCCGGAAACGCCGAGCCGTCCTTGCGTATGGCGGAAATTTCATAGTAATGCCCGCTGACACCGGAGAGTCTGGCTTGCATCTGCTCATCGATGAAGGCATGCAACTCTGGAGCAACCACATCGAGCGGCCCCATATGCTCGATCATTTCCTCGGCGCTGTAGCCGAAGAGACGGGTCAGGTAGGGATTGACGTATTTGAAACGCCGATCCTGCAAGACGAAGATGCCGACCTGCGCCGCTTCCATCGTCGTCTGGAACATCGACTCCCGTTCTGTCAACGCCGGCTGATCGCCCTTGCCCTTTCCGGCGTCTTCCCGCAAAACCGACTTTCCTCCGACTCCAGCCCTCATCGAAACCTCTTGTCCTTGCTTCCGTTCAGCGTCCCGCCTGCCAGCGCTTCAACAGCAGCGAGTTCGACACCACCGATACCGAACTCATCGCCATGGCAGCCCCCGCCACCACCGGATTAAGCAAGCCCATGGCCGCGAGCGGAATTCCCGCCACATTGTAGATGAATGCAAAGAAAAGATTTTGCCGAATTTTGCCCAGAGTGGCCGCCGATAGGGCGATTGCGTCGACAACGCCAAGCAGGTCGCTACGAATCAATGTTAAATCCGCCGCCTCCACCGCCGCGTCGGAACCGGCCCCGATGGCGAAGCTGACATCGGCCGCGGCAAGGGCCGGCGCATCGTTGATGCCGTCGCCGACCATGGCCACCAAACCGCCGGCCGATTTCAATTCCTTGATCGCCGCCGCCTTGTCGCCGGGCAGAATGCCGGCGCGGAACTCGGCGATGCCGGCCTCGGCAGCAATCGCCGCGGCCGTCGCCGCGTTGTCGCCGGTCAGCATGACGACCCGGATACCGCGTTCGCGCAGCTTGTCGACAGCCGCCCGCGAGGTCGCCCGCAAGGCGTCGGCAACGGCAAACAGGGCCAGCACGACCTCGCCTTCGGCGAGCACGACGACCGTCTTGCCGGCCCGCTGCAATTCAGCCACCGTCGCGTCGTCAGCCAGCCCCAGCCAGCTCGGCGACCCGAGGCGCAGCGTCCGGCCATCGACCTCGCCTTCGACGCCATGCCCGGCCAGGGATTTGAAATTTGCCGCTTTTTTCCGGTTGACCGTAGCAGTGGCCGCCACGACAGCCCGCGCCAACGGATGCTCGGAATTTTCCTCGAGCGCCGCCGCCAGACCGAGCGCCTCATCGCGCGACAGGCCGTAGGGCACGACATCGGTGACCTGGGGCGTGCCGCAGGTCAGCGTTCCGGTCTTATCCAGCGCCAGCACGGTGATCTTCTCGGCCCGCTCTAACGCCTCGGCGTTCTTGACCAGAATGCCGGCGCGCGCCCCCTGCCCGGTGCCGACCATGATCGCGGTCGGCGTCGCCAGCCCCAGCGCGCACGGACAGGCAATGACGAGCACGGCAACGGCATTGACCAGCGCTTCGGCAAAATCGCCTGAATACCCCCACCAGCCGGCAAAGGTGGCAAGCGCAATGACGCAAACCGTCGGCACGAAAATCGCGGAAATCCGGTCGGCCAGCCGCTGTACCGGCGCCTTCGAGCCCTGCGCCTCGCCGACCATGCGGATGATGCCGGCGAGCAGCGTGTGTTCGCCAACGCCAGTCGCCCGGCAGCGCATCGCCCCTTGGCCATTGGCCGTCGCGGCAAAAACCTTGTCGCCAGCCCGCTTGCCCACCGGCATGCTCTCGCCAGTCAGCATCGCCTCGTTGACGCTCGACTCACCGTCAATCAGTTCGCCGTCGACCGGCACGCTTTCACCCGGACGCACGAGGAAAATATCGCCCGGCATCAAGGCCTCGACCGGCATGTCTATCCACTGGCCATCGCGTTCGACGCGCGCCGTCTTCGGCTGCAGACGGATCAGCGACTCGATGGCCTCCGAGGTCCGCGCCTTGGCCCGTGCTTCAAGCAACTTGCCGAGCAGGACCAGCGTGATGACCGCCGCACCGGCCTCGAAATAGACATGCTGCGCCAGCCCGAACAGCGTCACCACCGCCGAAAAACCCCAGGCCATGCTCGTCCCGAGCGCCACCAGCACATCCATGTTCGCCCCACCACCACGCAGGGACTTGAAAGCACCATCGTAGAAACGCCAGCCGATCCAGAACTGGACCGGCGTCGCCAATGCCAGCTGGAACCAGCGCGGCAACTCGTTCATGTGGCCATGCTCGCCAAACATGAAAAGCATCTGCCCGACCAGCGGCAAGGTGAGCACGACCGAAATCCAGAAACGGCGGATTTCGCGATGGTAAACGAGCAATTTTGCAGCTTTTTCACGTTCGCGCGTTTGTCCGTCGACCACCGCCGCCGTGAAGCCGGCCTTGGCAACGGCAGCCACCACCGCGGCTTCATCGGCACCGGCCGAAAGACGAATGCGCGCCCGTTCGGCCGCCAGATTAACGTTGGCCTGCATCCCGGCCTGACGATTGAGCACCTTCTCCAGCCGCGCCGAACAGGCGGCACAAGTCATGCCGCCGATCGCAAACTCGACCACCCGGCCGCTATCTGCCCCGGTCATTTGACGAGCAGCACCGGGCAAGCCGCCAGATGCAGGACCCGGGTCGCCACCGACCCCATGACCAACCCGGCCAGAGCGCCCAGCCCGTGCGCCCCCATGATGATGAGGTCGCAAGCCAATTCGTCGGCCAGCCTGGCAATCACCTCGGCCGGCTGGCCGACATGAATGTGTGTCGTATGAAAACGCCCGGCTGCATCGAGCTTTTGTTGTGCATCGACCAGATGCGCCTGCCCTTCTTCGAGATAGTAGGCATGCAGCGTTTCCTTGCCGACATGGGCCTGAACGCGACCAATCGGAATCGGCGCATGGACGTGCAGCAGATGAATTTCCGGCACGTCGCGAAACCATCCGACGTGCGTAATCAGATGATCAACTGCGCGCAAGGAACATTCGGAACCATCAACCGGCAAGAGAATTTTCATGATCTCGCTTCCAAGCTAACTCAGCCCTGCCAGACGGAAAAGGCCGAAAAATCCATATATTCCAAAGCCTAGCACCAACAGGCCGGACAAGGTACGCACGACCGGCCGCCGGACGAATTCGTTGAGTCGCGCCAGAACAATGCCGGCGAGCAACAAATTGGGCAGGGTTCCCAGGCCGAAAGCCAGCATCATCAGGCCACCGCGCGTTGCCGAACCGGCTGTCAGCGCACTGGCAAGCGCGCTATAGACCAGGCCGCAAGGCAGCCAGCCCCAGAGCAAGCCAAGCGGAAAAGCCTGGCCGACACTACGCGCCGGCAGAAAGCGCTTGGTCAGCGGTTGCAGATGAACCCACAGCTTTTGTCCGACGCGTTCTGTGAACGCCAGCGCCCGCGTGACCCCCAGCAAATAAAGGCCAAGCGCCACCAGCATCAGATTGGCGATGAAATAAAGGATCAGGCGGGCCGGAACCTGCCCCTCCAGCCCCATGCTGGCCGCCCCCAGCGCCCCGGCAATGGCGCCGGCCGCGGCATAGGACAGAATTCGCCCGCCGTTGTAGGCGAGATGCATCGACCAGCGCGCCGTAACGCCCATCGACAGGGCGCCGACAATGCCGCCACACATGCCGACGCAATGCGTCCCGCCGAGCAGGCCGACAAGGAAAAGGGCAAGAAAACCGGAATCAGGCATCGAACAGGATCAACAAAAGCAAAGCGGGCAGTTTAACTGCCCGCTCTACCTGCTGTATACTGCTTAGATTACCTTCGAATAGGTCGCGCGCTGGCGCCCCGCCCGCAGATAACGGTCGAAGACCATCGAAATGATGCGGACCAGAAGACGCCCCGGCGGCAGGACAGTAATCCATTCGCGTTCGATCTTGAGCAGGCCGGCGCGCTCCATTTCTTTCAAATCCTCCAGCTCGGCCTCGAAATACTTGCGGAAGTCGATCAGATGGGCGCTTTCGATACTCTCGATCGACAGCTCGAAATGGCACATCAGGGCCTGGATGATGGAGCGGCGCAGAATGTCGTCGGCTGTCAACTCGATACCGCGGAATACCGGCAGCGTGCCGGTATCAAGCGCATCGTAGTACTCGTCCGCTGTCTTGACGTTCTGATAGTAGCTTGGCCCGACCTTGCTGATCGACGAAATGCCGAAAGACAGCATGTCGCAGTCGGCGTAAGTCGAATACCCCTGAAAATTGCGATGCAAGCGACCTTGACGCTGGGCAACGGCCAGTTCGTCATCGGGCTTGGCGAAGTGATCCATGCCGATGAAGACGTAACCGGCATCGGTCAGTTTCTTGATGGCCAGCGCCAGAATCTGCAGCTTGGTATCGGCTGACGGCAGGTCGCCATCGTTGATCCGGCGCTGCGGTTTGAACATGCTCGGCATGTGCGCATAGTTGTAGATCGACAAACGATCCGGGTCCATGGCCAGCACGCGCTCGATGGTCCGGTTGAAACCCATCACCGTCTGGTGTGGAAGACCATAGATCAGATCGACCGAAACCGACTTGAAACCGTTGGCCCGCGCATCGCGGATCACGCTGTAGGTTTCTTCCTCGCTCTGCACGCGATTAACGGCGATCTGGACCTTTTCATCGAAATCCTGAACGCCGACGCTCATGCGGTTGAAACCGAGTTCGCCGAGCAGGGCAACCGTTGCCGTATCGACCTTGCGCGGATCGACTTCGATCGAATACTCACCACCGTCAAGCAGTTTGAAATGCTTGCGCGTTTCGCCCATCAACTGGCGCATTTCATCGTGCGACAGGAAGGTTGGCGTACCACCGCCCCAATGCAGCTGGATGACTTCATGCTCGCCATCGCGACCTTCCAGCGCCGCGGCCTGCATATCCAGCTCTTTTGCCAGATAGCGGAGGTATTTCGCACTGCGCCCGTGATCCTTGGTGATAATTTTGTTGCAGGCGCAGTAATAGCAAATAGTGTTACAGAAAGGTATGTGGAAGTATAATGACAGAGGTCGACTTATGCCGCCTATGTTGCGCTTGCCCAGCCACAGCTTGGCAGCCTCCGAGTCGAAAGCCTCGACAAAGCGGTCAGCCGTCGGGTAAGACGTGTAACGGGGGCCGTTGACATCAAAACGGCGGATGATCTGGGGATCGAAGACGAGGTTTTCGGTTGCGAAATTCATTAGGCCAGCCACTAAAAGT
>PHCF01000118.1 GCA_002842145.1 Betaproteobacteria bacterium HGW-Betaproteobacteria-6 | reverse complement strand
GATACGCGGCGACAGGTTCAGGGGGATGACATCGCCCTCCTTGAGACTGAGGATTTCGCGCAGCGAAATTTTGCCGGTGCCCAGGTGGGCGACAATCTCAACTTCAGCCCCTTGCAACTGCTTGCGTAGCGTGCCGATCCAGCGCTTGTCGGTCGACAGCTGGTCGCTTTGCATCGTGCTGTAGAGCAGGTCGCGGATCGGCTCCAGCATCGAATACGGAAAACAGATGTGCATGTCCGCCGTGGCGCCGCCGAATTCCAGCGTGAAAGTCGTTGAGACAACGATTTCCGAAGGTGTGGCGATGTTGGCAAACTGCGAGTTCATTTCCGAGCGGATGTACTCGAAATTGATGTCGTAGACCGGCTTCCAGGATTTGCTGTACTCGGTGAAAACGACGTTCAGCAAGCCCTGGATGATACGTTGTTCGGTGGCCGTGAAATCACGCCCTTCGACGCGGGTGTGAAAGCGCCCATCGCCGCCGAACATGTTGTCCACGACGAGAAATACCAGATTCGGATCGAAGACGAACAACGCGGTACCGCGCAAGGGCTTGGCAATGACCAGATTCAGGTTGGTCGGGACGACGAGATTGCGGATGAATTCGCTGTATTTCTGAACCCGGATCGGACCCACCGAGATTTCGGCGTTGCGATGCATGTAATTGAACAGGCCAATACGCAGATAGCGCGCGAAGCGCTCGTTGACCAGTTCCAGCGTCGGCATCCGACCGCGGACGATCCGTTCCTGGGTGCCGAGGTTGTACGAACGTATCCCACCGCCTTCTCCCGCGTTATCGTCGGGTTCGTCGGTCTCGCCGGTGACGCCCTTGAGTAGGGCGTCAACCTCGTCCTGGGATAGGAAATCTCCCGCCATGGATCCTTACTGAATAATGAATGAAGTGAAGAGCACTGCCTTGACCGGCCCATCGGGGGTTTCGGCTGCGCCTTTCTTTTTCTTCACCGGAGCGTCGACAATGGAGTTGATTTCATTCTTGAGCGCTTCCGCCAGTTGTTCCTTGCCTTCCTTCGGCAACAGCTCGGACGCTTTTTTCGATGACAGCAAGAGGGTCAGATTGTTGCGAATCTTCGGCATCTTGGCCTTGACTTCGGGCTCGGCTGCCACGTCCTCGACCTCAAGGGAAAGCGCTACCTGAAGATATTGATCGCCGGTTTCCGGTACGAGGTTGACCGTAAACGCATCAAGATTGATGAAGACCGGATGCGCTTCCTTGTCTTTCTTTTTAGCCGGCTTGGCTGTTTCGTCGGCGGTTTCTTCGTCGTCCTCGGCGTGATCCGGCTTGAGCAGCATGTAGGCTGCGCCCCCGCCAGCCAGGACCAGCAGCAGAACGACGGCGAGGATGATGATCAACAGTTTTTTGCTTTTTTTCGGGGGGGCTTCGGCCCCTTCTTCTGCTGGCTTGGCATCCTTGGCCATTGTCTCTCCCTCTTTAGTCGATCATGAAATCCGGTTACGCAAACAGGTCAACCAAACCCCGGCCGCGCTGAACGGGTGTTCCGGAAGGGGCGGAGCTTGCGTTACTATCGGGCGAAAGTATAGCGGTTTCCCTGGTGGTGCGGGCCTCATTGGCAAATTGAAAAGCCGCTTCGCGGTTCTGTGACGGCAATTGGCTGCCGACATTGGCTTCACCGAGACTGATCCCTGCCGTCGAGAACATTTCACGTAGCTGGGGTAGCGAGTCCTGAATGGCCTGTCTGACTTCGGCGTGGGGCGAGGCAAATGAGGTGGTCGCCACGTCGCCGCTGAGTGAGATGGAAATTTGAACCGGGCCCAGTTGTGGCGGATTGATGCTGATTTGGGCGACCTGCTGGTCGTTCTTGGCCAGCCAGATGATCCGGTTTCCAAAATCCTGGCTCCAGTTTGGCGAACTGAGCGCAGTGTGGACGGCCGGAGACAAGGCTGGAGGTGCGGATGTTGCCGCGGTATTTGCGGTGCTGGTGGCGGCAAGTGCCGTCGTGAAGGCCGGCGTGTTGCCGGGCGTCGAGTCGCCGGCAAGAATTGCCGCATTGGCGTTGTCGGAGCGGGGAATGATCCGGGGCTCGCCGATGTTCGCAGCCTGTGCGGTAGGTGGTAGTGCCGGTGCAGTTGTCGTGCGGGGTAGCTCTGAACTTGCTCGCTCCGGCAGTGATGGGCGGTCCTCTGTTGCTGTCTGGGGATTATCAGCTTTGCTAGTCCGCTCGGAAATGCTCTGCTTCTCACGGTCAACATGATCCGGGAGGCGGTTTTGAACAGGCGAAGCAATCTGGGGGGCAATGTACTGTGCTACCAAGCCAGGATCGGACTGGATTGGGTCGGAGAGTGGGAGCGTCTTTTCGTCCTTGTCATCGCCTTTCGCTTTGCCATCGGCTTCGGCGATGGCCGTCTTCGCTGCTAGCCCAAAGGTTTCGGTGGGTTGCTGACTGCCTGATAGTGCAGCCAGAATGTCCTCGGCGCGTTCTTCCGTACCTTGACCTAGAAGGGGAGTGGCTTGCTTCTCAACGACGGGTAGCGTCTCGCTGTCTGGCACTACGCTCGCCTGCTTGAATAATTGAGCTTGTAACTCGTACCCAGGCTTGAGGGGAGTCGGCGTGACTTCGCCTGGCAGCAAGGTCGGCTCTGCCTGGCCTGGGGTCGGAAGCTGCTCGGCAAGCAGTGCGGCGAAATCGAGCGGCAAGCCCGAATCGGTCAATAGTTCTCCGAGACCGGACAGGGCTGCATTGCCGCCGCTGGCAGCAATCAAAGTGGAAACTGCCGAAATGCTCATGATCTGACCTTGAGTTGCATGGAGATGCTATCAAGGTAAGCAAGGCGCATGCCTGGCCCTAGTCCGCTTCTTCTTCGTTGCGAACGGCGTATTTGCGAGCTGTGTGTTCTTCCTGAATCTTCTGTTGCTGCTTGTTGTCGATTGCCTTCTCCCGCACTTCGTGCCGCAGCGAGAGGGTATCGATAGCTTTCAAGCGCTTGTTTTGCTCTTTCCAGTTTTCCTGGCCATGCGCCGTGTTCTGCTCGGAGTGGCGAACAGCCTGTGTTTGCTGGCTGATCGCTTCGTCAATGCGGGCAAGAAAATCCTGATAGTTGCGTAGCGCCAATGGCGTCAAACCTTGTAAACAGGCTTCCCGTAATTTGACTGCATAGTCGGCCCGATACTCCTCCAGCATCTGCAGGCGGCTGCGCGCACTTTGCTCGGCGGCAATCAAGCGCCCCAACTGCCGGGTCGCTTCATCTGTCCGGGTTTGCATGAGTTCGAGCAAGGGCTGCAAAGAAAAATTCTTGGCCATGGTTTATGGGAAGAGAGTAGAAAGCGCGCTGACACTGCTCGCGAAATCGGACTGCTCGGTCAATTGTTGTTGAAGAAAGGCTTCCATGCGTGGGTACAGGTTGATGGCCTGGTCGAGCACGGGGTCCGATCCGGGTGAGTAGGCGCCAACCGAAATCAGGTCGCGCGAACGCTGGTAGCGGGCAAAAAGGACCTTGAAGCGGCGAATTTGGTCGAGGTGGGCTGGCTCGATCAGATTGACCATGGCGCGACTGATCGATTGCTCGATATCGATAGCCGGATAATGTCCGGCGTCGGCCAACGTGCGGGAGAGCACAACGTGGCCATCGAGGATGGCTCGCGCGGCGTCGGCAATCGGATCCTGTTGGTCATCGCCTTCGGCCAGGACGGTATAGAAGGCCGTCATCGATCCGCCGCCTTCCGGGCCGTTGCCAGCCCGTTCGACGAGTTGCGGCAGGCGGGCAAATACCGAAGGCGGATAGCCTCGGGTGGCCGGCGGCTCGCCGATGGCCAGGGCGATTTCCCGCTGGGCCATGGCGTAGCGGGTCAGAGAGTCCATGATCAGCAAGACCTGTTTGCCCTGATCGCGGAAATACTCGGCGATGGTCGTCGCATAAGCCGCGCCCTGCAGGCGCATGAGGGGGCCGGTATCTGCCGGAGCAGCAACCACTACGGCGCGACGCATGCCTTCTTCGCCGAGAATCTGTTCGATGAACTCCTTTACCTCGCGGCCGCGTTCGCCGATCAGGCCGACGACGATGACTTCGGCCTCGGTATAGCGGGCCATCATGCCGAGCAGTACCGATTTGCCTACGCCGGAACCGGCAAACAGGCCCATGCGCTGACCGCGGCCGACAGTCAGCAGGGCATTGATCGAGCGAATGCCGACATCGAGCGGATGCTCGATGGCCGCCCGGGTCATCGGATTGATCGGGCGGCTTTGTAGCGGGCGGGTCAGGTTCGAACGAAGTGGTCCCTTGTTGTCCAACGGTCGGCCAACACCGTCGAGGACTCTGCCCAGCAGCTCGTCGCCAACCGGGCCTTGCTTGGCACGATCGATAGCACGGCGTTTGCGTTTGACCGGAAAGTCGACCCGAGGGGGCGGGTTCGGTGTGTCGCAGGCAATCACCCTGGCACCCGGCGCCAATCCGAAGACATCGTCGGATGGCATGAGATACAGCTTCTCTCCAGCGAAACCGACCACCTCGGCTTCAACTGGGGCGCCATTGGCCGGAAATATGTGGCAGGAGCTACCGAGCGGCAGCTTCAGCCCCGAGGCCTCCATAACCAATCCGTTGATGCGGGTCAGTCGGCCGGCCGGCCAGAGCGGCTGAGCCGAGGCTGCCGCAAGCTGGCAGCCATCGAGGAAACGCTGCCAGCGCCCGACGTGGTCGGGGATGGCGGTCAAAGTCGGTTCATCCATTCTGACGGCTCGACACCGATGGACTCCAGGACCCGGCGCCAGCGCGTTTCGATCGTCGCATCGACTTCACTGGCGCCAGCTACCAGCATGCATCCACCAGGCGAAACCTCGGGATCGTCGATGATTTGTGCGCCAGTCTGCGAGAGTTGGTCGCCGATCTGTTCGCGAATCACCGGGGTATCTGCCGGGTTCATGCGAATGACAACGTGCGCATGGTGGAGTGGCAAGGCGCTGAGCGCTTCACGAATGACCGGCAAAAGAAGCTCCGGTCGGGTACTGATCGCTCCGCGAAGCACCTGTGCCGCTACTTCGAGGGCGAGATTGAGTACTTGGTCGGCAACATGCTGATCGAGATGGGCAAGTGAGGCCTGCAGATTGTTCACGAGTTCGGCAAAGTGGGCAGTCGTTTCAGCGGCTGTCGTTGCCATGGCCTGGCGTCCGGCTTCCAGTCCTTCTCGGTAGCCGATGCTGTGGCCATCGGCCCGCGCTTCTTCGCGGATGCGTTCAAGTTCTTCGGCGCTGCTCTGGAGCTGTACAGCCTCGGGTTCGGTGTGGCCGGAGATAGGAGGCGTCACCGCATGCTCGGCCTTGTCCGAGGCAACAGGGGGTGGTTGGCTGCCTGTTGTCGGCTGGGTATCGAGGGAGCCGATACTCCAGCGTTGATAGCCCGTGAGCTTGTCTTTCGGAATGACGCTGCCGGTCATTTTGCTTAGACCATTTGTTCGCCGCCGGCGCCGCCGAGGACAATTTGTCCTTCGTCGGCCAGACGACGCACCACTTTGAGGATTTCCTTCTGCTCGCCTTCGACTTCGGAGAGTCGTACCGGACCCTTCGATTCGAGATCTTCGCGCAGCATTTCTGCCGCCCGTTGCGACATGTTCTTGAAAATTTTCTCGCGGAGTTCCGGCGATGCGCCTTTGAGGGCGAGGATGAGAGAGTCGGACTGAATTTCGCGCAAAATGAGCTGGATCGAGCGATCGTCGATATCCATGAGGTTCTCGAAAACGAACATCTCGTCGAGAATCTTTTGTGCCAGATCCGGGTCGTATTCGCGGATGGCGTCAACGACCGAGGTTTCATTGGCCGTGCCGATGAAATTGAGAATCTCGGCAACGGTGCGAATACCGCCCATCGCTGTTCGCTTGACGCTGGTCGAGCCGGACAGGATGCGCATCATCGCCTCATTTAGTTCGCGTAAGGCGGATGGCTGAATCCCTTCCAGGGTGGCGATGCGCAATACGACATCATTGCGAAGGCGCTCGGTGAAGTGATTGAGGATTTCGCTGGAATGGTCGTGTTCCAGATGGACCAGTATGGTCGCGATAATCTGAGGGTGTTCGTTCCTGATCAGGTCGGCAACGGTGGTCGCATCCATCCACTTGAGGCCCTCTATCCCGGAAGTCTCGCCGCCTTGCAGGATCCGGGAAATGAGGTTTGATGCCTTGTCGTCACCGAGTGCCTTGGTCAGCACGGAGCGGATGTAGTTGTCTGTATCGACGTGTACGGCAGCATGTTCTTCGGCGTTGGTATGGAATTCGTCGAGAACGCCTTCGACTGTCGTCCGCGGCACGCTCTTGAGCAAGGCCATGGCGTGCCCGAGTTTTTGCACCTCGCGTGGTCCAAGGTGTTTCAGTACTTCGGCTGCATGGTCCTCGCCGAGGGCGATCAGCAGCGTTGCACTTTTTTCGAGGCCGTCGTCAGCGCTAGGAGGCATTGGCGCCCATCCAGTCCTTGATGATGTTGGCTACCGCCTTCGGGTCTGCCTGCGCAAGGTCGCGCGCTTTTTGTACCTTGATGGCGTAATGATCGATACGAACTTGATCTTCCTGATCTCCATCGACGCCTGAAATCCGGACGTGACCCGCAGCACCGGCAACACCCTCGGCAGTAGCTGCGGCTCGACGCTCGGCCACTGACGGGAACATTGTTTTCAGCGACGGCTGAATGATCTTGAGGAAGAGGAAGGCGACGATCAGCGCAATCAGCAGATACTTCAGAATGTCCTTGGCGTAGGAGATATTTTCGGGATCCTTCCAGAGCGGCAGCGAGGTGTCTACCTTTTCATCCGCGGTGAAAGGGGCATTGGCGACCGAAATCGAGTCGCCGCGCTCGTTGTTGAAGCCCATTGCCTGCCGGACCAGTTCGTTGATCTGCTTCATTTCGGCATCGGGAACCGGCTTGTTTACGGGCTGGCCGTTCTTGTCCACTTCCTTGCGATGATTGATGACGACGGCGGCGGACAGGCGCCGGATATCCCCCATGCCCTGTTTGGTATGGCGGATGGTTCTGTCTACTTCGAAATTGACCGTCGCGTTCTTGTTGGTGTTGAGCGGTTGGCCCACCGTATTGAGTGGCGCTGTGACGCCGGCGGCCTCAAGCCGGCCTTGAATTTCGCCCGTTTTTCCCGGTTGACCGTTGGAATTGCCGGTAGCCGGTTGGGTCAGCGGCGCCGTGGCCGGTACCGGTGGCTGGTTGGTCAGGGCGCCGGGTACGCCGCCGGATGCCTGGTTGATGCTGGCCGATTCGGTGGTCTGGCGGCTGCGCACTGCTGTCGTTTCCGGGGTGTTGTTGGGGCGATAGCTCTCGGCCGTTTGTTCGCTCTGGGAGAAATCGATGTCGGCGGCGACCTGGACCTTGAAGTTTTCGCTGCCGAGCATGGGCTTGAGAATGTCCTCGATGCGCCTGATGATGCTGCTCTCGATATCGCGAACATACTTGACCTGGGTGGCATCCAGGCCGGCTTCGGTCAGCTTGCTTTTTAGCTGCGAGAGGAGGGAGCCGCTCTGGTCGATCACCGTGACGTTGGCGGCCGGCAACTGCGGCACGCTGGACGAAACCAGATGCGTGATCCCGGCAATTTGCGCGCCGTCCAACGTGCGTCCGGGATAGATATTGAGCATGACCGATGCCGTCGGCTTTTGTTCTTCGCGAACGAAGACCGAGGGTTTGGGGATGGCCAGATGAACGCGGGCAGACTGCACGGCGCCAATCGACTGGATGGTGCGGGCCAGTTCGCCTTCCAGGCCACGTTGGTAATTGACTTGTTCGGCAAACTGGCTGATGCCGAATTTCTGGTTTTCCATCAATTCGAAACCCACCATGCCGCCACGCGGCAGCCCTTGCGAGGCGAGTTTCAAGCGGATGTCGTGCACGCGGTCGGCGGGAACCTGCAAAGCGCCGTTGTCGCTATAGCGGTGCGGGATGTTCTGTTGTTCGAGAACAGCAACGATGGAGCCGCCGTCCTTTTCATTGAGATTCGAGAAAAGAATCTTCCAGTCGGGCTGACGGCTCCAGAGTATGGTGCCGACGACGATTGCGATCAAGGCGGCGGTAGCCACCATGAAGATGAGTTTCTGCTGACTGTCGAGCCGGTTGAAGGCGTCGCGCAGACGCTCCAGCGGGTTTCCTGCCGGTGCGTTTCCTGCGGTCGTCTCAGTCGTTGCTGCCATCAATAGCCGGTCAA
>PHCF01000117.1 GCA_002842145.1 Betaproteobacteria bacterium HGW-Betaproteobacteria-6 | reverse complement strand
CGTGGCGATTGCCCGGGCGCTGGCCATGGACCCGATCTGCATGCTGTTCGACGAGCCGACCTCGGCGCTCGACCCGGAAATGGTCAACGAAGTGCTCGATGTCATGACCGAACTGGCCCAGGAAGGCATGACCATGATGTGCGTGACGCACGAAATGGGCTTCGCCAAGCGCGTCGCCAGCCGTGTCATCTTCATGGATCAGGGTGCCATCGTCGAGGACGACAGCAAGGAGACGTTCTTCGCCAATCCGCGTTCGGAGCGGGCGCAGCAATTCCTCGCCAAGATACTGCACCATTGATCCGTCGGCTGGCAGTTTCACCGCGGTCCATTGCGGCACTTGGCGGGCAACTTACAATGCAGCACTCAACCCTTTTCTGACCATGCCCGACGCCCGCCAGCCCATCCCGATCTCTCTGACCAAGCCGCACCGCGTTCTCGGGGTGGCGGCCGTGATGGTCCTGATCCTGGCGACGGCCTTCCTTGCCTACCGGGTTTCCGAGAAACTGGGTTTCAGCCAGATGCGAGAGGAGGCCAGCCACCAGCTCGACATTCTGGCCGCCGCCATCGACAGCGAGGTGACCCGGCACGCCTCGATTCCCAGCGCGGTTGAACTGAATCCCGATGTCCTCGCCCTGCTGCGCGCGCCGGCCGAGGGCCAGGATGTGTTGCAGCCCGCGGCCAACCGCTTCCTGCAAAAACTCAACGATCATCTCGGCGGGCCGGCCATTTTCGTGCTCGACACCGCCGGGCGGGTCGTTGCCTCGAGCGACTGGATTTTCTCCGACAACCTGCTCGGTGCGGACCTCTCCTACATGCCGCTGTTTCGCGGTGCTGTCGCCGGCGTGCCGGGCCGGCACTACGCCGTCGACAACGTGCGTCAGGAGCCGGGCTATTTCTTTGCGCTGCCCATCCGCGACGAACTGCAGGACTGGAAGGTGATCGGCGTCGCCGTCGTCAAATCCAGCCTGCACGAACTCGAGCGGCGCTGGCTCGGCCAGGAGGCGCCGGCCCTGATCGTCGACGCCAACGGCATCGTGCTTCTCGCCTCGCCGCCCGAATGGCGCTACGCCACGCTGCAGCCACAAAGCCCCGGGGTGCTGGCGCGCATCAGCCGTGAACAGTTTGCCGGCCAGCCGCTCGGCGTTACCTCGCTCGATATCGCCATCGACGCCGCGCAGGAAGGCACCGTCGTCCGCCTGTCGCGCCAGATGAAGACCGACCCCGGCCCGCTGCAGGGCGCCAAATCCTATCTCGCCCTGAGTCGCCACCTGCCGGGAACGGCCTGGCGCATTGTCGTCTTTTCCCACCTGCGCCCGGTTTTTGTGCAGGCCTCGACGCATGCCGCGCTGGCCGCCGCGGCCATCGGCTGTTTCCTGCTCTGGCTGGCCTTTCTCAGCCAGCGCCGGCGCCTCGCCCGCGGTCGCGAGGAAGCCCGAGCCATGCTCGAACAGGCCAACCAGGAACTCGAACGCAAGGTCGAGGCACGCACCGCCGACCTCTCCGAAGCCGTTACCGGCCTGCAGCGCGAAGTCGCCGAACGCCAGCGCGCCGAGCAAACCCTGCGCGCCGCCCAGGACGAACTGGTGCAGGCCGCCAAGCTCGCCGTGCTCGGCCAGATGGCGACCGGCATCACCCACGAACTGAGCCAGCCGCTCGGCGCCATCCGCACCCTGTCGGCCAACGCCGTCGAATTCATGCATCGCGGCGACCTCGCCACGGCCGAAAAGAATCTCGCCATCGTCGGCCAACTGGCCGAGCAGGCCGGCTGCATCATCACGCCGCTCAAGACCTTCGCCCGCAAGTCGCCGGCCGTGTCGGTGGCGGTCGATGTGACGCAGGCGGTCGACGCCGCGCTGTTCCTGTTCGATGCCCGGCTGAAAAAGCTCAATGTCACGGTCAACCGGAATTTCGGGCCAAAATCAAAAATTGCCTGGTGCGACCAGAACCGCCTGCAGCAGGTGCTGGTCAATCTGATCGGCAACGCCATCGACGCCATGGCCGACGAGCCGGTGCGCAGCCTGAGCTTCAGCGCCGACCGTGCCAGTTCCGGCCAGCTCGCCCTGGCCGTCAGCGACAGCGGCTTCGGCTTCACCGAAGAGGCGCTCGAACACCTGTTCGAACCCTTCTTCACCACCAAGCAGCCGGGCGAAGGCCTCGGCCTGGGCCTGACCATTTCGCGCGACATCCTGCGCGATTTCGGCGGCGACCTGCTGGCCGGCCCGGCGCCCGGCGGCGGCGCCCGTTTCGTCATCCTGCTGCCGGCCGTGCCGCCGGCTACCACCACGCCTGAAAAGGGTAAGCCATGAAGCCCGAACTCTCCGTCCTGCTCGTCGAAGACGACCCCAATGTCCGCCTCGGTTGCGAGCAGGCAATGCAACTGGCCGGCATTACCGTTGACGCCGTGGGTTCGGCCGAAGAAGCGCAGCGCCGCCTGCGCGCCGGCTACCCGGGCATCGTCGTCACCGACATGCGGCTGCCCGGCATCGACGGCATGGCGCTGCTGCGCTGGGTGGTCGAACTCGACGCCGACCTGCCGGTCATCATCATCACCGGCCACGGCGACGTGACACTGGCCGTCGAAGCCATGCGCAGCGGCGCCTACGATTTCATGCAAAAACCGTTCTCGACCAGCGATCTGGTCGACGTCGTCCGCCGGGCGCTCGAAAAACGCGAACTGGTCCTCGAAGTCGACGCCCTGCGCCGCCGGCTCGACCATCGCGACAGCCTCGAATCCCGCCTGATCGGCCGCTCGCCGCAAATGGCCAAGGTCCGCCAGCTGATTCTCGATGTTGCGAATGCTGCGGTCGACGTGCTGATCTTCGGCGAAACCGGCACCGGCAAGGAAATGGTCGCCCGCTGCCTGCACGACCTCAGCCATCCCGGCCAGCAGAACTACGTCGCGCTCAACTGCGGCGGCATGTCCGACAACCTGCTCGACAGCGAACTCTTCGGCCACGAGCCGGGCGCCTTCACCGGCGCGCAAAAGCGGCGCATCGGCAAGATCGAATACGCCAGCGGCGGCACGCTCTTCCTCGACGAAGTCGAGTCGATGCCGGTCAACATGCAGATCAAACTGCTCCGCGTCCTGCAGGAGCGCGTCATCGAACGGCTCGGCTCCAACCAGCAAATCCCCGTTTCCTGCCGCGTCGTCGCCGCCAGCAAGGAAGATCTCAAGCTGCTTTCCGACCAGGGGAAATTCCGCGCCGACCTCTACTACCGCCTCAACGTCGTGCGCATTGAACTGCCCCCGCTGCGCGAACGGCGCGAAGACATCCCGGCCCTCTACGACGAATTCCTGCTCCACGCCGCCAAGCGCTACAACCGCCCGCCACCGCCGCTCACCTCCGAATACCTGCGCCGCCTCATGGCCCAGGACTGGCCGGGCAACATCCGCGAACTGCGCAACGCCGCCGACTGCCACGCCCTCGGCATCGGCCGCGACGCCATGGCCACCGGCAGCGGTGCCGCCCAATCGCTGACCGAAGCCGTCGAAAACTACGAACGCGGCCTGGTCGCCGACGAATTCACCCGCCAGGAAGGCAACATCGCCCGCACCAGCGAAGCCCTCAAAATCGCCCGCACCACGCTGCACGACAAGCTCAAGAAATACGGCTTGATCTGATCGGCGCATTCCGCTGAACCCGCCGGCGCTCCGAGGGAAAATGCCGCCGGCGCCATTTCAATTTTGGCCGTTTTTTCCGGTTGACCGTAGCAACCCCGTTCCCCTAAACAAACGCATCCACATTGACGCCAAGCGTCCCGCTTTCCGCCTTGGCCGCGGGTTGCGCGGCCGTCGTGTTGCTCGCCAGACTGGCTGCCTGTTTTTCCTGAGTCCTGAGCTGCGCAATCTGCGCCTGTAGTTGAGCGATTTGCGCCTGCAACAGCTTGATCTTTTCCGCGCTGTCGCCGGACGTATCCTTCTGCGCGGTCTTCAACTGCTTCTGCAAAGCCTGCAACTGCTTTTCAAGCGCCGCTATCCGCGCGCTGTTTCCACTGCTGGAACTGGAGGAGGTGGCTACGCCCGATGTACTTGAAACGCTAGCAATTGATGTCATTTGAAGGCCTCATGCCGTTTGGTTTAGTAAACCAGTTATCGGCTTGCAGTACGCAATGCTAAGGGCGCCATGGGTAAAAGCAGGTAAAGATCGGGGTCGCGGTATTCGGCGGGAAGGAAAAATGATGCGCAGCGAGGTCGCGATTTGCGAGCGCGAAATCATTTCAATTTTGGCCATTTTTCCGGTTGACCGTACCAGAGGTGCCAAGTCGCGCCCGAGCAGTGGCCTGTCAGCCGGCAACCCACCGCCTATGCCAATAAATTCACATGGTATATAATTTTCAAAACAACGGGAATTTGACTATGAAATTCAATTCGGCACTTATTGTTAGCATATTTATTTGCGCCCTGGCTGGTTGTGCCAGCACTTTGGATCAAGCGGACAGGCAAGCCAAAATCAAGCAACTCGATACGCCGGTGGATGAAAAAGTAACGGTACCGTTTGACGAGGCGCAAGCAAAGGCGGCGATGATGCCAGGGAATACTACCCTGAGAGGTGTGCTTTATCACAAAGTGAGAAATGGTGGTAAATACGCAGGAGAGGACACAACATTAACGCTGGCTCCATCGACATTCTTATCGGGCGTTGATGTGTATCTCTACCCGGTAACAGAGCATTTGGTCGAGTTAAACCGCCTTGAGGATGACAACAGAAAGCGATTCACATTAGGGCTTTTCGGCGGCAAAAAACAATTGAAGAATTTCATACCGGATAAACGGCTTTTTAAATATTCCCGTACGACTAAAACCGATACTCACGGACGTTATTTTTTTAATGATCTGAAGCCAGGGAGTTATTACATATTCGTTCCGCCACAGAGTATTACTTCCACCGGGACAGAGTTGGTTAAAAATGGCAACAGCGTGGTAACGAACGGACTATATTCGGCAGAAGTTGCCCATTACAGAAATCAAGATTTCCGAGTGAAAACCGCGGTTCAATATGCCGAGTACGTAGATATTTCCCCTGGGCAAAAAGAGATAAAAATTGAATCCAGAATGCGATTCAAAAGAGGCTATTAAGCACAAACGTAGCCACGGGGCAGGTCCACAACCGTAGACAATCGGGGGCCATGGTTTGGTTTGAAAGATTGCAAAACCAAAACCATTTCCTCCACTGAAATCCTCCGGCGCGTCGGTGGTGAAAGATGGCGACGGGATTTCGATTTTTGCCCTTTTTCCCGGTTGACCGTGACATTGTCTGTTCGGGGGCTTGATAGGGCGTCGCGCGATCTGCCGAGTACCTTTGGTTTGCGCCTGGCGTCATCGCTGACCGCCGAGGCAGTGCCTCAACCTTCGGTGCCGCACACCGAATTACGGCCGGCTGCCTTGGCCTGGTAGAGGGCGCGGTCCGCCGCGACGAACAGATGTTCGAAATCCCATGCCGCATTCGAAGTTTGTCCATCCTTTGCCGGCAGGCTGGCGACTCCGATGCTGGCGGTACAGGTGGCCGTGATGCCTTCGTCAACATTGATCCGCAAGCCGGCGATGGCCTCGCGTAACCACTCGGCGACGCGCTTGCCTTCGTCGTAAGGTGTGGCTGGCATGAGAATGGCAAATTCTTCGCCGCCAATGCGCGCCGCAACGTCCGTGCCTTGACGAAAGCGGCTACGGCAAAGCTCGGCAATGGCGATCAGCACGCGGTCGCCGATCGGGTGTCCCCACCGGTCGTTAACGCATTTGAAATGGTCGATGTCGAGGATCAGGAGCGAGAGCGGTTGGGCGTAGCGGGGGCCGCGCCGGCATTCCTTCTCGCCGGTTTCGATCAGGAGGCGACGATTGGCCAGGCCGGTCAATGCATCGGTGGTGGCGAGTACCTGCAGGGCCGCATTCATGCGGTCCAGTTCTCTGTTCTGCTCCGCCAGCAGTTGATTGGCTAGGGCAAGTTCTTCTTCGCGGCGCTTGCGATCGTCGATATTGAAGGTGACGCCGATGAAGCGTCGGCCCAGCCGCTCGCCAGCATCCATGATCTTGCCGTAGTTGGCATACCAGAGCCATTCTCCGCTGTGGGCGCGCAGGCGAAATTCGCAGCGATATTGCCGGGTCTCTCCGGCCAGGTGGGCGGCAATCGCCTGTTTGACCTGCAACTGGTCATCTGGATGAACCAGGGAAAAGAGGTCGTCCATGTAAGCCAGTGAGGCTTGCTCGTCGTATCCGAGATCGGAAAAAACCCGCGAAACCCGATGCGTCACTTCGCCGGTCGTCAGGTTGTTTTCCCAAAGGTCCAACCCGCCAGCTTCGAGCGCCAGGCGCAATCGTTCCCGATAAATGTCTTCGTCAATCACGTTGATGTCGCCAGCCTGAGCCACCGATTTTCGATGGCTCAGTATAGCTGAGTGCGACGGGATGGTTGCGAGGCTGGCCTGCGCGGGGCGGTGTTGCCGCCCCGGAGGTGAGCTTAGAACCAGTACTGGTAACCCAGCGCCAGCCCGTAGGCGGAGTCGCCCGGATTGACGGTGTAGTTGCCGGCCGAGCTGGTACCCATCGGAACGAGCGCCGAGCCGGCGTTGTTCTTGTGGGCGGAGAAGACGCCGTAGATGGCGGATTGGGCGCCAATGCTTTCTATCCAGCCGATGGTGGCGACGCTGCCCTTGTTGTCCGGGGTGCTGTTTTCGGTCTTGCCTTCGCCGTAGGAAAGCAGCAGTTTGCCGGTGCCGGTCACGGCCGTGCGGCTGCCGACCATCCATTCATGGCGCGTCGTCTTCAGTCCGGCGTCCGGTGTCGTGACGGCATGGCCGTAGCCGGCCAGCAGCTTGGTTTTCATGATCTGGTAGCCGACGCCGATGAAGGCGTTTTCGGTGTGCGTCGTCGTGCTGCTCGCGTGGTCATCGTCCTGGTAGGCGACGCTCATGTCGAAGGGGCCGTGTTCGTAATTGACGGCGAGGGCGATGGCGTCGGAGGACTTGCCGGTTTCGCCGCCCAGGGCCAGCATGAGGTTGGCGCTCAGCCCCTTGAATTTCGGGGTGGCATAGACCAGCGAGTTGTCGAAACGGGTGGCGCCGGTGCTGACGTTGCCGTCGGTCGTCGGTGAGCCGTAACCCTGCTCGTAGGCGTCGTAATTGATGATGGCGTTGTAGACCGGCGAGTACTGGCGACCGGCGGTCAGGCGCCCGTATTTGCCTTCGATGCCGGCGTAGGCCTGGCGACCGAGCAGGCGGCCGCCCTGGGCCAGCGTGCCCTTGTTGAGGAAGATGCCGCTTTCCAGCTGGAAGACGCCGCGGACGCCTTCGGTGATATCGGCGCCGCCCTTGACGCCGAGGCGGGTGCCGTTGAGGCCGCCGGATTCGAGTGACAGGCGGTCGCCCTGGCCGCCGCCGCTGTTGTATTCGGTGAACAGGTCGATCTTGCCGTAAACGGTCACGTTGGCATTGGCGCCGAGGGACGAGTTGGAGATAACCGGGGCCTTGCCGGTGGCCGGCGCGGCGCGCGGCGCTTCCTTGGCCTGGGCTTCAAGCTGGGCAATGCGCTCCATCATCTTCTGCATGTTGGCTTTGAGATCGTCGAGTTCGCTGGCCTGGGCGGGAGCGAAGGCCGAGCAGAGGCCGGCGGCTGTCATGGCGAGTACGAGTTTTTTCATGGTGCGGTCCTTGATTCGAGAAAAAGAGGGTCCCTGCCGGCATCGGCGATGCGGCATCGGTGTCTTGTCTGATACGGGGGAGCCGGGCGGGCCGCTCGGCCCGCCGCTGGTCTAGCTAGTCAAACTGCGCTGGCTCAGTATTCCCAGAAAATGCGCTGGAGTTCCTTGCTGTCGCTGGTTTTGGTCAAGGCAACGGCGGCCAGGACACGGGCCTTTTGCGGGTTCAGGTCGTGGGCAACGACCCAGTCGTACTTGTCGTCCGGCTGCTCGGCATTGCGCAGCACGAAGCCGCCGGCATTGACGTGCGAGGAGCGGATGACATGCACGCCACTGGTGCGCAGTTCGCGCAGGGCCGGGACGACGCGGGCGGCGACCGAACCGTTGCCGGTGCCGGCGTGGATGATGGCCTTGGCACCCTTGGCGGCCAGCGCGCGATAGGCGGTGTCGCTGACGTTGCCGTGGCCGTAGGCGATTTCGACGGCGGGCAGGGTGTCGATGGTTTCGATGTCGAATTCCGAGTTGACCGTATGACGCTTGGCCGGCAGGCGGAACCAGTAGTTCTTGCCCTCGACCACCATGCCGAGCGCGCCCCACGGGCTCTTGAAGGCT
>PHCF01000003.1 GCA_002842145.1 Betaproteobacteria bacterium HGW-Betaproteobacteria-6 | reverse complement strand
CGGTGAAACAGAAGAAGAATCAATCGAGAAGCCAAATTATCCTAGAAATATTCTACTATTACCCGCGCTGAATTCGCCCTTTCTTTTTTCTATCTTGCCGCACTGAGCAATCCGTTGACCCCTGATTCCGATACCAAGACGGCCGAACTGCAACGGGCATTTGCCATGTTCAATCAGGTCTCGGCCGAACTGACCCAGGCTTATGAAGCCCTGCAGGTTCGCGCCGCCTCCTTGACTGAGGAACTGGCTGTGGCCAACGGCGAGTTGCGTCGGCAATACCAGGAAAAGGAGGCTCTTTCCGAGCGCCTGTCATCCCTGCTCGATGCCTTGCCGGCGGGGGTGGTGCTGCTTGATTCGTCGGCTATCGTTGTGGCGGTCAACCCCGCTGCCATGGCCATTTTTGGCGCTGGCATGGTTGGGCAGCATTGGGGTGATGTGGTCCGGGCCAGCCTGGAGCCAACCGTGGCGGTCGGCGAGTGGTTGCATGGCGAAAGTCGTTTGTCGATCGGCGAAAGTGCCTTGCCGTCGGCGGGTGGCAAGATTCTGCTCATCCACGACGTGACGGCCGCGCATAGGATGAAAACCGAACTCGAGCGGAGCCAGCGTCTTGCTGCCATGGGCGAAATGGCCGCGTCGTTGGCTCATCAACTGCGCACGCCTTTGGCGGCCGCGCTGCTCTACACCTCCAATCTTGGCGAGGCCGGCGTTTCGGACGAGGCTCGCGCCAAATTCTCGGAAAAAGCGAATGGACAGTTAAAGCGTCTGGAGCGGCTGATTCAGGATGTGTTGCTCTTTGCCAGGGGCGAGAGCATCGGGCGGGATGTCATTCCAGTTTCCGACCTGCTGAGCGAAGCGGCGCAAACTGTCGAGCCGCTGATGCGTGAGCATGGCCTTGAGTTCGTGCTCGAGGATGCATGTGAGGCTGCGGTTATTGTTGGCAGTCGCAAGGCCTTGTTCGGTGCGCTGGTCAATTTGCTGGAGAACGCCATGCAGGCGACGGCAAGGAGCGGCAAAATTTGCCTGTCCGGCAAACGGCGCGGGGATCTGGTGGTGGTTGGCGTGCGTGACAGCGGCCCGGGTATTTCGCGTGAAATGCAGGCGCGCATCTTCGAGCCGTTTTTTACCACCAAGGGGCAGGGAACAGGCCTGGGACTGGCCATTGCGCTCGGCGTGGCGAGAGCGCACGGTGGAACGATAGAGCTGCTTTCGGAGCCGGGCGACGGTGCCGAATTTGTCATTACCTTGCCGGTTGCGCCGGTAGAGAGCGAAGTTGAAGACCATGGCTGAACACAGTTTGCCCATTCTTGTTGTTGAAGACGATCCCAGCCTGCGCGAGGCGATTGGCGATACTCTTGAGCTTGCCGGCCGCCCTTATGTGGCAGTAGACGGCGGCGAGGCTGCATTGAAGGTGTTGGGCGAACAGGCTTTTTCGATAGTTGTCAGCGATGTGCGCATGATGCCGATGGACGGCATCACCTTGCTCAAGGAAATCAGGGGGCGTCTGCCGCATCTGCCGGTGGTGCTCATGACGGCGTATGCCGAGGTGGACAAGGCGGTTGATGCCATGCGCTCAGGGGCGTGTGACTTTTTGCTCAAGCCTTTCGAACCCAAGGCCTTGCTCGCGCACATTAATAAATATGAATTGCCGGATAGCGATGAGCGGGCCGGGGTAGTCGCCATCGATCCGGCCAGTCGGGAGTTGTTCGCCATTGCCCAGCGCGTAGCGCAAACCGATGCAACGGTTCTGCTTACTGGAGAGTCGGGGGTTGGCAAGGAAGTGGTCGCTCGCTTCATCCATCGGCAGTCGGCCCGTCGGGATGGGCCATTTGTTGCTATCAACTGCGCGGCGATCCCCGATAGCCTGCTTGAGGCGACGCTGTTTGGTTACGAAAAGGGCGCCTTTACCGGTGCGCAGCAAGCCCAGGCGGGCAAGTTCGAGCAGGCTCAGGATGGCACCCTGCTTCTCGACGAAGTGACCGAAATGCCCATGGGACTCCAGGCCAAGTTGCTACGCGTTCTGCAGGAGCGAGAGGTTGAACGGGTGGGGGGCAAAAAGCCGGTCTCGCTCAATATTCGCATTGTTGCCACCTCAAACCGCGATATGGCGGAGGCTGTGGCCAAGGGGGTCTTTCGCGAGGATCTTTATTACCGGCTGAACGTATTCCCGGTGGCCATTCCGCCGTTGCGTGAGCGGAGACTCGATATCGTGCCCATCGCGCGCTATTTTCTCGGCGAGCATGGCGGACGTTTCGGTCGAAATGGCGTCGGATTTGGCGCGCAGGCAGAAGACGCTCTGGCGCACCATGCCTGGCCAGGCAATGTGCGGGAACTGGAAAACGTGATCCAGCGCGCGCTGATCCTGTCGACCGGGCCAGAGATCGGCGTCGAGCACCTTAATCTGGCGCCTGCGCCGACTGGTGAACAGCGGCGGACAGCTGCCGAACTAGCAGCGCCTGAAGCAGAAAAAAGAGCCGATAATATGAAGGACCTCGAGCGCGACCATATTCTTCGAACGCTGGCTGAAGTGGGAGGCTCCCGAAAGCTGGCTATAGAGCGTCTGGGGATCTCGGAGCGGACCTTGCGCTACAAGTTGCAGCAGTACAGGGACGAAGGATATTTCAAGGATTGAGGTTGGCCTGACTATTGCTAGTAAAAGGCAGGATTAAGGAGTTGGTTATGGACACCCAAGGTATTGAGCAAATGTTGAGCGTGCTGCGCTCCACCGCAGCGCAGGCATCAGGCAAACCGGCCGAGACCGCTGCTGCGGGGACGGCTGGCGGGGTGGATTTCGCGCAGGTGCTGAAATCGTCGATCGACAAGGTCAACCAGACCCAGCAGCAGGCTGACGGTATGGCGGAAAAACTTGCCGCCGGCGATACCACGCAGAATCTCCATGAAGTGATGATCGCGCTTCAGACCGCCAGCGTTTCTTTCCAGGAAATGGTTCAGGTGCGCAATAAATTGGTCACGGCCTATCAGGACGTGATGAACATCCAGGTTTGAGCGGCCTTCTAGTTCAATCCTGAGGAGCGCAATTTGCGTTCGCGCTCCTGTCGGGTGATGTAGCGCTCGATGAAGGCCAGGCGGGTGCCTGGCAGGCTGACGAATTCGCAGCCAAGGCGCAACTGTTGTTCGCCATTGATCATTTCTGTTTTCAGCACTTCGCATACCCGCAGATTGACCGACAGTACGCCTTCGCCGGGGATTTCCAGGCGGCAGTCGTGAAACAGCGTACCCAGCGAAAACAGGTCGGCATCTCCGATGGGCCCAAGCAAGCACAGGCCGCCTCCGCTGAGGTCAAAGAGCGGGTAATCGACGACGCTCTGTCCTCCGGCTGGATTGGTAACGGCGAGTTTGCAACGCAACGGCGTCAGGTGAGGCATTTCGACGCGGAAAAATTCACGACGTTGCAGGCGAAGGATGGAATCCGGCAGCGGGGCGAACAGGGCTTTTTTGCCGTCGATACTGGCCAGCGCGAGGCCATTCAGGCGAATCTGGATTTTGACGCGCTCCAGCGGCGCAGTCAGCGTAATACGTGTGGCCTTGAGGGCGGCATCGTTGCTCGCAGCGTGGTTCGATCCATCAAGAACCAGTTGCCCGGCTTGTTCATCAAGCGACAACAGCGTCGAGAGAAAAAAGGCTTGGCCGTCGCCCAGATAGACGGTGATCAGGGTGTGGTGCTTAAGCAAGGCGCGCAAATGAACAAGGATTTCGGCGCGGTTCCTGATGAGATATTTGCCGTAGGTGGCAGGTTGGTCAATTTCGAATACGGGGACCGAAACTTCGTTTTGAACGAGGGTCATGAAGCCAGAATCAAGGTGGAGGTTGAGTGGGCAGGCCGATCTGCGCAGCTGGGCTATCGTGTTCAAGTCGGTACAGCCAGGCTAGAAGTTCGGCGACAGCCATGTATAACTGGGGGGGGATGCGCTCGTCAATATCCACCTGAGTTAGCAGGGCGACGAGTTCCGGAGATTCGTGGACATAAATGCCATGTTCCCTGGCGCGTGCGATGATCTGCTCGGCAATCAGCCCCTTGCCTTTGGCGACGACGCGTGGTGCCGCATCGGTCTGGCTGTAGGCCAGGGCGACGGCCTCGCGGGTAGCCTCATTGCCCGGCTTGGCCATGATCCACTCGGAGTTGGGTGAGGGTCAGCCCGGCGGCTTCGAGTTGCTCGCGCAGGGCTTGGCTGCTGTCGCGCAGTGTGGCTTCGCTGGCTGCTTTTTCGGCGCTGACTGAAACCGCCAGGGCGCCGCCTGCACCCAGCCGCAAGGTGACGTCGATGCCGCCCAGCGCGGGCAAGTCGAGTTTTAGTCTGGTTTGCCACGGCCTGGCAGAATCGACATCCGGTGAGGCCTGAGCGTCGTCGGTATCGCCGGAAATCTCCCACCACATCGATTGGCCGGGCCAAACTTGACCTTGCCAGACAAAATTTTGGGTAGCCAGGCCGTTCAACTGCTGCTGAACCAGAGGAACCAGTTCGCGCGGCACCGGATTTTCGTTAGGGGCGGCTGTAGGGGGCGGTGTAACGGTGGCGTTCTGGGTAGATGCTTGCAGCACCGGGGGCTGTGGTGTCGGAGTTGTCGGCGCGGCACTGTGTTCGAGCGGCGCTGCTTTCGAAATTTGGCCTAAATTCCGGTTGACCGTGGGATCAATCGCTTCAGGGGCCGATTTGTCAGCGGTCGCCCCTGGGGGAACCTGGGCCGATGCGCCGGGGGCAGGGGAAGGGGCTGGCGACGGTGGCATGCGAAGCATGGCGTCCGGGAGGAGCGGCGGAGCAAGGCTATTGCCGGGGGCGAAGTTTGAGCTGCGATTGATGAATTCCGGTGCGTTCGATGGTGCCGGCAAGAGTTTTCCCTGAGGTTCCCGGAGCAATGTGGCTGTTGGTAACTGGCCGTTCACCCAGCGCGCCTGATGCGCCTCGTAAAACATGCCGCTCTGAGTAAGCGCCTGCTTTAATACCGGGGCCAGATCAGCGCCATTTTTTGGCATGACATCGACCAATGGCTGACTGCGGTTGAGGGGGGCAGGTGCTGCCTGCTTTCCTTCGCCTTCCAGTGGTGTCAGCAGATTGCCGATGACCTTGCCGGCAGTACTCAATGAGGTATTGACCGATTCGGGGGGGCTGGCGGCAGTCTTGCCTGAAGAGCGATTGGCGACGAAGGCCAAAATAAGTTTGCCATCGCTTTCAGCTACTTCAAGTTCAAGCGTGTCGCCCGGTTTCGCCGAGAAAGGCAGGGCCAGCGTGATGTCGCGTTGGGCGACAATTGCGCGGTAGGTACCGTTCGGTAATAGGGCCTGGATTTCAGCCAGGAGACGCTGGCCGGGAACCGCGTTGCTGAGCACATCGGCGACGCGTTGTGCGGGAGGAACGGGCGCAGTCTGCGGGTTCTGCAGTGCGCCAGTGTCAGGTATTACCAACCGCAGACTACTGGCAACGTCTGGTGGGATCATGGTGTTGCCGGAGGAGCTATGGCTCTCGCAAACGCGTTAACCAGCGGGGCGATTTGATCCTTGCGTTCCGAGCAAACCTGGAGGGCGGAGTCAAGAAGCCGCAATACTTCCTGGACTTGCTTGCGGAAGTCTGGGGCTGTCAGGTTACGATTACTTGATGAACGAACTGTCTCCATCGTCCGTAGCAAATCCTGAAGGAGACTATCGACTTTTTCCCACTCACCTTTTTCAGCAATATCCAGCAAGGCTTGCAGACCCTGGGTGAGCTGCAAAAGGATATTGTCCTGGCTAGGGTTGCTGGTCAGAGTTCTGTCTCCCGATTACGCCGATTTCACGCCAGGCAGAGGCGATTTCCCCGAGCAGGCCTTGAACTTCACGAATTGCATTGGCATCTTTATGGACGTTGGCGTGGATCAGGCGCGACACCATGTAGTCGTAAAGGGCTTTGAGGTTCTGCGCCAGATCACCTCCCTGTTCGGTGTCAAGGCTGGCGGATAGCCCGCTGAGAATGATGTCAATGGCCTTCATGAGCGAATCCGATTTGCCCTTGAAGTCATTGGCCGCAAGCCTTGTCTGAGCTTGCTGCAAAGCGCTTTCGGCGCCATCGAACAACAGCACAATCAGTCGATGCGGGTCGGCACCACGCACGTCCGACTCGATACTGATCTGTTTGTACGAGGCAATAGGGCTTGAAAACATGGATTCGCGATCAAATTGTGGGGGAACGTATCTTAGCAAGGACGAGCGAAGCAGGGGTTATGCTCAGCCCGAATTCTGGAGTGCCGCTAATTGTTGCGTCAGATAGCTGCTCGTGGTTTGCAGCGAGCTAACCAATTTGTCGAGGGCTGTGAATTGTGCGCGATAGCGTTTCTCGACCAGACTGACACGGACCTCAAGCGCTGCTTGGCTATCCTTGTAACGTCTGACCGTTGAGTCCAGACTGCTAATTCGATTTGAAACCGACCCATCGCTGGACAGCAAGGCAGTCACTTCCGTGTTGAAGGATTTGCCATAGGCATTGAGTGCTTGGACAACCTCGGTAGCGGATGTATTTATCGCGCTTTTCAGAACGTCCGTATCTAGTTTTAACTGGCCAGTTTGTTGAATCGTGACGCCGAGCGCAGACAGCGTGTTCAACGTGGCGCCGGCTAGTTCCGAGGGCACCGTTGTTCTGGCACTGCCTAGACTGTTGAGTACGGACCGCGTCGCACTATCGCCGGTAAAAGCTTGTCCGCTATTGGTCGATGAGTTGTAGCCACTATTGGTCTTGATCAGCGATTCGACCGCATTATAGGCATCAACAAAAGCCTGAACTGCCTCGGTGATCTTTGTGCTGTCATTTTGCACGGTGACATTAGATGTCCCCAGCTTGGTGGCAGTCAAGGTCAGCCCGGCGACATTCGTGAAAGTATTGGAGCTTGAACTGACTTCGATACCATCGATTGTCATTCTGGCGTCTTGGGCAACGGTGCGATTCAGTCCGACGGTTGTAGTATCAAAGCTGGCAAGCGAGTCTTGGCCTCCAGATACTGTCGCGCTGGAGGTTAGCGAGAACTCATTGCCCGCACCCGATTCATCGCCAGTCAATACCATGCGCTGTTTGCCGGTTGAGTCGGTAATTACAGTTGCCGTTACGCCAATCTTGGCATCGTTAATTGCAGTACTTACTTCCTGTAGCGACGATCCTGCCGGATTGGTGAGGCTGATGGTTGCAGCTGCGACGCCTCCGACAGTGAAATTAAGGTCGCCTGGGCCAAAAGTGCTACCTGCGAGGTAGGCCGTAGTGAAGCTTTTTTGTGCCCCTGCAAGTTGAGTTACCTCTGTGGAATAACTTCCAACCGCAGCGGTATATGCTGCGCTGGCGCTGAGCACAGTCGTGTCACTGGACGAGGCGCTCAGGGCAGATAGCCGAGAGGGAAACTGCAAGGTTTCGGCTGCTGTTTTTAGCGCATCAAGCTTGGATTTGAGGGTGCCAAAGAGGGAAATCTTGCTGTTGGCCACAGAAATCTTGGTGTCCAGCGTCCTGATCGGCGCTCTTTCGGCCGTAAGAATGCTGGTCAGCATGGATTGCAAATCCACACCGGTACCGATTCCCAAAGAACTGGTGGTTGCCATCGCGATTTCCCTCTACCTTATCGTTACGCCTTGTCTCTGATCAAAAGACCTTGCAGTTTGTCCAGCGCCTGAGCGATCGCCACGGCTTCTTCCGATGGAAATTGCCGGATGACCTGCTTGGTCTGGGTGTCCATGATCTTAACAATTTGAGAGCCTGATGCGTCGTCAATGGAAAAACTTAACTCGGATTGCCTTGAGGATACGAACTCAGAAATCTTTTCAACTGCTCGTTTGACATCAAGCTTGTCCGGCGAGTTTTGTCCTTGATCCTTGGTAACTTGAGTTGGCTTCTCTACCTCCGATGGCTTGGCCTGAACATTTACCTGGCGCGCCGAATTCGAAGCAACCTCTGGCAAGACGGATCGAGGTGGTGAGGCTACGTTACTGATCATATCGATGTTCATTTTCTGCTCCTAACGAGAAAGGTGCAGCGGCCTGAATCAAGCCGCCGCACCTATTTTCGAGATTGAGGCAGCAGCCTGTTAGCGCAACAGGGTCAGCACGTTTTGCGGGATGGCATTAGCCTGGGCAACCATCGCGGTACCAGCTTGCTGGAGGATCTGGAAGCGCGACAGGCGAGAGGTTTCTTCGGCAAAGTCGGCATCCATGATGCGGCTGCGAGCGGCTTGCTGGTTTTCGTAGCTAACCTGCTTCGACTGAATGGCAAACTCGGCGTTATTCATGGTTGCACCTTGCGTGGTGCGTGCCGTTGATACGCTGGTCAGCGTGGTTGCATCTGCAGTTGAGGTTACTGCGATGGCAGTAAAGGTCGTGCCACCGAACTTTCCGATAGCGGCATTAGCATCTGTCTGAATCGTACTGGCTTGAGTAACGAGCAAGCCAATTTCTGTTGCGCCGCCACCCATTTTGTTCAGTTCCATGATACGTGTAACGATGTCACCGACAACGGACAGGGCACCGTCAGCGATTTGTGCTGAAGAAATCTTGTCGCCTTCTTGGCGCATTTCAATTTGGGTAATGCGGGCGGCGGCTTCGATCTGCATGCCGGAGGCGAGGCCAGTTGCATCATCGCGAGCGGAATTCACGCGAAGACCGGAAGAGAGGCGCTCAAGGGCGCTACGCAAACCGAGACTGTTCTTGGCCAGATTGGTCTGAGCGTTCAGAGAGTAGGTATTGGTGTTGATTGTCGATGCCATGATATTTCTCCTGGTTGATTTTCATTCGGTGCGGTTACTCGCTTTGTCGCTTTCTGCAGCACCGTTGTTACTTAATTCGTTTTGCTGACGAGTTCACTTACGGCATCTCCCGTGCAAACTTTAGAGAAATATTTGTTGTTGCCGTTACCCGGGCAAATGGGCCTCCAGCCACTCCGCAAGATGGTTCTCTAGGAGATAACCATCGAGAACCCAGCGGCGCATGGAGTCTCCCTCGCGTTCTCTTGCATCCGGATCATGGATACGGGCACGAATTGCCTCTGTCCATTCAGCAACAGTATTATTCACGCGACAAGCCGGGCTGTTTCGATAGGGGTCAATGTCGGTACAGACAACGGGTATTCCCAGAATTCCATAATCGAGCAAGCGAAGATTACTTTTCCCTCTGTTGAAGGCGGTCTGTGCCAGAGGGGCAACGGCGAGGTCCAGATTAAGCGAAGCCAAATAGGCGGGGTAATCGGAAAATCTGACTATTCTGTGGTACTCAGCGAGTAGTGGACGGATTTCGGGGGGGCACATGCCAAAAAATATCCAGTCAGCCTGATCCCGTGTTTGCTCGATAACTGTTTGCAACAGCACCAGGTCGCTATGGTGACTGCTCCCTCCTGCCCAGCCAATTCGGGGTTTTTTGGATGTGCGCCTGAGATTGCGGAGATTAATCCACTGCCCTTGCTCAAGTCGGTTGGGAACCACCTTGATGTCAGAAACAAAGGTGCGATAGGTTTCCGCTAGAAAATCTGTGGAAACGACCAAACGGTCGCAGCGCTTCAAGGCGTATTGCAATCGGGCTCTCGCATTGGCGGGAACTCCTTTGCGCATTGGGTTTTTCTCGTCCATATCGGTGATGAGATCGTCCAGTGAGTAAACAGTGAACGGCCTGCATCCCGAAGAATCCCATTCGTTTAACGCAGCAAGTGCGGGGGTCGTGATGTAATGCTGGACGACGATGCTGTCAGGATTCAGGCGAGCGATTTCAGAGATCGAGTTGTATCGCGCTTCTCCCTTGATTCTCTGTGGCCAGAGGCATTCGCTGGCCATGCCTGCTTTACTGAGAGCACGCAAGGGCGATACGATTCGATAGTCGCCTTGACCATTGGGGAGCTGGTTGGCAAGAATGCGAGGCAGATGTGTCGGAATCCTCTGCCATCTAGCGTGAAACTCCAATTCGGGTGTGGGGATAGTCTCGGCCAGTGACAGCGCGGGGTTCCAAAAAGGGTCTACGGCAGCTACCGGATACCAGCGTTTGGAAAGTATTTTCTTTGAGTGATCTTCGTCCATTGCAAGTCTAGAGACATGGCTTGGGTCGAGATCGAATAGCGCCTCCTTGGGATTGCTGCTGACAATAGTGGACAGGGGTTGATATACCAGCCGTTCCCCATTTTTGCGTAGTTTCAGGCAAAAATCGATTTCGGCAAGGTGGTTGCCCAAGTCGATTTCGTCCATGCCCCCTGCTCTGAGGAAGCTCTCTCTGCGAATCAACATACACGCTGCAGTCAGGGTGCTTACATCGCGCGCAACATGGCAGTAATCCAGATAGCCAAGCTCCTCCCCTAATTTCACTTTTCCTTGGTACGGCGAGGTGGCTATGCCCCTTAGGCCGAGAATGCTTCCGGTGTTCTCTATCATGGCGTTACCGGGTTGTATTAGTCTGGGGGACACACCGCTGATTCCGGTCTGTGTACCACTACGAACCAGTTCGTATAGCCATTTCCCCTGAATAACGACACTTTCCTCTTTCAAGAAAAGTACAAATTCACTGGATGAGGACGCAGCAGCTGCATTGCAGCGTGCTGCATGATTACCAGTTGCACCGGTCAGAACGAGTCGAACTTTCGGTTTGTTGAGTTCATCAAGCTTTTTTAGCCAGATATCCAGGTCCGGCGCACCGTACTCGTTGGTGAGTGCAATGATAATCTCGAAGTTGGGGTAATCCGTTTTCTCAACGACGCTGGTCAGGCATCGGGAAAGCAGGTCTAGTTGTCCTGTGGTGAGTATGGCTACCGATATGCTGGGCGGCTGGTTTAAGGGGTGGCGAATGCACCAGCTTCGCCCAGAGACTGGGACGATTTCACACTCAATCCCCCGGTCCTGAAACTCTTGTACCAGTGTGAGCACGCAGGACTCAGTGTGGCTCGGAAAAGCATCTGGATAGGTAATCAGGACATCCGGAATATGCTTGATCGAGTCCCAGCCAAATTTCCCGGAAATTCCTAGTAGCTTTGAAAACCAAGGGCTGCCAGGGTGGTGGCTTGCACCATCGGTGGCTAGCCATGCATCGCGGCGGACGCAAATCGGACCTGCAAGATCGGATGATTGCAATGATGTGGGATTGACACCCGGTTTGAAGCGTGGGGAAAAACGAACTCCTTTTTCATTGCAGCAGTCGTCATCAACAAAAAAGGCCAACGCGTCTGGGGTGTACTGAATTTGTTTAGTGCATCGCCACAGATAGAACTGATCAAGCTTTGCGCCGGCAGGAAGTTCAATGAGCCAATCAGCATTTTGAGTTTCTGCCAGTTGGTCGATGACTGCCTTCGATTCTGCATTGGCGCTGACTGTGTGCCAGCGAATGCACGGAATTTCATCAAGCCCTTCCGGACTGGGAAGTGTGGTGATGATTTCCAGTAGCCAGTGGCCGCTTATCTGCATCAGGCTATCTAGCGTGTCTGCCAGCCGTGTCTCATCGCCGGGGTTCAGTCTGATAAATAGTTGGAAACTTGGGAGGGCGTCCTCCGGTATGGGCTCCAAGTGCAGATGGCTTGCTGCGTCAGTCAATACTTGGTTTCGACTCTCTAACCAATGCCGGTATTTTTCAATAGAGATGTCTTGAGGGGGGAGTTCGCCCAGCGCGCTTCTATTAATCCGATTTTTTGACGAGCGATCTTGGGTTATTTCAACGAAATTCTCTAGTTGTTCCCAAAATATGTGTTTTTTTTCTTCGTATTTCTCAGCAGCCAGATGGACGTTTTTTTTTGCTGCTTCGATAAGAGATAAATCTGCACCCCACGCAGAACCGTCGGACCCAAGATAGCCTTCAAAACGGGTGGGGAGCAACAGATCGTTGGGAAGGTAAATGATCGGGCAACCGCATACTAGAGCCTCAAAGCATGCAGTTGATGGCTCGTAGGCGTACATGAGTTGGGCTGAGCGATATAGCTTTGCTAATTCTATGGGTGTTCTAAACGGAACTCGCCGGGATATTTCCAGTGAGTCTGAAGTTATTGGTTGTAGCTTGCCGCCGCGATCAATGTATCTGTTGATAAATACGAGAGAACCTTTTCGTTCCTGATCATTAACTCCGTGTGAATTATAGATTTTTGAGTTAATAAGCGGTATTTCGAGCAAATGGGCGTCCAATTCTTTGGGCGAAATATGCCAGCCGTGAGTGAAGATCAGATCACTATCTTGCCACTCAGGACTCTCTCCGGAAATCAGACCTGGAACGTTGAGCAAGTATCGGACTACGTTGTCGGCATTTAGAGGATTGTCCCGAACAATTTCTGGATAGACGACTATGGGGGCGAGGTTTTGTTCAAGGTGGCGATTTTTGATGTCGTCTGTCAGAACGGGGGTTCTCAGGTCATTGGAGACGCAATCAGTAGTGACGTAAGCTTCTTCTCCGATACTATTCAGTGCATGGCAAAGTATGTGAAGCGCGCGTATTCCTCCTGATGTCTCAAGGTAGTCCGGGGCGAAAATATAGTAGGGAGAACTTAACCGCTCAAAAATATCAGTTCTTTGCATAGGATGGTCGGTTCGCTAGCGATTTCTAGTTTGAGAGCGTTGAAAGATCTGTCTTGAAAAAATCTGCGATAGCTGAGCACACCCTGCGCACATCCGCGGTACTCATTTCGGAATACATCGGCAGTCGTAGCAAACGACCAGAAACGTCATTGGTAATAGAAAGATTGCCGTGAGTACGGCCAAATTTGAGGCCGCCAGGGGAGCTATGCAGGGGGACGTAATGAAACACTGCAATAATGTTGTTTTTTGCGAGATGTGCGATAAGTGCTGATCGCTGTAAGGTGTCTTTGCAGAGAACGTAGAATATATGCGCGTTTGCCGGGCCATCTGCGCTAAGGAAAGGAAGTCCCAGCAAGCCTGTCTGTTTCAACGGTGCGAGTAGATCTACATATTTGGAATAGAGCGCTCGGCGGTGTGAATTTATGCGTCGGGCGTGTTCAAGTTGTGCGTAAAGAAAAGCTGCGGTCAATTCGCTGGGGAGGAAGGACGAGCCGATGTCGACCCAGGTATATTTGTCTACTTGGCCACGAAGAAACGATTTTCGGTTCGTTCCTTTTTGCCAGATGATTTCAGCGCGCTCAATCAGATCAGGGTTGTTGATCAGAAGTGCACCACCTTCCCCACTGATTACATTTTTTGTCTCATGGAAGCTCAGGCAGCCAAGGTCGCCGATCGTTCCCAGTGCAGAACCTTCGTTTTCTGAAAGGATGGCTTGAGCAGCATCTTCGATCAGTGTGAGATTGTGTCGCCGGCATATTTCGGTCAATGCCGTCATCGCGCAGGGCTGACCAGCGTAGTGAACGGCAACTACAGCACGAGTTTTGGGAGTTATTGCTGACTCCACAAGTCTTTCATCCAAGCCTAGGGTATCTTCCCTGATATCTACAAAGACAGGTTTGGCTCCGCGCAGTGCGAAAGCGTTGGCTGTGGAGACAAAGGTGAAAGACGGCATGATGACTTCGTCGCCATGCTCCACGCCGGCCAGAATGGCGGCCATCTCGAGCGCTGCGGTGCACGAGTGGGTTAGCAGTGCCTTCGGGGTGCGCAAATGAGTTTCAAGCCAGTCTTGGCAGCGACGGGTGTATTCCCCGTCCCCGGAAATTGATCCATTCATTACCGCTTGGGCGATGTTGAACAATTCCTTGCCAACAACAAACGGCTTGTTGAAGGGGATTCGACTGTTTTTTTCCACGAGTTTCCTGATAGATAAACGAGTTCAATGGCTACGGTGTCGCGTGTCCGTATCGGTACATATCCAGCATTTCAGGCGGAATACCCCAATCAGCGGCACCAATCTGGTCATGAAGTCTTTCCAAGCCATCCCGATACATTTCAGCGAGTTGCGCAGGCATTCTGTTCTGGGCCGGACTAAAGCCATGCTGATAATTTGCGCTGATTTGATGCCTGACAGCCTTGGCGATGGCTTCCTCTCGGGTTAGTGCCCTAATGGGTTTTCTTTCCGGTGAAAACACTTCGAAGCGCTCGTCGATTGGTTCTCCGTAAAGCATGGCCATCACTTTTTCGGAAATGACCGGCGACATGTGGAAGCCGTCTCGTTTCGTCCCAGACAGAATTATCAAATTGGAGTATGAGGTCTTTCCCAGTAATGGATAGGTATCTTGGCTGGTTGGTCGCCAGCCTACATTGACACGTACCAGATTGGCGCGATAGAAGTTGAAATTTACCTGTTCGATTGCCGCATTGAGTATGGATTCAACGCTTGAAATCCTGCCTCCATGAATAGGGGTCGGGGATAGATAGTTGCTTGCGCCAAGAAGAATATGATCATTCGGACCGTCGGGATTTGTGAAATAAGGTACCGTGTAAATTCCGCACGCCAAGCCCCTATTCGGAGTTCGAATACATTTCGTATGAGGAAATTCGGAACTCTGGATTTCAATGGAAACCCCCACTCCGTAGAACACCCTTTGGATCTCCATGCCCAGATTGCTCTTGTCCAGAACATGGCTAACCGTTGCCCCGGTAGCGAGGATGAAATGGTCCGCAGAGAGGCGCTGGCCATTTTCCAGAATTGCTGTGTCTATTTGAAGGCCGGCTTTTTCCAGTCGGTCGACTTGGCTGTCGATGAATTTAACGCTTGGATGTCTGGCCAGCACGGCATCGAGCTTTTCAAGCATTAATCGGGGGTTGAACCAGCCTTCGTTGGGAATATACAGGGCGCGTGTCGCCCGATGTCTTTGTTCTGGCATGTAGTTCGGGATATCCCGAGGCGAGACATGCTTGAACGGTTCGTCAAATGCATCAAGTGCAGCAACGATGGCATCGTAGTTCTCGTCGTCAAGGTCATCGGCTGCCGTGTTGTTGACGACGTAAGTTCCGGTGTCGACGCATCCGCCTCCGGGAAAGCCCTGGCATTTCGAACAGCCGTAGGGAAGATATGATCCAGCGGCCTCGATGATTTCTTTCTCGAATTTAGGCCACATTCTGGTTGCCAGATGGCTGAGTTCGAAGCGATAAAGATCGAATTCAGATTCCAGCGATCCGGCCTCGATTTCGGCGAAGGAGTTGAGCATCGCCCCTGCGGCCAGCGTTGCTGATCCTGTTCTGGTGGTTGGGCCGGCAACAATGATTTCGTCATTTTCGGATGATCGCATCGCTAGTCTGAAGGCGACGCTTAGCGCGATGATTCCATTCCCCAAAATGACTGTTTTCATGGTTTGCTCTCTTGCGTGAGTGTCAGGTGCATTCGTAGCGCATGGTTAGGATTTGACCATGTACGAAAGTCCTGGGTAGGTGTGGCTACGATGCAGAGTGTGCTGGCTGGTCGGCAAGATTTTTTCTGCATAAACACGCCCTTCGGCTGGCGTTGCCTCCCTTGTGAGTTGCCAGAAGGCAAGGATGCCGCCAGGGACAAGCCGCTGATAGGTATGCTCGAAGGCCTCCAGCGTTGGTGCGTAAGCATTGACATCAAAGAAGGCCAGCGCCAAAAACTCATTTGGATTTTCTGTGAAATACTGAGGAATTGCCTCTCTGCAATCACCCTTGATTACCTTGTGTTTCCCGTGGTTATGTCCCATGGCGTTGCTTTTTTCATGCAAGATCAGCAGATTACGCAAGAAGTCCGCATAGTCGGTGCTATCCAGTGCATAGGTGCCATCTTTATGCAAAGCCGTGCATTTGTCTTTTTCCGAGAAGCCTTTGTAGCCTTCGAAAGTGTCAAAACAGACGATGCGACGATTGAAGTTCAGTGGTTCGTAAATGGCTCTAAGGTTTTCACAAAGAACGGCTGTTTGCCCTCGCCATGTTCCAATATCAAAAATCGATCCTGGGATGTCCACGATTTTTCGATAAATGTCAGCAATTGCGAAAATGCGCGCCAATAGCGAACCACGAAGAAAAAGCCCTAGCGAGCGTTCTTTTTCTTCTTCTGTGGCCTGGTAGGCGTTCATCTGCGCAAAGATTTCTCGCCTAGCGTGAATGCTTTCGGAGGGTGAATAGGTCAATACGCCTGATTCGTGTGACTTGTCCATTTTGTCCTCGATGGGGTAATAGTGAGCGCCGCCTATTTGCGCACGAGTATCGTGTACTCGTACAGTCCGTAGTCATGTAGCAGCGCTATGTTGCGGGAATATCGCTGTTTGCAGAAATCGAACATTTCGCAGGGGTTTGAGTAATAGAGATACTGCCGCATCCGCTCCTTGTCGGAATAGGATGTAAGGCAGTTGAATGCAAAGCCGTGCGTGCTTGTTTCGTTGATGGCATCAAGCGTTGTCTTGAAATAGCGCGTCCAGCTTTCGTCGCTTTGATCCAGGCGGATATTGAATATTCCGCTGGCCACCGTGTAGTCGGCTGTGCCATCCGGTTGGGCTCCGATCTTGTACGATGCAGCGCCATGCTTGCAATGTCGCTTTTGTGCAGCCGAAATCATTTCTGTCGAAATGTCGTAGCCGCGATACTGGAAGCGGTCATAACGCGGTAGCAGGTAGTCGAAAAGTGCACCGTACCCGCACCCGAGATCATTGATCGTGAATTCTGATGTTCGGGTAATCAACTTGGTGAGTTGTTCGAAGCGAAGAGACTGGCTTTCTGCCCCATTCCAGTCCACTCCCTGCGCTGTTTCGCCGTGCGCCTCAATTTTTTCGGCGTAATAGGCTGCAATGTCGGCAAGTGCACTGATGCTATCGGATGGGGACATGGTTTTCTATAAAAAATTGATTGTCGTGACCTTGGCAGGGCGTGCGTATTTCATAAAGAGTGGTGCATCTGGTCCACAGTTGAACAGCAGGTCAATGATGGATACCGCGTGTGTGAAACCTTGCCACTGCTGCGGATATTCAGGATACCCCGCGTAGTCGAACCATGTAACGGAAATTCCTCTTTCGCGAAAAACCTGTTCGTCCAGATAGGATTGGGCGCTTGGTCCGGAAAGATATTCGGTCGCTCCTGCTTGAACACACAGGTCGGCGAGCCGTTCGGACTTGCCTGCTGACAATCGGTAGTCGCAGGAGTCGCTTATTTTTGTTTTGATGCCTAGATATGTGCAGATACGTTCGATTAGCAGCCGATTCAGTGAAGAGAGATGGGTATGTCTTTGCTGGCAGTAAATCTGCTCCAGCAGGTTGCTCGCACTGTCGACATGAGCTGCTTTTCTATAATTTTGGGTAATTGTCTTCCAGTGCGTCTTCGCCCATTCGTCGCCATCGATTTTCGTGTCGCGGATCGACTGGTGATATTTTCCTTTGACTTGAACTGGGACAGTTAGCCAGATCGGACCTTGCGGGGTCTTGATCTGGTTCCGGTTGCGCCAGTCCCGCCGGGTGTACTGCATGTCGTCGTAAAGAATGAACTCGTCGACTGCCGCAATCAGATCGAAGTAGCCTTTCCAGGGGATGTAGTTCGACTGAAGTATTGCAACGCGTTTTTTGTGAGCCACGGAATTGATTCCTGATGGAGCTGATCGGGCTTCAGTGGGCCTGAACTACCCGGTTCTTCCCGGTCTGCTTGGCCTCATACATGGCTTCGTCAGCCCTCTTGATCACCGAGGCCTGGCTGTCTTCTGCTTTCATTTGCGTCACTCCGGCACTGAAGGTGATCAGCACCTTCTCGTTGGCATGCAGGAAAAACTTTTTCGTCAGTTCGCGCTGCAGGCGGGCGAGGGCGCTGGTGGCGTCGTTGATAGGGGTGTCGGGAAGCAGGATGATGAACTCCTCGCCGCCGTAGCGGGCGACGGTGTCCTGCGGACGCAGGGTTTCGCGGCAGATGGTGGCGAGGTGGATGAGGGCTTCGTCCCCGGTGCTATGCCCCATCGAGTCGTTGAGCTTCTTGAAATTGTCGATGTCAATCAGCGCTACGCACAACGAGGTTTCATGGCGTGTTGCTCGTGCGGCTTCCTTGGTGAAGATTTCTTCCAGGCCGCGGCGGTTGAGGACGCCGGTGAGTTGGTCGTGGCGGACAAGGTCGCTAGTGGTTTCGAGTTCGCGTTCAAGTTCAATGATGCGCGCTTCCGATTCTTGAACCTTTTGCTGGGTCGACCTCAGTTCGTCTCGGGAGCGCTGGGCATTGATCTGGATTGTCCTGGTTTCACGCATGACTTCGCCAAGCACATTTTCGAGTTCGAAAATGTCAGTGGCGGAACTGATTTTCCCGGCGCAAATTTCAATTTTGTCGTGATAATCGGAGGTCGCCTCGGCAAAGTCCGCGAGGTGATCTACGAAACCGGCCAGCATGCTCTTGATGGTATCCCGGGCTTCAGACAGGCTCGCCTTGAGCTGGCTTTGCTTGTAGAGGACTTCCTTCAGTCGGCGTTCGGCATCATCGAGAGCGCGTTGCGAGAGTGGTTTGTCAATGATCTCGCGGACGACTTCGATTTGTCCGTGCAGCCAATGGTCATCCAGAACCAGTTCAGTGATGTTGCCGACCAGTAGGCGGAGCAAGCCAAGGAGGCTCAGACGGAGCTCTGCTTGGTCTTCGGCTAGTAGCTCGAGCTTGAAGGCGAAGCGCTTCAGGCGAGTAAGGAATTCCTGCAGTTGGGCCGGGCTGACAGCGCTGCGGATGTCCTTGGCCAGCGTCTTGGCGTCGCTGGATAGCTGTGGGCTTTCGAGCAACTGGGTGGCCATCGCGGTTTCGAGGGTGAAGGCGAATAATTCACGCAGTTCAGGCAGCAAATCGGCCGTTGCTACGGTCAACCCGGATTTTCGGCCAATTTCTGAATGGGGTGTCTCGGCAGTGGCGACCGGTTCGGCATCCTTGCCTTGTCCCCAGGAGCGCAACAGGCTCTGCAGTCGCGTGAACAGGGTGTCGGGGTTCGCTGCGTTGCTTGTCAATACGTGTTCGAGCGCCTCCCGTTTGCGGGCAGAGGTCAGTCCGGTGTGCTTGGCATCCCACTGGCGCAATAGGTCGGCGATCAGTTCAGACCAGGCAAGTTTTTGGGAGTCGACAAGGGCAGCGACGAAATCAGCAAGGTGTTTCTTGTAGTCATCCCAGTTGGCCGTCTTGACGGCTTCGTCCAGTTGTCGAGCCAGTCGCAGCTGGTCGGGCGAGGATTTCGGGAGGGCGGCGGCGAGGGACCGCAACTGGGATTCCGGAAACAATCCGCCTGCTGGCTTGGTTCCTGCAATCTCGTGATAGAGCGTCTGGTAATTCTCTGGTGAAGGCGGGATACGGCGTGCCGCGAGTAGCCGCAGCGTTTCCCGCGCGATCTCGAAGGGATTGGTGAGTGTGCTCATGTCGAAATTTGAATGTTCAAGCTATAATCGCGCCCCATCGCTCCTGCCCCCGTAGCATGAAGGTCGTGCAGTTGATTTGTAATCATCAGGTAGCGGTTCGATTCCGTTCGGGGGCACCAGTAAAATCAAGCATTTAGGCCATTCTTCGGAGTGGCTTTTTTGTTTTTCATTGTCCGTTGCTCCTTGGTTGCTCCTGTGGCGATCAACACTATACCGATCACCTGTTAATCAATTCAGCATGATAACTTGGGGTGGAGTAGGGCTGGAAGTATTTGCATGCCACTCCTTCGCAGGGAAGTGCCCGCGTTTTCTGACTATCTCCGAGGCCAGTTTTGTGAGCCGGGAATGTATGGCTTGAAATGATCATGCTGAGTGATCCCACGCAATATCCCGTGGATTTTAGTTTTTTTCAATCACATATCACCTTCTTGAGAAGGTGATCGTCTGTCGCAAAACATGGCAGATTGGCCAGAGTCAAGCAGCTGGCCTCAGTACCTAACTCCTCATTACGTTCAAATCAGCGAGTGCCAGAAATGGTGTTCGTTGATTTCGTTCGTCCTTTCCATCTACAGGAGTCAGAGAATGAACATTCAATGCCCAAACTGTCACTCTGCACGTATCACCACCCGCAATCGCGCCCGAAAGACTGCCGGCCTGATCGGCACGGTCGGCGGCTGTGTTGGTGGTGCCACCGGTAGTCTGTCCGGAATCGAAATCGGCATGACCGTCGGCATCGTCGCCGGTCCGCCTGGCATGGTCTTCGGCGGTGTCCTCGGTGCGCTCTTCGGCGCCGTGGTTGGCGGCACGGCCGGTGGCCTGTCCGGTGCCCGGTTGGGCGAACTCGTCGACCGTCGCATCCTCGACAACTACCGCTGCCTTGCATGCGGCCACTGCTTTAGTCTCACCGTATCCGAGCCACCCAGCTACTGATCGGCTTGCTCGACCTCTGCCGTCTGCAACGGACGGCATCGCAGTTCTCGTCTTTCTCTCCCATTGATTCAACGCCTCCCGTCTCTGCCGTGCACCCGGCGGAGCGGCTGCGCCCATTCATTCCCGAAAGGAAATCTCATGGCACACCTCGTCCAACAAATGGCCTATGTCGGCGCCGAACCCTGGCATGGCCTCGGCAATCGTCTTCCAGCCAAACAACCCATCGAAGTCTGGGCCAAATCCGCAGGCATGGACTGGACCATCCAGGAATCCCCGGTCCGCTTCATGGCTGACAGCATCGGCAGTCTGGGTAGCATCCATTCCTTCGAAGAGCAGAAAGTCCTCTATCGCTCGGATACCAAGGAAGCCCTGTCTGTCGTCTCGCAGCGCTATCAGGTTGTTCAACCCAAAGAAGTTCTCGAGTTCTATCGCGATCTCACTGACGTTTCCGGCTACCAGTTGGAGACGGCTGGTGTATTGAAAGGTGGCAAGAAGTTCTGGGCATTGGCTAAGACCGGTCAATCGACTGCCTTGAAGGGCAATGATCAGGTCAATGGCTATTTGTTGTTGGCCACCTCGTGTGACGGAACACTCGCCACCACGGCAACCCCGACGACCGTCCGCGTCGTCTGCAACAACACCCTGACCATTGCCGTGAATGGTGCCAGTCAGGCGATCAAGGTGCCGCACAATACTCGCTTCGATCCGCAAGCCGTCAAACAGCAACTCGGTATCTCTGTCTCGCAATGGGATGGGTTCATGTACCGAATGAAGACACTGGCCGAGCGCAAGGTGAAGAGCCATGAAGCCATGAACTACTTCCTGCGCGTACTGTGCGATGTCCAGCACGGCGCTCTTGAATCGTCCGGGCTCGCCAACGAACGAGCCCTGAAACGGGTGCAAGCTCTCTACGACGGCCAGGGCAAAGGGGCGGAACTCGAAGCAGCCAAAGGCACCGCCTGGGGCCTGCTCAATGCTGTCACCGAGTACGTCGACCACGAACGCCGTGCCCGTAGCACCGAGTACCGCATGGATTCCGCCTGGTTCGGTCAGGGGGCCGTCCTCAAGCAACGCGCCCTCGATACGGCCCTGCAACTCGTCGCCTGATCAATTCCTGAATCCGCGTTTCATCATTCATCCCCCGCATATGCCCAGTTCAGCTTGTTGGCTGACTGGGCATTTTGCATTTCTGGAAGGAATCAAAGCATGCAACCACACGCCTTATCCAGTGTCAGTCCGATCAAGCATCGTCCAGCACTCAAACTGGTCAAGACCAAGGAACTGCCACGCGAGGATTGGCTGGCCGTTCGCAAGCAAGGCATCGGTAGTTCGGATGCAGCAACAGCCGTCGGCTTGAACCCCTACAAGAGCCAACTCGAACTGTGGATGGAGAAGACCGGTCGTGATGGCAATCTTCCCAAGGCCGATCCGCACGATGAAGAGTCCCCAATGTACTGGGGGAACATACTCGAACCAATCGTCGCAGCGCACTACACCAAACGCACCGGCAATCGGGTGCGGCGCATCAATGCCGTCCTGCAGCATCCCGATCCCAGCCTGCCCTGGATGCTGGCCAACATTGACCGCGAAGTCACCGGTTCCAGCGAGGTACAAATCCTCGAATGCAAGACCGCCGGTATCAACGGTGTAAAGCTCTGGAAGGACGGCGTACCTGAATACGTTCAACTCCAGGTCATGCACCAGCTGGCCGTCACCGGCAAGCAAGCCGCCGATGTGGCCGTATTGCTTGGTGGACAACACCTCGAAATCCATCGGGTCGAACGCGATGAGCGTTTGATTACCCGATTGATCGAACTCGAACGGCACTTCTGGCACTACGTCGAGAGCGATACGCCGCCACCGGCCGATGGCAGTGAATCGGCTGACTTGGCGCTACGTTGCCTCTATCCGGCAGACGATGGCCAGACCCTCGATTTCACAGAGGAGCGCAACCTGTCGGCCACCTTCGCCGATTGGCTGTCGGTTCGGCAAAGCATCGCCGAGGCCGAGAAGCTGGAGGCGCAACTCAAGCAAAGCCTGCAGCAAGCCATGGGCAGTGCCACGAGAGCGAACTTCGAAACCGGCAGCGTCACCTGGAAGAAAGCCAAGGATAGCGTGGTGCTCGATGTCACGGGCCTCCTCAAGGATCACCCCGAATTCCAGCAGCAGTACGCCATGAGCAAACCGGGTAGTCGGCGCTTCCTAGTCGCCTGAACCACACAAGCCACTTAATCAACGCAATCAGCCTTCCCGACCTGCCACCCCAGCGGTGCAGGCGGAAGGCATTTTTTACAGGAGTCACCGATATGTTGAAAGGTCTCGCCATTACACCGCCCGTACTGGGACGAATCTCCATCGGCAAGGTGGTGGAGAAGAACGGCAAACGTCTGCCAGAGAAGGACGATCAATTCACCATCACCAGCCAGGTTCAGAACAAGGATGGCTGGTTGCCGCACCCGCTGGATGAAAACCTGCGCAAGGAACAGGGCGGCAAGATTCGCAATATTCCGATCCGCTTGTTGTTCAACGATCCCTATCTCAACTTCCGGGCCGAGTACAGCTTGTTTGATCGGACGACGGGGCGGCCACTCTGTGTCGGCGATGGACAGAACTGCAAGCGCCAGACGGAAGAGGGCATCAGGTCGTTTCCATGCTCGTCACCGGATGCTTGTCCGCTGGCAAAGGGCGGTTGTAAACCCTACGGACGCTTGAATGTCGCGTTGGGTGATGATGATCCGCTTGGGAGCTTCGTATTCCGAACCACAGGGTTCAACAGTATTCGGACGCTGAGTGCACGGCTGCAATATTTCCAGGCAATCTCGGGAAACAAGCTTTCCTGCTTGGCGCTGGAACTGCGCTTGCGTGGGAAATCGACGCGGCAGAGCTTGGGGACACCGATCTACTACGTGGATATCACGCCGCAGACAGGGTTGTCGACGGAAGAAATGCTGGGGCAGGCCAAGCAACTAGATGAAGCACGCCGGCTGGCTGGGTTTGATCAGGAAGCCTTGGATCAAGTAGCCAAGCTGGGTCTGGGAAATGGGGCGTTTGAAGAGGGAGAGGAAGACGGAGGCGCAGTAGTGGAGGAGTTCTTCTCTTCTACTCCGGATGCCGATCCTTCGGCAGCTTCTACAATTCCAGATACGCCAATGAACAAGACGCTGGGGCAGAAACTAGAGGCTAAGGCTCTGGCGGTGTTGGGATAGGCAGGAGTTGTTTTGCAGCCTCAAGCAGTGACGTCCGCTGATTTGCTTCCAATTGCCCCCAAGCTGCAATCAATTCTGCAAGCTCGTCCTCTGGTGTGAAAAAGAACGGAATGGGAACACCTGTTGCGTTTGCCAGATGCTCGACCGTTAGCAAATCAGGTAGGTGCTTGCCCTTTTCATACTGATTCATGCGCGGACTAGCACTGAATTGATCAATGCCTGCTTTGATCCCCAGCGCCTTTTGCGAGAGGCCGCTTTTCTGACGGGCTTCTCGCAAACGTCGTGCGAAATACGTCGATTGATTCATGAATCCCAAGGCCCAGATTTGACCTAAGAGATTCTTAGTTTCTTAATTGACACGATACTAAGGAATACTTAGCATCGCTTTGCCTATGTCAGCAGAGTAAGTGCTGCATCACGTTTGCTCATCGCGCAAAAACTTAAAGGAACTCTGATGAACAACCCATCACCTCTCGAAACCCTCGCGAGTTATGCCATCACGTTCGTTGCCGGCGCTCTGACCACGGTTTGTGTGGCGGCTTACGGCAAATGGATGAAGCAGCAGGGCCGTGTCACTGGTCCGGTCGTTTCCCCGTAATCAGTAATCGGCGAGTTACTCGTCACATACCAAAAGGACCATGCATGTCGATTGATATTCAGAAATTTACCGCCGACGAACTCACCCTGGAAAAGCTCGACACGCTGGCCATGCGCCACGAGTCGTTCCAGGTCGTCGCCGTTTCCAACATCAGCGCTGTCGTTGAAAAAATCGAAGGGCGACTGGAAAAACAGGATCTCAAATGCCGTGTCTATTCCGAATACCGCTCTGCGGCGATGGCGGCGACTTTCAGTCCGGCTGCCGTGGTCGGGCTGGGGGCGGCGGTCGGTATCGGGTTGCACAACCTCGCTACCTTCAATCCTGACTACGAGATTGCCAAAAACAAGTTGGCCGGCACGGTCACCGTCAAATACGTGAAGTGAAACGATTCGGTATCGGCCGTGTATGGCCGATAGTGGATCACATAACCAAAATGCTTAAGGGAGAGAAATGAGAACACCGACTACCTGCGCCCTCCTGGCGCTCGCCTGCCTGCCGCTGTCCGGTCTGGCCCAAACCTATGTTGGCATCGGTGCAGGGAAGGCCGACTACAGCGATTTCACCCTGCGCGACATGGAATGGGATTCCCTCAATGTCACGCAACAGAAAGACAAACCTACGGCTGTCGGCCTCTATGTCGGTGAACGCCTCAATGACTACCTGGCCGTCGAGCTGGGCTACATGAACTTGGGTACCCGCAAGATCAGCGGCTATGTCACTGGCGGTGGCAGCACCGCCAGTGTCGACGGCAAGACCCGTCTCGAAGGCCTGGGTCTCTCCGTTCTCGGTAGCTATCGCATCGGCAGCTTTGCACCCTATGTTCGCCTCGGTCTGATGTATGGGCATCAGGACCGGAAGGCAAACAAGAACGATCCGGGCTTGTTGTTCCAGAATCCGAACAACGAATCCAGTACCACGGATGTGGTCCGGCCGATCTACGGCCTCGGTCTTGAGTACCAAGTCACCGAAGCTGTGGCTGTCCGTCTCGACCATACCGTGATCCACCACGCCAGCGTCGACACCATCAACAACATCGACAATGGCACCATTCGTCGGGATGCCTCGATTACTACCTTGGGATTGCTCTACAGCTTCGGCGCTAAACCGAACCAGACGGATTGGGGGAGTAGCAAATGGTCGATGGGCTTGGCCGGTGGTTGGTCGAAAACTTCGGCTCGCATGAGCGGCGGAGGTTACAACGGCAATGTCTGGAATCTACAGACCCATACTGTCAATGCCCAGGTGGCCGGCGGCATGTCGGACGACAAGACCGATACGGCCTATCGCCTGTCGCTCTTCCGGAACGAGGGAAGCATCGAGTACGAGGTGTATCTGGCCACGCTGGGTGAGTTCCAGTCACGCAGTGCCAACGATGGCATCACCGGTGGTGGGAATGCCCTGACTGGCGCAACGACAAGGACGGCGAATGCTCTGGGGGCTAACGTCGGCTATCGCTTCGAACCGATCAAATCCCTGACCATCCAGCCGAAGCTGGGTCTGGCGGCGGTGCACACGCGGGATGAAATCTACAACAGCCTGGATTTCGCAGGTGTCGGTGGTTCAGCACAGAGTTCAGTGGTGAAGAAGATGGTGCTCTCCCCAACGGCGGGGCTGGTTATTGGCTATCAGCTGACCAAGGCTATCGAGGCTCGGCTTGGCTATGAGCATTACTTCCTGTCCGGCAGCGATGCGGCGCTAGGAAAAGGCAATATCGGGATGGTCATGGCAGGGGTACGGGTCGGCTTGTAGGAGGATCAACGTACTGCATAGAGAGAAGGGGCTGCGGCCCCTTCGTCCTTTTGCAGTTATTTTTTTTGGGGTTTTTTGAGGCTTGCTGGGCAGAGACTCGGCCGAAGCCATCACTCGAGGAAGAGCAAAATGTAGTCCGAAATCCCACTCTATGTTGCCGTTAATACGCTGTCACTGGTAACCGAGTATCTAACAGCGATGAGGTGATTCATTCGTTCGGCAAGCGGTCGTCTATAGCTACACGCGCTAGATAGCCGCTCTCTACAGGCACTCTCCCAAGACTATCTCACCGAGCACTTGTTCGAGATGGATGGGGTCGACAAGGGTTACCTAGTGGAGTAAGGCCTCACTCGTAGTTCTAGCGCACATCGGTACCAGGAAACATGGTGTTTGCTCTCTTCCTTTCGTGTATATCCAGATCACACCTATTGGTTCAATTAGAGAAATTGAGGAGGAGACACCGGTCTTGCTTATTCATGCAGGTCCGTAGAGGGGGGTAACGCCATTCCGTGTACCCCTGGAATGTGATTTCCCATTGGCTCCGCGCTTATGCCCGATTGCGACAAGCCTTCAAGAATCCCGCAAGTCGAGGCTTGACGGTTATCAGGACAACGACTGCGCAGCTCAAGAAGCTGTTTTTCCAGCGCTTGGAGTTCACCGATGCGACGGACGACATGCCCGATGTGTTCATCCAGCAAGCGGTTAACCTCGCCGCAATTTTCCTCCGGTGATTCCTTGAAGCGCAATAGCGTCCGAATCTCGTCGAGTGTCATGTCCAAGCTACGACAGTGCCGAATGAAGGTCAATCGCTCCTGGTGCATTACCCCGTAGATGCGGTAATTTCCCTCGCTCCGCCCTGGTTTCGGCAACAGTCCTTCCCGCTCGTAGTAGCGGATCGTTTCGACATTACTTCCCGCTAAACGCGCCAGTTCGCCGATTTTCATTTCTGTCTCCTTCTTTCGCTCATCACGTCCGGCCAGGCTGCAAAGCGATGATGGCCATGCCACCGAGGCATACGGCACTGCCCAGAAAATCCCAACGGGTCAGGGGAATTCCATCGACCTGCCATAGCCATAACAAGGCGACCGCAACATAGACACCGCCATACGCTGCGTAGATGCGACCGGCGGCGCCCGGATGCAATGTAAGCAGCCAGGCAAACAGAGCCAGTGACACGGCTGCCGGGATCAGCAGCCAACGCTGGCGCCCCTGCGTCAGCACCAGCCAAGGCAAATAGCAACCGATGATTTCGGCCAGTGCGGTGACGACGAAGAGACCCAATATCTTCAGGAACTCCAACATGCCTTTCTCCTTGAACCGATTCATTGTAGCCGCTTGACCTTGTAGCGACTCAAGGGTTTTTAATAGCATCAATGAAAAGGAGATTGCCATGCCCCCCTATGCCGAGAAGCACCGATCCAATGAGCCTGAACGTTGCGCGTGTTCAGGTAGATGTGTCACTGATACGGCCTCCATTCAGGAAGCGCCGCGTGTCTCAGTATCCAACTCTTCCGGGAATTCGAGCGTTTTTCGGATTCCCGCCATGGACTGCACGAACGAAGAAAACGATATTCGCAAGGCGCTAGCAGGCATCGAGGGAATTCGGTCGCTACGCTTCGAACTGGCTGCCCGGACCCTGACCATCGATGGCGAGCAGTCCGTCCAGGAAAGTGCGTTACAGGCCATCCGCCACCTTGGTTTTGAAGTGCTGCCCATCGAGCATGAACAGATGGCTGAAACCCCATCAGGTCTCGGCGAGATCAGTAAGGCATTGATCGCCCTGGCATTGGCCATCGGGGCCGAGGTTTTGGATTTCTTCGCACCCGACACCTTGCCGTTCAAGGGGCTGGGTATGGCGTTGGCAGCAGCTGCCATCGCTTTCTCTGGATTCTCCACCTATCGCAAGGGACTGGCCGCATTGCGGCGCGGCCAGTTGAACATGAATGCCCTGATGGGCGTCGCCGTGACCGGTGCCTTCCTGATCGGTCAATGGCCGGAGGCTGCCATGGTCATGGCGCTCTACGCCATCGCCGAACTAATCGAGGCCCGTTCCGTCGATCGGGCGCGCAACGCCATCAAGGGGCTCCTCGCCTTGGCCCCGGACACAGCAGAGACTCGCCAGAGCGACGGCACCTGGCAGGAAACTCCGGCCGACAAGGTTGCCATCGGTGCGCTGGCGCGGGTCAAGCCTGGCGCCCGAATTCCGCTGGATGGACGGGTAACTGGAGGCAGCAGCGCGGTCAATCAGGCGCCGGTTACCGGTGAGAGCATTCCGGTGGACAAGACGATTGGCGATCCGGTCTTCGCCGGCACCATCAACGAGACCAGCACGCTGGAATTCGAGGTAACGGCGGCCGCCAACAACACGACCCTGGCCCGCATCATCCATGCCGTCGAGGCAGCCCAGGGCACACGGGCGCCTACCCAGCGTTTCGTGGATCGCTTTGCCGCTATCTATACGCCGGCAATTTTTGTAATGGCCGTAGCCGTGGCCATTGGCGGCCCCTGGTTGTTCGACTGGACGTGGACACAGGCGCTTTACAAGGCACTGGTACTGTTGGTGATCGCCTGCCCCTGCGCGCTGGTCATTGCAACCCCGGTCACAGTGGTCAGCGGACTAGCTGCGGCCGCTCAGCGCGGCATCCTGATCAAGGGTGGCGTCTATCTTGAGGAAGCACGCAAGCTGCGCGCTATCGCCTTGGACAAGACCGGTACCATCACCGAAGGCAAGCCTCGGTTGGTCGCCACAGAAGTGTTGTCCTCCACTGATCTGGAGGCGAAGGTTCTTTCCTGGGCCGCCAGCTTGGCCGGCCATTCGGATCATCCCGTATCAAAGGCTATCGCCACCGGCCTGAACCTGCCGGAAAACGGCCTCACCGACTTCACTGCGCTTCCCGGTCGCGGCATCGAGGCCCGCCTGGACGGGCATACATTGATTCTTGGTAATCATCGGTTGATCGAGGATCGTGGACTGTGCAGCCCCGAGATCGAGGCGCGTCTTGCCGTTCATGAAAGTCAAGGGCGAACCGCCACTCTGCTGGCTACCGAGGATCGGGTACTGGCTATCTTCGCGGTGGCTGACACCATCAAGGAAAGCTCGCGGGAAGCGATTACCGATCTGCATCGCCTTGGTGTCACGTCGGTCATGCTCACCGGCGACAACGTAGCAACCGCAACCAGTATTGCCCGCCAGGCGGGAATCGACGATGCACGAGGCAACCTGCTGCCGGAGGACAAGCTGGCTGCTATCGAGGAACTGCAGGGGCGCTATGGCCCGACGGCAATGACCGGCGACGGTATCAACGATGCGCCCGCCCTGGCACGTGCCGATATCGGTGTTGCCATGGGCGCTGCCGGCACCGATACCGCCATGGAGGCCGCCGACGTGGTCATCATGAACGACGATTTGCGACGTATCCCGGAAACCATCCGTTTGTCCCGCCAGACACACGCCGTGCTCTGGCAGAACATCGCACTGGCCTTGGGCATCAAGGTCGTATTTCTCGGGCTCGCGGTGTTCGGAAATGCCACGATGTGGATGGCGGTATTTGCTGACATGGGCGCCAGTCTACTGGTCGTCGCTAACGGCCTGCGAACGTTGCGAACCTCTGCGCCGCAAACCAGAGACTGAAGACCCGTTGGCCTGCATCGACGAAAGCAGCGAGGCCGTCAGCAGGCCAGTCGTACGCCTATTTCGGTCTCGCCATCGGCGGATATTGCGAATGCCGCCCCGTCATGCATCCGCGCAATCGCGCTAACGATGGCCAGGCCAAGTCCATGATTTTGGTGGCCGTGGCTACGTGACGTGTCTGCGCGAAAAAAGCGATTGAAGATATGGGGCAGGCATGCAGCAGGAATCGGTTTGCCTCGGTTGGTCACCGAGAGCTTGAGTTGGCCATCCGCTTCCAGCGCTATCCGGATCAAGATTGCACTCCCGTGATCAGCATACCGGGCTGCATTATTCAGTAGATTGGACAGTACGCGCCGTAGCAATGCAGCGTCGAATAAGCCAGAAGCATCACCCTCAATCGACCATTGAAGGTCGGATTCAATCAGCACTGCTTCGTAGTAGTCAGCCACTTCAGCGCAGAGTTTGGCAAGGCTTTGAACGGGCATCCGCCGGGCTTTGGCACCTCGGTCGGCTTGCGACAGGAACAGCATGTCATTCACGATGCCCGAGAGCCTGTGCATTTCTTCGAGATTCGAACCGATGCAATCACGCAGATTTTCATCCTTGTCGTTGCTACGCAAGGCCAATTCACTGCTGGCGATGATATTCGCCAACGGCGTTCTCAATTCGTGCGCCACGTTGGCATTGAACCCTTCGAGCTGCTGGTAGGACTTTTCCAGTCGGTTTAGCAAATCGTTGAACTGATCGACAAGAATTTGTAGCTCGGCGGGAATCCCCTCAGTTTCTAACCGTTTGTCGAGGGAAAGTATGGCGAGACTGCGCGTTTGCTCAGCCAGTGTCCGAATGGGGGCCAGCCCAAAATACACGATCAGGTAACCGCCCATGGTGATCGCAGCACTGCCGATCAATGCAGCCCCCCAGAGGATGTCTGCGAGGCGATCCAGAATTGCCTGGTCCGGCGCAGTATCGAGCGCCAATTCGGCAACGGCAAAATTTGTTCTCGGAGCTTCGTCGGGGAGTGCAAGCGAGTGAAAGCGCGCTTTTAACGGCCATGCACTCGGCGTAGAAATGAAACGAGCCTCACCCAATCTATCAAGTAACTTGAGATGCAAGTCCCGATTGATCTTCAAAAGATCTTCTAGGTCATGTTCTAGTGTTCCCGGTTGTAGGTGTGCCGGCGTTTCTTCAAACAGGCGCTGAATTGCTGTACTGAGCTTTTCAAGGCGCAGATCCTGTTGTGTTTCAAGATTGACTTTGACCGAGAAAAACACGCCGAGACACAAACATCCAAGAACACCCAAGCTTAATGAGGCGAGCCAGCGTATAAGGCGACCGCTCAGCGTCGGATTGATCTGTTTGCCGAGTTTCATTCGCGCATTTCGAGGACATAACCCATGCCTCGTACGGTATGCAGCAACGGTGTCTCAAATGGCGTATCCATCTTGGCTCGAAGTCGCTTGATCGACACTTCGACTACATTGGTGTTGCTGTCGAAATTCATATCCCAAACCTGCTCGGCAATTTCGGTACGCGATAGCACCTCGCCTTGTTTCCTTAGAAACAGGGAGAGCAGCAGGAACTCCTTGGCACTCAGGTCGATACGCTGACCGTTCCTGGAGACCTTACGGCGAGCCAGATCCATTTCAAGATCGTGCAATGTCAGGCGGTTCAACGTGCTTTCCGGTTGATGCTGTGCCGAGCGGCGCAGCAGTCCCTGGATTCGAGCGATCAGCTCCGAAAAAGCAAACGGCTTGACCAGATAGTCGTCGGCGCCGGTCTGCAAACCGTTGACCCGGTCTTCCACTTTACCCAGCGCGGTCAGCATCAAGACCGGAGTATGTTTTTTGGTACGCAGGGCAGCCAGCAAGGCAAGTCCATCCATGCCTGGCAGCATGGAGTCGAGGATGATTGCCGCGTAATCGAACTCCAGACTCATGTGGAGCCCGGTTACACCGTCATGGGCAAGGTCAACGACAAAGCCTGCAGTACCCAATCCCTTTTGCAGGTAATGGGCAAGCTTTTGCTCATCTTCGACAACCAATAGTTTCATTTCGTCCCGAATCAAAAGATGTCAATTTTGTAAACTTCCTGTTGGCGTTCTGTCAGTGCTGGTTTTTTATAGTTCACCCATGCCGTTCAGTTGTTCGGCATCCATCAAAACCGATGAACGAAACATCAATGAAGGAGTTCCATCATGAACGTCAAACAAACCCTTTCCATCCCCGTTCTTTGTGCCGGTTTGCTCCTGTCAGGTCAGGTGTTGGCCGACTCGGTCATGCACAGCACGCCGGAGGGCGCGACAAAATTCTACCCGGCGCACGGTTCGGGCAGCAAATCCGCCCAGCAAGTGCAACAGGAACTCGATGACTTCAAACGCAATCCAGTAAGTGCGGACGGCCAGTATCGTTATGTTGGCGGTGATCAAGGCTGGGTGCTGATTCCACACGAATATGCCTATCGCGATGGGAAATGGCAACACGTCGACAAACTCCAGCACAACACACCTGCGCCATCCGTGCAAATGACGCCGGAAGAAAAGAAGCAACGCGAGGCGTTGTACCAGGGCGGTTAATTCTGCCCCGAGGACGGATATGTTGCCCACCGGACGATGACCAGGAAAACCCTGGTCATCAGCAACTCGCCTTTCCATACGTTACCCCCCCCCGCAGACTTGCTGCTTAAACATATTTTGTTCTGTTACCATTCATCCCATGCGTCGCTGGCTATCTATTTTCCTGTTGATTGTTTTGCCGCTCCAGATTTCCTGGGCGGTGGCAGCGACCTATTGCCAGCACGAAACGGGATCGACGAAGCACTTTGGTCATCACGACCATAAGCATCAAGCCGAGGATGGCGAGAAGCTTGCGAAAGGCTCGGTCTCTGATGTGGACAATGATTGCGCAGTCTGCCATGCAGGCTGTGTTGCAGCATTGACCTCGTTCAGCAGTTTGCTGCCCAAGGTTGGGGCTGTTGCTGATCATTTTCGGACAGTCCAGCTTTGGGCTTCCCCACCAGACGAACAGCCTGAGCGTCCTAACTGGTCCATCTCCGCCTAATCGGCGGGGCTTGGGCATTTCCCAAATCTAATTGCTGCGGCCTAAGCCGCGTGCTGTGCCACTCTGTCAGTCAGATGGCGCCCCGCCGATTCCCCAACGTGTATTTCATCACTGGAGAATCGGATGTACCCAAGAAATTTTGCTGTCACGTTGCTACTCCGAACCTTGTTCGGACTCTCAGTGCTTGCCAGCACAAACCTATCGGCGCAGATGCAGGACGCGCTGTCTGTTGCGACGTTTGCACCTGCGCTCGCCAAGGAACCATCTGGTTCCTTGACCTTATCGGCGGCCATTGATCTCGCGCTAACGTTCAACCCGGAATTATCAGCAGCCGCGAACGAATTGCGTGCGGTCGAAGGGGCTGTGATCCAGGCGGGGGTTCTGCCTAATCCGGAAATTTCGACTTCCGTTGAAGATACGCAGAATAAGGCCACGCGGACCACAACTATCCAGCTGAGCCAACGGATCGAGCTTGGTGGCAAGCGCTCGGCTCGAATTGCATCTGCCGAGCGGCGCCGTGATGTAGCAGCAGCCGATCTGGCAGCCAAACGCCTTGACATACGCGCAACCGTGATCGGGGCCTTCTTCGATGTTCTGGTTGCTCAGGAGCGTATTCAACAGGCCGAGGACTTGCTCGGCCTGGCCCAACGCGCTACCCAGGCGGCTTCACGACGTGTGACTGCCGGCAAAATCTCGCCGGTTGAGGAAACAAAAGCCCGTGTCGCGGAAGCCTCGGCACGAGTGGAGTTGAATCAGGCACAACGCGAACTGGTGTCGGCCCGCAAGCGTTTGGCCGCAAGTTGGGGAAGTTCGACACCACGGTTCGAACAGGCCGAAGGGCGTACCGATTTGTTGCCGCCGATCCGCTCCACCGAAGAAATTACCCGCCGCTTGAATGCATCTCCGGCACTTCTTAGAGCACGCCATGAAGTCGATCGTGTTTCTGCTCTCGCGGACTTGGAGCGCTCTCGCCGAATTCCCGACGTTACCGTCAGCCTGGGATCCAAAAAGGTTGAAGAGCTTGGGCGCAACCAAACCATTGTGGGTGTCTCAATTCCCTTCCCAATCTTCGACCGTAATCAGGGCAATGTGCTTGAGGCGCAGCGTCGAGCCGACAAGGCACGGGACGAGTTCAGTGTTACCGAGGTTCGTTTGGGTACGGAGGTAACACAAAACGAGGAACGTCTAAAAGCCCTGGTTGTTGAAGCACAAGCCTTGCAAAGCGAAATCATGCCGGGCGCCCGTAGCGCCTATGAGGCCGCCAGCAAAGGATTTGAGCTGGGGAAATTCAGTTTTCTGGAAGTATTGGATGCCCAACGCACCTTCTTTCAGGCGAGAGCCCAATACCTGAGAAGTTTGTCCGATGCTCATCGGACCGCTGCCGAACTGGAGCGCTTCCTGGGCTCCATCGATTCAATGCCATCTGTCGTACCCAGCCGTCCGTAGGAGCACGTCGTGAAAATGAATTTCAACAAGAACACCTTTAACCTCACCAAAAAGCAAGGGATCGCCATTGCCGTGATCTTGGCGACCGGAGTTGTCGCGGGCACCTGGATACTGGGTGGCAATACCTCCCAGCCCGCTGGAGAACAGCCTGAACACGCCAGCCACGCCGAAGCCAAGGGCCATGCCGATGCCGAGCATCATGGCAGTAAAGCGGTCGATGGACACGACCATGCCAAAGAACACGGAGATACAGAGCACCATGAGGCTGAACCAAAGTCGGGGCCGCATGGTGGCAAATTATTTTCCGAGGATGGTTTTGGTCTGGAATTGCTGTTGTCCGAAGATGGTGGCGAGCCTGGCTTCCGTGTCTGGTTGTTCCAGCAAGGAAAGCCACTTGCACCAACTGTGGCAAAAGTTTCGGTAGCACTGACGCGACCGGGCGGGGAGAAGCAGGAAGTCCTCTTTTCAGCCGAGAAAGACTACCTGAAAAGTACCAGCCAAATTGCAGAGCCGCATGTGTTCGAAGCCTCCATATCGGTGCTAATGGGAAATACCCCATTCCTGTTCATCGATACCCGGGAAGAAGGAAAAATCGAGCTAACGGACGAGCAAATTAAAGCTGCTGCCATCGGTATCCAGAAGGCCACTCCCGCCAAAATCAAAACAGCGGCTCAGCTTCCCGGCGAAATCCGGTTTAACGAGGACCGTACCGCGCATGTTGTACCCCGTCTTGCCGGAGTCGTCGAGAGTGTTCCTGCCAATCTGGGGCAAACAGTCAAGCGCGGTCAGGTTCTGGCTGTGATCGCCAGCACTGGCCTTTCGGAGCAACGCAGTGAACTTCTAGCAGCGCAGAAGCGTTTTTCGCTCGCCAAATCGACCTATGAGCGTGAGAAGAAGCTCTGGGAAGAAAAGATCTCTGCCGAGCAAGACTACCTGCAAGCCCAACAAACTTTAAGGGAAGCCGAAATCGCCGTTGCTAACAGCCAGCAAAAGTTGATTGCGCTGGGTGCCAGTGCCACGGTTTCGGGCAGCCTCAATCGTTATGAAATCCGCGCACCTTTCGACGGCATGGTCGTGGAAAAACACATCGCACTTGGCGAGGCAGTCAAGGAAGATGCCAGTATTTTCACAATTTCCGACTTGTCTTCCGTATGGGCGGAGATTGTCGTTCCTGCCAAAGATCTGAACGTCATCCGGGTTGGTGAAAAGGTTGTTGTTAAGGCAACTGCCTTCGACTCGAAAGCCGAAGGCAGCATCTCCTACGTGGGTGCATTGCTCGGACAGGATACGCGCACGGCCAAGGCGCGGGTCACTTTGGCCAACCCGAAGATGGCTTGGCGTCCTGGATTGTTCGTGAATATCGAAGTCGTTTCCAGTGAAGCCGAAGTTCCAGTCAGCGTTCAAACCGACGCCATTCAGACGATTGGTGACAAGAGCGTCGTTTTCATCAAGGTGCCTGACGGCTTCGTTGCACAACCGGTGACCTTGGGCCGTTCGGATGGCAAATTCATCGAAGTGGTTAGTGGAATGAAAGCAGGAACCCCTTATGCAGCGTCAGGCAGCTTCGTCCTGAAGTCGGAACTCGGCAAGGGTAGCGCCGAGCACAGCCACTGAGGCGAGGGAGAACAACATGTTTGAACGCATCATCCGCCTCGCCATCGAACACCGCTGGCTGGTTCTATTGGCCGTCTTCGGCATGGCTGGCTTGGGAATCTATAACTACCAGCGCCTGCCGATTGACGCCGTACCCGATATCACGAATGTTCAAGTGCAGATCAATACGGCAGCGCCGGGCTATTCGCCGCTCGAAGTCGAGCAGCGAGTGACCTTTCCGGTCGAGACCGTCATGGCCGGCCTGCCTCACCTGGAGCAGACTCGCTCCCTGTCGCGTTACGGGTTGTCGCAGGTTTCTGTGATTTTCAAGGATGGAACGGACATCTATTTTGCCCGCCAACTAGTCAATCAGAGGATTCAGGAAGCCAAGGAAAAACTCCCTGCCGGAATAGCGCCGGCAATGGGGCCCATCTCTACTGGCCTGGGTGAAATATATCTCTGGACGGTAGAAGCAGAGGACGGCGCCAAAAAGCCGGATGGCACTCCCTATACACCGACTGATTTGCGCGAAATACAAGATTGGATCATCAAGCCGCAACTGCGCAACGTGACAGGCGTGACTGAAATCAACTCGATTGGTGGCTTTGCCAAAGAGTATCAGGTAGCACCCAGCCCGGAAAAGCTGGCTTCCTACGGCCTGACACTTCAGGACGTGGTAATCGCCATCGACCGCAACAACAGCAACGTCGGCGCCGGTTATATCGAGAAGCGCGGCGAACAGTATCTGATTCGTGCTCCTGGCCAAGTGCGTAGCATCGAGGATATTCGTAACGTCATCCTGGGCAATGTCCAGGGCGTGCCGATCCGTATCCGCGACGTGGCCGATGTTGGCATCGGTCGTGAGCTACGTACAGGTGCCGCCACTGACAACGGGCGTGAAGTCGTTCTGGGTACCGTGTTCATGTTGATTGGCGAGAACAGTCGCACCGTCTCACGGGCGGTCGACCAGAAAATGGTCGAAATCAACCGCAATCTGCCGGAAGGCATCAAGGCAGTGACAGTCTATGACCGTACCGTCCTGGTGGACAAAGCGATCAATACCGTCAAGAAGAACCTTCTGGAAGGGGCGATCCTAGTCATCGTCATTCTATTCCTGTTCCTCGGCAACATGCGGGCAGCTGTAATCACCGCCATGGTGATCCCGCTCTCCATGCTGTTTACCTTTTCGGGGATGGTGACCTACCAGATTAGTGCCAACCTAATGAGCCTCGGCGCTCTTGACTTCGGGATCATCATCGATGGTGCAGTCGTCATTGTAGAGAACTGTGTTCGCCGTTTGGCCCATGCCCAGGCACATCACGGGCGACCGTTGACCCGGACCGAGCGCTTCCACGAAGTCTTTACCGCTTCGAAAGAGGCTCGCCGAGCGCTGCTATTCGGTCAGCTCATCATCATGATCGTCTATCTGCCGATCTTCGCGCTCACCGGCGTCGAAGGAAAAATGTTCCACCCCATGGCCTTTACCGTGGTCACCGCGCTCGTAGGTGCCATGATCCTCTCCGTCACCTTTATTCCCGCAGGCGTTGCACTGTTCATTGGGGAAAAGGTGGATGAAAAGGAAAACTTCCTGATGCGGGCAGCCAAGCGCTGGTATGAGCCAGTTCTGGCTGGCGTCATGGCGAACAAACCGGTGGTGCTGGTCTTCACGGCGGTCATGGTTCTTCTCTCAGGATTGGTCGCTACGCGCATGGGGAGCGAATTCGTACCGAGCCTGAACGAAGGCGACTTCGCGATTCAGGCACTGCGTATTCCTGGAACCAGCCTTTCGCAGTCAGTGGCTATGCAGCAACAGTTGGAAAAGCGGCTCAAGGCGGAGTATCCGGAAATCGACAGGATTTTCGCGAGAACCGGGACGGCCGAAATCGCCTCAGATCCGATGCCACCCAATATTTCGGATGGCTACATCATGTTGAAACCTGAAGCGGAATGGCCGGAACCACGGAAATCTCGGGACGAACTGCTGGCCGCTATCCAAAAGACCGTTGGAAAACTGCCGGGGAACACCTATGAGTTTTCCCAACCGATCCAATTGCGTTTCAATGAGTTGATCTCCGGTGTACGCAGCGATGTTGCCATCAAAATATTCGGTGATGACATGGATGTTATGAACGATACGGCCAGCAAGATTTCCGCTGTATTGGAGAAAATCCCAGGCGCTTCCGAGGTCAAGATCGAGCAGACGACGGGCTTGCCTATGCTGACCGTGAATATTGACCGGGAGAAAACGGCGCGCTACGGACTCAATATTGGTGATGTCCAGGATGCGATCTCGACAGCGATTGGTGGTCGAGAGGCTGGAACCATGTTTGAAGGTGACCGACGCTTCGATATTGTCGTACGTTTGCCGGATAGCCTGCGTTCGGATCTCGAATCGCTAAAGCGTTTGCCGATTGCTTTGCCGAAGGGGGCTTCTGCTGCCAACGGAGGGGATGTACGCACGACCTACATCCCATTGGGGGAAGTCGCCAGTCTTGAGCTCGCACCGGGTCCGAACCAAGTTAGCCGGGAAAACGGCAAGCGTCGCGTTGTTGTTAGTGCCAATGTTCGGGGACGAGATATCGGCTCCTTTGTTGGCGAGGCTCAGAGCCGTCTAGCCGAGGTCAAGATTCCGAGCGGCTACTGGACGGCCTGGGGTGGAACTTTTGAACAACTGGAGTCTGCCTCGAAACGTCTCAAAATTGTGGTGCCCGTGGCCTTGCTGTTGGTATTCACGCTGCTGTTCGCGATGTTCGGGAACGTGAAAGATGGGCTGCTGGTGTTTACCGGCATTCCGTTTGCGCTGACAGGCGGCATTGTCGCACTCTGGCTAAGGGACATTCCGCTCTCGATCTCGGCGGGCATCGGTTTTATCGCCTTGTCCGGTGTGGCGGTACTGAACGGCTTGGTGATGATTTCCTTCATCCGTAATTTACGTGAAGAGGGGCGCTCTTTGGATGATGCCATTCACGAAGGGGCGCTGACTCGATTGCGTCCTGTGCTGATGACGGCATTGGTTGCCTCGCTTGGTTTTGTCCCCATGGCGATTGCAACAGGTACCGGTGCGGAAGTCCAACGCCCGCTGGCCACCGTGGTGATTGGTGGAATCCTGTCGTCGACAGCGCTGACGCTTCTCGTGTTGCCGCTTCTATATCGCCTTGCTCACGGCAAAGATGCCGACGAAGAGGACTTCACGAAATCGATAGACGAGTCATCTGAGGCCTAGCGTTTACCGTTCGTGACCGGGGGCTTCGTGCCAGATTCGGCATAAACCGTCGGTCACCCATTCTTCCACTCAACTACGGAGGCTGTTATGGGATTTTTTGAAAAACTCTTGCGAGGAGTCGCCGGTTCGCATGGCGGAGATCATCATGGCCGCGAACGGAATAGCGGACATCATGGCTGGGGGAATAGTTACCCCTCAAATTCAGCGCCGCCAACCAATAGCGCTGCTGGTGGCCCCTCATGCCCGAAGTGCGGCTTCGCGACCAACCCTGGGGGACGCTACTGCGCCCAATGCGGCACAGCCTTGGTGCCCGGCAATTGTGCGGACTGCAATGCGAACCTCGCCCCGGGCACTAAGTTTTGCCCGAATTGCGGCAAGGCGCAGCAGTCCTGAGCTTGGTGCCGTCTCCTCATGTTTAAGCATTTGATCCACAGCCACCTTGAATTCCAGCTTCTCATGCTCGGCCTGGGGATGATGCTGACTTTTCTGGTGCTTTACGGATGGTTTTGCTGGCGGGAAGAGCGGCGCCAAAAGACACCAAAGTATTCAAAAAACCTTCAGTTCCGTCTCCAGGCGATGAAACAAAAATTGAAGCGCTGCCACCACAACGATAAAGGGCGGGTCCCATGAGTACAAGCCACACACACGGCATCCCGAGCACTGAGAATGAGCGCGCCCTGCGCTTTGCCCTGGCGCTGACCGGCTGTTTTCTAATTGCCGAAGTTATTGGCGGCGTATTGACTGGCAGTTTGGCCCTCATCTCGGATGCCGCTCACATGCTGACCGATACTGCCGCGCTCGCTATCGCATTGGCGGCCATTCGTGTTGCCCGTCGCCCGGCCGATCGTCGCCGAACCTATGGCTATCACCGCTTTGAGATTCTGGCGGCAGCCTTCAATGCCATGCTGCTGTTTGCCGTGGCGCTCTACATCCTGGTTGAGGCATACCGGCGATTCACCTCTCCGCCCGAAATCCATTCGGTTGGGATGCTCGTCGTCGCCAGTATTGGCCTCATCGTCAATCTGATCAGCATCCGCCTGCTGAGCGGGGGACAGTCAAATAGCCTCAACGTAAAGGGAGCCTATCTCGAAGTGTGGAGTGACCTTCTGGGGTCGGTCGGCGTGATCGTGGGCGCGGTGGTGATTCAGCTAACCGGCTGGTCCTGGGTAGATCCACTTGTGGCTGTAGCCATTGGCCTCTGGGTTTTGCCACGCACCTGGATCCTACTGAAGGACAGTCTGAACATCCTGCTCGAAGGTGTGCCCGAGGGCATCGATTTAGGAGAGGTGGAGCAGGCCATGCTGGCTGTGCCAGGCGTACTCGGCATCCATGACCTGCATCTCTGGGCGCTGACGACCGGCAAGACCAGCCTGACCGCGCATGTGGTTTACGACCAGACCTACTCCCCCGAGAAAACTTTGATGCCCGCCTTGCAGACGGTGTTAGCTAACCGCTTCAAGGTGGTCCACACGACGCTGCAGTGCGAAACAAAACCCTGTGCGCACCAACCGGAAGGTTGCACCTACGTCGGCAGCACATCCGAGCACGACGATAACCCAAATTTTCATTAACCGATTTATCAACTGACATGGAGCTCCCATGAAACCTTCCACGGTACTCTTTGCTTGCTTCGTCAATCTGGCATCCGCTGCGGACGACCATAAGGGCCATGCCCATACCGAGAAACCGGGCCAGTCCCACGCCCATGACGCAAAGCCACAGCATGGTGGCGTCGTATCGGTCATCAAGGACATCAGCTACGAGTTGGTGGCGAAGGCTGACTCCCTCACGCTCTACGTGACCGATCACGACCAGCCTGTCGATACCCGGAATGCGTCAGCTACCATAACGCTGCTGTCTGCATCAGACAAGACCGAAGCCAAATTGCTGCCAGCAGGAAGTAACCAGTTGCGTGCCCAAGGAGCCTTCAAGATCCAAGCCGGCACAAAGGCTGTCGCCATAGTCAAACTCGGCGACAAGCCTGGCCAGAGTGTACGTTTCGTCTTGAATTAGGCGAGATGCTCACCTTACCGTCCATTTGTTCACTGACAGCCCAGGCAAAGGGGCAGCGCAATGCGTGGGCGGTACCCCTTAGGAAATCGGACACAGCCAATAGCTCCCACGGCCGCATTTCATCCAACGAGTTTCTATGTCTGAGATTTCAGCTTTGTTCCCGGTAAGGCCGGGGGGATTTATTGGAAATGCAGCGCCTCGCATCTCCGACGCAGGTGAAACTCAAAGCTCGGCAACATTTTCAAGCATCCTTGAAAACGCCGTCGCACGTTCGGCGGCTGCCAATGTTGCCTTAAGCGACAATCTCGACCCCGCCGGGAAATTGACTCTTGGCACAACCCATTCATCTCACTTACCAGCGAACGAGAACGGCTTAGGCAAGAAAAACGAGGATTTCCAACAAAAAATGCTCGGAATAAGGGCCTATAGGCAGCAAATTCTTGCGTCTAATATCGCCAACGCTGACACCCCTGGCTACAAAGCGATGGATATTGATATTGCTGAGGCCGCTGGTGGCGAGCAATCTCCTCCTCTTCAATTGAACGCCTCCTCGCCGGGACATTCGAAGGGCAATTCTTCTTGGCAGTCGCCACCCGTAAGCCTGAAATATCACGTTCCTTCTCAGGCTGCGGCTGACGGAAATACCGTTGAAATGGATGTTGAGCGCCAGAAATTCGCAGAGAACTCATTGATGTATCAATTCTCCCTTGACCGGGTTGGTGGTGAGTTCAAGCACATGAAAGAGCTATTTCAATCACTGAAATAACAGGGGGGCTTTTGTGTGTCGGTCTCGTTTCATTTTTCAACCCCGGGGCATTACCTAACGGAACGACGAACCCCTGAGTCACGTTTTTGAAAGCCTTTGGGCAGAAATTGTCAGGAAGAAAATCTTCCATTTCGTACCATCCTTACATGGTTGTTCCGCTCCGGCGCTTACTGTCCCCTGTCTTACCCCTCAGCATTAGCGGTAAATCACCTGTTCTATGCTCCGACTTGTCCATGGCGCAATCGCTGCACGCCAATTTGCCAGCGAAACAGCCTGCGCCTTCTCGTAAGCAGCGATTGCATCTTCTACCGAAAGCCCTCCATAAATCATCGAGAGAATCGGCACTGCGCTATCGTCAATTGCCTTGCAAATACGATTGAACGTTGTCTCGATCTCTGATTCCTGCAATTCAGTATCTGTCAGCTCGATTTGTAACATCGTCCAAACTGCGTTGTCAGAAGGATCCAACTCCAGTTGCGGCAGGCAGCGAACCATTGCAGCATCCAAGAATTGCTTGATCTCCGACAGTTTGGCGGCTGGAGTCGCAACCCCATTCGATGCGCTCAGGAAGAACGAGTCAAATGATCTGTTGTAGCTAATCGTTACCCAGCAATTGCTCTGCGCCAAGCTCTGATAGTTCAACAGGATTGGGTTTTCGCAACTCGATGACAGTAATGTGGGTGAGCCAAAGCGCAGCACCCATTTGTAGATCTTGGTGTAAGCCGCCTTCGGGTTGTGGCGATTGGCTACAGGGGAAAATGGTGTATTCATGTTCAGTCTCCAGCAGTGAAAGGTGGTGTGTGCTTCAAAGCATCTGGCCTGGCTATAAAAAATAACCAGATGGATGCCCACCTCTGCGGACAGAGATATTTTCACTCTGGACCGTTATCAGGCGACGATGCCAGTGCGTTTCCACCGCACAAGGCTTGTGCTACTCCTTCGTCATCTTTGGTTAAAATAATCGAAATGACTCGATCTGAACTCATCACCGTGTTGGCCCAGCGCTTTCCACAACTTCTGAGAGTTGATACGGAAATGGCAGTCACGGAGATTCTTCGTGCGCTTGCTGGCACGTTACATCGCGGGCATCGAGTGGAAATTCGAGGTTTTGGTGCATTCGACCTGAACTATCGATCGCCCCGCAATGCTCGCAATCCAAAAACGGGTGAAAAAGTCAGCGTGCCCGGAAAGTGCGTGCCACATTTCAAAGCTGGCAAGGAACTGCGCGAATCAGTAAATGGATGCTGAACTACTCCGCACAGTGACCACATTAAGTGCCGTGATACTCGGCTTCGTACTGGGGCAAGTTGCCGAATTGTTTCGAACAAGGCGAACGAGCCGGAAAGCCTCTGCTGCAACACGTGCAATTGTTGAGCTTGAGATAGCGCAAAATCGAACGATGCTGTCCGATTATTGGCACAAGGTCATCGCCTCATGCGACTCGTGGCGTGAGGCGGACGGCGCGGTGAGCTACATTAAACTGGCGCGTGCAGTGATTAAATTTCCGTTTCCACCAATTGGGAAAAGTGTCTGGCTGGCTTCGCTTGGAAATCTCGCCTCATCCTACTCTCCAGGGGCACTAGCTGAGCTTTGGGGGACTCATGAAGCATTCGATCGTCTGTCGGTATTGCGTAGGCAGATGGAGGTGTTGGAGCAGGATTCGGAGAGCGCCGGCCGACACGCTGAGTCTCGAAATGACATGCCGTTGGGCATCCTTTCCACGCTTGTCGGCTCAGCGCATTTCGCAAATAGTGCGGAGCTCTTCGCTCGCGAGTTCGAAACCCAAATGCGTGCTGCGTTGAAACAGTCCTTTGTGAATTTCCCTTAGCGACTCAAGATCGCTGGCATTTCACGACAAGGCCATGATTGGATGTCTTGGGTAAGCAACCCAATAGCTGAAACAGTAGTTTTCAAAGTCCGATCTAGCTAAACTCGCCGCTCAAATGAAACAAGGTTAGTTGTGCGATTCGAATCCGAAGAAGAACTCCGTAAGCGGTTGCTAGACATTCTGGCACCTCGCATCGACAGCGGGGGGAAATTTTGCCAAATAGAATTTGAGTCCCCAAATGGGATTGCAGACGTTGTATTAGCAACCCTTACGGATGATTGGGCAGATAGACTGAGACTTGGGGAGATTAAGCCTGCTTGGGCATATGCGTTATTGCAGCTCCGTGACGAAGGTTGCTCAACAGAAGATTTTGCTTCGTTTGTCGGCGTCACAAAGGCAACAGCAAAGCGAGTTCTAAAGTCATATGAGGAAGCAGGGTTTTGTAACTTTGATACTGAAAGAAAGCACTGGAAAAAGCTTGAAAGCCCTAAGGCTTTGGTTGCTGAATTTTGCGCTATAGAAACGAAGCTTACAAACTGGCGCCGAGCACTTTATCAAGCGTCTCGGTATAGGGATTTTGCGCACCAAGCATGGGTGGTTATGGATGATCGAGATGTCTCCCCAGCCCTTCGAAATTTGGCAGAATTTTCCAGATTGAATATAGGGTTAGCATCGATAGCTACCGTCGGAGACGCAAAAATTCATGCAAAGCCAACGTTAAGGAGCCCTCGCTCAGAGCTCCGCTTTTGGTATGCAAATACACTAGTTGCGCAGCGCCTACTAAGAAATGAGGCCGCCTAATTTCGCAAACCTGTTGAGCGCTTTACTCCAGGGGGTGATGTGTGTTCCGGCACCGTGTAGGTCAAGTTCGATACCTGCCTTTGAGATGGATCGATAGGCGGCAGAAGCGCTATCCAGCCATTCATTTAGCAATTCGACACGGTCCGAGGCTGTAACTCCCTTTAGCGCGTCAAATTGTCGAGAGATGGCGACATGGTGATGTTTGTAAAGAGTTGGCTGAGAGAAATGAGGATCTGTAGGCGCCGTTAATGCGGCGTTGCCATAGTCAGTCTCTTCGTATATCTCAGCCCAAACTTTTGGTAGAGCATCGCGAATTGCTTTTGCCTGATCGAAGCGCACCCAGTTCATCAAACCATTGAGATAAATTCGGGGACGCGGCCCACGCTTGTCTTCGTCATTTGCAACAAACTTGTCAATTGAGAATATACGAGTGTTATCGAACGTTCCTATTGTCAGTGTTGCGTTATTGAATACCGTCATCAGAAGAGATTCCGTATTCAGATATCCAAGCACTACGTTCATGCCAGAACTTTGCAGTTCTTGAATGAATGTCATTTTCTCAACCAAGAAAGCATCACTTTGAATTTGCTTAGTTGGCCGATCCAGCGTTGTGATCAAGTACACGCCTGTTATTTCGGGATAGCTTGTTATCCAATTTAGCAGTTGTGTTCGAAAGGCACCAGCTTCGATCATGTGCGGAGTAATCGCTAACGTGAGGAAGACCGCCTTTTTTGAGCCTGAGCTATTAATTGCCTTAACAAATGGCGCTACAGTGAATGCGTCTTGTCGTTCCCTGTAGTCTGGGTACATTTGATCAAGATATCGGGTTGGTATAACAATTGCAGCGAAATTTTGCTCAATCTGAAACTTTACGCATTCAGTCGCGGCGTGGTCAGCTACTGCTGAGTAGTCAATGGTTGAAAAACCATCCGTGGCTGTCTCTGGAAAAAACGAGTACTGTTTAAACTTGTTTTTTTGAGAATTTGGAAGATAAAACTGCGGGTCAAATAGCGAGCATTCGCGAATTTTCGTTTTGAGTCGTTTTACGGAGTCGGCTGATTGATGGACGGGGCTAAATATTATCCCTTGAGCGGTGTGGTCTCTTTCTAGCGAATCAACGCTCCAAGTGGCGTTATGGCCTGCTTGGTGAAATACGTAAAAGCTCATATCCGTTCTCCCTGCTTTCTGCAATTGTCGATTTGCTGGGCCAGCATCTCAATAGTTCGTTGTCTTTTGTAGGGTGCTTTCTCAATCATTTGTCCGATTACAGCAGAAAACTCTTCGCTTGCGCTTGTTACCTTATGTAGCGGCGATGCCTGCGCACTTACCATCTTGGAAAGAGTCTCGTCAAAGGGCTCATTTCCCTCGACAAGCGGGTGCCTCTTTGCAAGCAGTTCGTAGGCAATGATGCCAAGTGCAAAAAAATCACTCTTGAACGAGATATCGCGCTTTAGGTTTGCAATTTGCTCTGGGCTTGCGTAGCGAGGTGTCATCGGCCCATGCGGAAACACAGTTGCTGTAACCCCAGTGGCTCCAGCTTCGCGCACTATTCCAAGATCGATGATGCTTGGAGAACCATCGGTTTTGATGATTATGTTGTCAGGTTTTAGATCTCTATGAACGAAACGCTTCGGGTGGTCCCAAAGCGGCGTTAGAGCGGTGACTAGGTCCGCCAATAGTTCAATTACAGTCTCGGGATCACTATATTTTTCTGGGCACGCGGAAAGAGGCTTTCCATCCAAGAACTCTTCAATTGTTAGAAAAACCTTGGCGTTTAGCGGTGTCTCTGTCCTCGGATCTTCCGTAATGAGGCTGTAGTGGTAGAGTTTTGGAAACGAAAGTGACTCCGTCGTCGATAGAAACTCTACTTCACGTTCATAGTAGGCGATTGCGGTGTGGCTAACATTTGCGGTCAGCTTCGCAACTATTTGTTGAGGGCAGCCATATTTTGTTGCCAACCTAGATTTTTTATCGCCTATTTCGCAATAAAGCACGACACGTTGCCCTGATGCTTTTGCAATATCTAGCACCCGGATTTCTGGAAAAATAGCGGTTAGTAGTTCAGTTGCCCAGTTTGTGGCAGACATATGCAATCAAGATGGTGTGTCGAGCTATGGATTCTACTGTATTTGCATATTCTGGTGGAGGCTCTTACAGTCTTGACTCAATCTCATGTTCTGGTGGCTATGTCTAGACTGCAAGAGTTACTAGAAAGCAGGAGCATCCCTCCGGTACAGATATACTGGCAGTTCGATCCATCAAGAGGGAGAACTTTCATGGCAACTTATGCTGAAATCCAAGCACAGATTGCAGAGCTGCAGGCTCAGGCTGAAAAGGTAAGAAAAGACGAGTTGGCCTCAGCAATTGCTCAGGTCAAAGCGCTGATGGCTCAATATGGAATTACCATTAATGATCTTCAAGGCGTTACCAAAAATGCCCGTAAGATTTCTCCAGTTAAAGCAAAGTATCGTGATCCAGTTAGCGGAAATGAGTGGACTGGACGTGGTCGTAGTCCGAAGTGGCTAGAGGGTAAGAATAAAGACGACTTTGCAATCTGATCGGAGCAGAAAAACCGAAGTGTCGTAAAGACATAGTTAAAAAGCCAAAAGAACAATCCGCTTTTCTAATCAGAAGCGGATTTTTTACGTCTGACCTTAATCATGATTCTCATGTGGTAAAGCGAACCAGTCTATGGTTATTGGCTTCGATGGTTGAAATTCGTATAGGCGGATAGATCAATTAAACAGATGCTGATTGGTGATCAGCATCTGTGTTGTATCTGAATTGACGAATGACGACATGCTGTTTATTGCATCATTGTTGTTTTATTGGATAAAGTATTTTCTTACATACACCTATGGTATGTAGAGATGATTAGCTAGTTGCATTCACTAAGCTAAGCAGACAGAGATAATAAGGGAGGCGCACTTACCCTTTCTTATATGTCGATTGAATCTGCCCTTATTACTAGAGTGAAATCTGGTCATTCTTCTCTACGACCGATGATTGCATTTGTTCAATGCAATTGCCAATAAACATGTATGTAGAGGAAATATCATGGCTAGTTATCACCTGAGTATCAAAAGCGGCAAGCGAGGCAAGGCCACTGAGCATGCTGCTTATATTGCCCGTGAAGGAAAGCATGGGCGTGCTGCAAAGAGAGAGGATCTAATTGCTACCGAGCACGGAAATCTTCCTGATTGGGCGGATGGAAATCCGGCATTGTTCTGGAATATGGCTGATGAGCACGAACGAAAAAATGGTGCTGCATATCGAGAGCTGGAACTTGCATTGCCGGCAGAGCTAAGACCAGAACAACACATTGCATTACTGCAAGAGTTTGTGGAAGCTGAGCTCCCAGGGAAACCATATCAGTTGGCCATACATGAGCCGATCGCTGCGCTGGGTGAAGTGAAACAACCACACGCTCACATCATGTTTTCGGATCGCAAACCCGATGGGATTGAGCGAACGCCCAGTCAGCACTTCAAGCGGTACAACCCGACGAATCCAGAGCTGGGTGGTTGCAAAAAAGACAGTGGGGGTAGAGAGCCAGGTGTCCTGAAGAATGAACTCGTTTCTAGGCGCGAAAGCTGGGCTAATCTCCAGAATCAGTTTCTCGAAGCGAATGGTCATGCAGCAAGAGTTGATCACCGAAGCAACAAGGATCGAGGGATTGAGGCTCCACCCGAGCGGCATCTGGGACCCGTCGGAATTAAGAAAATGTCGCCAGAGGAGCGGTCGGAATACCAAGGCAAACGTCGTTCGGCTTAAGTGCCAAGCACTAACCACCTGGATCGGCGGAATGCGCTCCGAAAAACAATCTAGGTAGTTGCGTGGAACCACTTGTCAGTGATGCTACTCAAAGCACTCTAGATGGTATTTCTAAAAGTGCTACTATTGGTACGAACTGGAACAGGAGGCGGTTATGGCCCACCAAATATTGTCTGAAACGGCAGCAAGCATTTCCGAGCTAAAACGCAACCCCATGGGTACGGTTGCAGCGGGAGAAGGATTCCCTGTGGCGATCCTGAACAGGAACGAGCCAGCCTTTTATTGCATTCCGGCTCGTGCATTCGAGAGCATGATGGATCGCCTGGAGGATTTGGAATTGAATGCTATTGCGGATGCTCGTGCAGGCCAGAAGCGAGTGAAGGTCAAAATCGATGAGCTATGAGCTTGAGTTTCTTGAAGAGGCTTTGTCCGAATGGCAGCGTCTGGATGGCTCGATCAAGGCTCAGTTCAAGAAAAAGCTGGCTGAGCGCTTAGTTGAGCCACGGGTACCCTCCGCCAAGTTGTCGGGGCACCCTGATCGCTACAAAATCAAGCTGCGCAGTATCGGCTACCGGCTCGTCTACGAAGTCCAGGATGGTCGATTGGTCGTGCTGGTCGTCGCCGTAGGCAAGCGCGACAAAAATGCAGTCTACAAGGCCGCTGAGGGGCGTTGACTCCCCTTGAATACGGGGCGATCCTTGGAAAGATATGAAGCGATTTCCGATATTTCCGCTACGAGTAGCGGAAGTATCGGGTTTAGCAGATGGTTCGATGCTGAAAATCAGCATTGGCTGGGTTCATGACCCTAGGTCAAAGAGTCTGGCCGTTGCCGCCTTGCCCAAGGAAATAGTGGGGATTCAAAACGATGAACAGCGTTTTTCCTTGCTTTTGAAGTTGGGCTACGCAACGCCAAATGAGTACTTGAAGGGCGGCGTTAAGGCGACTCTTGTTGCGAAGCGGATTGGGGCCGGATTGAAGAGCCACGTTCTTTGGGAAAGCCAGGGTTTTGTGCGTATGTGAGAAGCTGCGCAACCATGCCTCCAGCAGAGCGGCATCAGCTTGATTTTGGGGGATCGGGGGCGGCGCTGCGAAAAGACGTTTGAACTCGTAGGTGTACCATTTCATCACCTCAGATGCACGCTCTACGGTTTCAACCGAGATGTCGCCCTCTTGTTTGCTGAAAAAATGAAAGAGTGCGGCAATACGAGCCATATTGTCAGCAGCCTTCGAGCCGAAATCTCGAATGTCGAACAGGAAACCGCCAGGGGTTAGTTCGAATTCGATATTGTTATAGGCTTGAATCCAACGAGCTCGTGCTTCGGGCGTAAACTGAAGAACCAGCCCAGATTCTCCTTCGCTCCTACAGTGGGTTTCGGTCTGCTCCAAGATTTCTTCGATACGACGCTTGAATTTCTCAGTGCTTGACCATGACAAATTACTCTGGTGAATGAAACGAGTGCCTTGGGTGGAGAGGGGGAATGCCATCAGGCATCTCGAGAATAGGCCTGTATTGCGCGCTGCATTGTGTTTGCGACGCACAAAGTCATAAACCACCTGAAATTGCCCCATCACCCCGATGGTCAGTCGAGGGTTTCGCAGCGAAATCGACTTTTGATTACGACGATCAACGTGGATATCGCTTCCACTCCACATGGCGCAAAGCAAGGCTAGGTCATCGCTGGCCTTCCCATTCAGAATACTTGCCCCTTCATTCGATATGAGTGCAGCGTGCCCAAAGTTGTCGTACATGCTGCGCACGAGCTCGGATGGGCTTACGTTGTCAAAAATGAGCTTCGTCTTTTTAGGCTTCGCTGGTTTTTGGCATCCGTGCTCAGCCAGCTGTTTCTCAAGATCTTCCGTTGTATGGCCTGCTTTGTATGCTTTCTTAATGGAGGCGAGAAGGACTTCTTGCTTGGCATTCCAGGCAAGAATCTTGGCGAGATATGTCGAGTTTTTTTCCGCTACGTCTTTATCCTGGCATTCCTGATAGGATCGGATGGGCTCAAGGACAGCGTCGTCTCCTGCTGATTTTCGCTCTCCTGAATCTGCTACGGTAAATGTGTATAGGCTAACAGGGGCGACTAAATGGTCGAGACGGCGGACAGAAATGAGTCGTTGGCAAGCTAACGAAACTGCGTTCAGTACACAGTTGGCAACTAATGGGATTGGCGCTTGAATATTGCGCTGGAGCTCCAGAATGGTATCCCGCAAAACATCGGGGAATGCATAGACAGGGTAGTTGTGGTCGTTGTTGTTTCCGTTCATTTGAGCGCCGATGTTAGTGGGCGCAGTATGCGTTGAAAGAGAGGGGGAAACTTGGGTAAACATGTGGGACCCTTTGCTAGAAAGAATAAATGCGGTGCCACTACCTGAAATGGAGTGGTAGCGAGAACTTGCTTAAATGAACTCAAGACAGGGGCCCCTTGTCTTGTTTCATGTCCTGTTGTTAATTTAGGTTGCTGCGATCTCTCCTTTTTGAAAATGAGGGCAATGCAATGAAAGCAGGTGTCAACTCCAGCGCTTCTCCTTCCGGTTCTTGAAAATAATGAAAATGAGGTAGGCGACTTTTCACCCCTTCTTGCCTATTCTTCGGGGGGCCAAGCAAGTCGACCGTTCGGAAACTTTATGGGCTTGATCCCGAAGTAGCTGCCGGTCTGTGAAAGGCGCTTGCGAACTGTTTGCGGCAAGACAAGTTTGCTTGCCGCAAATTCCGCGGTTGTAAGCGGACGCTTACAACCGGATGCCGCAAGGCATTTTGTGTTCATTTTTTGGGTCTCCTTGAGCTGTTATGCGAGGGCTCGCATCAAGGAGTTCTTTGCGAATATCGCGCAGTGGCGATATCCGTTTCTTTACTCCCGATGCTTTGGGCGCATTCTAAAAACCCGCTTTCTCAAATTAGGAGGTCAGGGTTTTTAGTTGCCGTAGGGAGAATGGTTTCGGCTTGGGGGTGTCGAAAAAGCGGGGTTTAAGAGCGGGTTTTGGTGAGTGAGTACCAATTGTCGTCGTTGGTATATTGTTTCCAATCGTCTTGCCACGGAGCTAAGGCTTTCACTTTTGTGAAAGCCTGTGTAAGGGAACTCATCGTCGCATTCCGCTTTGTTATGGCAAGTGTTGCTAGCCGTATTGGGTCCCACATTGCAGCATACGATCCTTGTTTTCCTGCTTTAATTCTTGCAGGGCGAGGCCAGGCTCTTTCATTCAGGCATTTTGACCATTTTTCATGATCCCATTTTGTGATGCCGTCAAAAGCCGCGGATATCGCCGGTGTTGGCAGCCCAAGTCGTTTCACGCACAAATGCTTACTTTCACTGCTTTCTGAGTTCAAGTTAGTTGCGACGGAATTCGATTTCGATGCGTTAGCGAAGAATTGCGGCTGTTGATCCTCGCCTTGGGGGGAGGAGTGTGGATCGCTTGCAGGTTTTTTGGGAGCCGGAGGCGTGGCAAGTGAGGTGAGTACTTCAACTGGAGAGGGGAGGCTCGCCACGTAGCCGTCCACCGGGCAGCCGGCAAGGTGTCGAAGAAGGCGGAGCCAATCGTTATCGATCTCCTCTTGGTCGCACCAGATAAAGAATTCATAAGGGGTGAGGGAATCGTGGCTCATTGTGCAGCCCTCATCTTCAATCCAATCGTTCCACTGATTTAATATTTTTCGGGCGTTTTCGAATTGCACAGTTGCCATGTTCAATGGTTGATTGTCGAGACTAATTCCTCCATTGGGTATGGTTGTACAGCCGGCCGGTGGAGTGATGCCGGATACCAAAAGCGCGCCCATGGCTGGTGTCCATGTCGGTAATTCTAGAAATGATCTAATCAGTTGGTCCCGCGTCCCACATCGAGCAATATGGTCGTAGATATTGGGGCGAGTGGGCATTTCGATGCTCCTGATTTCAAGGTGACGCGGCGCGGCTGGAGGCTATTTTCTGCTGCTTACCTTGACCTTTCAACGATGAATTAAGAATGTATGGAGCCGAGGTGCATGCACTAACCTGCGCTTTTTCTTTTTCTTGGTGCTTTGGTAGGTGCCATTTCGCCAACCAAGAGTTGCTTTAATCGTTGTTCCCATGCAATTAAAGCAGAGCGCTTTTCGTTTGTGTAGCTATGGCGATCGTAGTGGGCGGCCTGTACGCCGGAAAGGCCGTGGCTAAGAAGTTGAGCGCGGATGTCCTTGCTGATATGCATACCTGCTAGCATCGTTTCGCAAGTTCGCCTGATATCGCGTAAGTTGAATCCTTCACAATTCATGGTTTTGCAAATGGCGGCAACGCGTTTGCCCGGAGTGGTTCCTGCCAATTGTTTTGCGCCGAATGACGAGAACAGTAATAGATTGCTGTAGGTTGGCTCACGACTTTCCGTGATGGCGTTAGCTCTTTCTAGTTCATTGGCTCGCAAAATCAGCTTCTCTACAATGGAACTGGCTATTGGCCCCAGGGGAAGCAGGTGTTCACGGGGGGCTGTGCGCTTACCCTTGCCATCCCAGATGCGCAAAATCTTGCTGTCTCTGTCGTAGTCACTTATCTTTGCGCGAAGCAATTGAGCCATACGTTGTCCGCCTGAGAAAAGGTCTAGCTTGAGAGCCTGATCGGATAGGTCATTTTCTGACAGTGCCTCCATATAGGATTTCAGTTCGCCAGCGTTCAACGTTCTATTGCCGCGTTTCACGGCGATGGTGGCGATGATTTCGGCGGGGTTGTCCTTCACGCCGTAGGCAATAAAGATAGACGGCAGCTTGGCATCAAACCGCGCCTTCCTTGCGGCGTTGAATGCGGCTGATAGATAGCTGCGAAGTACCCCGGCAGTTCGCTCCTTGCCTTGCTCTATAACTTTCCGAATCAAGGTGGCCGCGTGGTCTGAATCGATCTCGGAGGCAGGAAGGGAGGCGATGTCAGGGAACGCCTCGAATACATGCACCTTCAGGATTGAACCGGCTTGTCGTGCGCTGTCTGCCTTACCTCTAGTTTTGAGGTGATCGCAGTAAGCATTGCAAAGGGATTCTAGGGTGTATTGCTTTTTATCCTCTGCTGCAGCTCGCTCTGCTTCTTTGGCAGCAATTGCGGCGGCTTTGGCTGCTGTCTTCTCTCGCTCAACTTCTCTTGGGTCGATTCCCTTGTCGATCTGCGTTTGCAGTCGGCGTGCAGCTTCGCGTGCATCGTCCAAGTTCCATACATTAGTTGATCCGATGGTGATGCGGAGTGGTGTGCCGTTCAGTTTTCCGGCATAGACGAACGACTTTGCTCCGGCAGGAGTGATGCGAACGCAAAGCTGCTTCGGGTCGTCGTCAAAGGCGTAGGTCGCTTGGTTTCCAGATGGCGGTTGCAGTTTGCGGATGCGTTCAAGCGTTAGATGCAGTCGTTCTGTATTGCGAGCCATGACGATACCCCTTGGAGATCGGGAGCAATGGAGTGGTGTATTAAATCCATTGCTCCACCATTGCTCCCGAGTGTATCAATTCAGATCAACATAAAGCAATCTGTCCATTGGCGTAAAACGCCTATTTGCAAGGGTTGTAAGGATTTTTGTTTGCTGGCATCAATCTGTATCAACGCTGATAATCATCTGTTTTTGATGATTTGTAATCATCAGGTAGCGGTTCGATTCCGTTCGGGGGCACCAGCTAAATCAAACAGTTAAGCCATTCTTCGGAGTGGCTTTTTTGTTTTTGCGTTTCCGCATACGAGTTTTGCCAAAAAATCATCTGCCAGCAACAGCTTCGGATATTTGTCGATCCAGGTGTGGCATGGCTTAGTCTGCCAAGGGGCCGCCATGGCCAAGGCGGTGAGACAGCGTTTTTGCAGCGTCAAGCATGGCCTTGGCTACAGGGCTGTCCCACTCCACGTTGAAGTCGCCTATTGATCCCAGCGACGTAATGGCTGCAACCATGCTGCCAGTGTGATCAAAGACTGGTGCGCTGAAACCATTAATTCCCGGAGTCAGGCTACCGGAGGCGCGACTGATCCCGTGTGAGCGAATTTCCGTAAGGCTTTTCTCAAGTTGTCGGCGCACCGTCGTGATCGCAGTTTTGCTTGTTTCAGAGATTTCCTTCAACTCGCTATCCAGCATTTTCTTCAAAAATGGAGAACGATAGAAGGCGGCAAATGCCCTGCCTGTTGCGGAGTTGCATAAAGGCAGAATGGTGCCGGCGCGCAGCGTGATCGTGATTGGCCCGCCAGCGTCTACTATGCGCACGATGGTGGCGCCGTGGTTTCCCCAGACAGCAAGGGCAACCGTTTCCTGAATTTTTTCGCAGAGCGTTTCGAGAATGGGCCCGGCAAAGCGGACAGGATCCAGGCGTCCGAGTCCGGATAGCCCCAGTTCCAGAGCGTAAGCGCCAAGATCGTAGCGCCCGCTGCTGCTGTCTTGCTCGACGATGCCGATACGCAGGAAACTGACCATATACCGGTGGGCCTTGGCGGCAGGCATGCCTGCGCCTTTTGCGATGTCACGCAACATCATCGGCCGGTTCGTTGTCGCCAGCACGTTCAATAGCCGGAATCCAACTTCGATTGACTGAATGCCCTGACGATCGCTTGCAGCTTTTGTGACCATGATTAGTCTGGTGGAAGAAAAGCATACATTCTATGCATCTATGACCGCTTTGAGGTGGCGAATATAATTGCCCTGCAAATATATACGGGAGGTTCTATGCGGGCTGTTTTGGTTGCAAATCCAAAGGGAGGGGCCGGTAAGACTACGCTGGCAACGAATCTATCTGGCTACTTCGCCAATAAAGGGAAAAAAACTACCTTGTGCGATCTGGATCGCCAGCAGTCCTCTCTGCGCTGGATGGCTTTTCGCGATCAGTCATTGCCGGCGATTACTGGTTACTTCGGCGGCAATCAAATATCGCTCAATTTGCCCAAAGAGGCAGACTGGGTTGTTGTGGATGCGCCCGCCGGATTGCAGGGCTATAAACTGACTGACTATCTGCGGACGGTCGATAAGGTCATCGTGCCGTTGGTGCCCTCGGTATTTGATATGGCGGCTACCGAGGATTTTCTTAACTCGATCCGCAGCGAAGTTCGAGGGCGGCGGGTGAAGGTCGGAATCGTGGCCATGCGGGTTGATCCGCGTACGAGAGCCGCCGGGATGTTGGAGGAGTTCCTCAAGCACTTTGATATCCCAATTGTTGCCTACCTGCGTAACACGCAAAACTATGTGAACGTTGCTGCAGCCGGAGCTACTGTATTTGATCCTCCTCGTGCAAAGCATCGCAGGGATGTCGATCAGTGGAATTCGCTGGTCGAGTGGGTTGAGAATAAATAGTCGCCAATTCCTCTGATAGTTCTTGACGCACTGCGTCATCCTCTGGATAATGCGCCCTCTTCTGACGGACGCGGGATGGAGCAGTTGGCAGCTCGTCGGGCTCATAACCCGAAGGTCGCAGGTTCAAGTCCTGC
>PHCF01000116.1 GCA_002842145.1 Betaproteobacteria bacterium HGW-Betaproteobacteria-6 | reverse complement strand
GCCGAGGGCGGCGAAGGCCAGCCCGGTGAGGACGATGGCCGGCAGCGCCCAGAGCATGAGCGGGCCGTTGGTCAGGCCCATGGCGGTGATGACGACGAGGATCGCGGCACCCGAGAGCAGCGATTTGGTCGCCGCCCAGAACAGTTCGCCGGCGACGACATCGCCCAGGCCGAGCGGGGTGTTGAGGATGGCTTCCCAGGTTTTCTGGACGTGCATGCGCGAAAAGGCCGAGTACAGGGCCTCGAAGGTCGCGGCATTCATAGTCGAGGCGCATACCGTACCACCGGCCAGGAAAGCGATGTAGGGCTGGCCTTCAATGGTCGGCAGCATGGCACCCAGCCCGTAGCCGAGGCCGAGCATGTAGATCAGCGGATCGGCCAGGTTGCCGAGAATGGACGGCAGGGCGAGTTTGCGCCAGACGAGGAAATTGCGTTGCCAGACGGGAAGCCAGCCGAGCAGGGAGGGTTGAGGCAGCATGGGGCCAGACGAACGAAGGACGGAAAAACCGGGAGCAGACATTCTAGCGTCTGCTCGTTACAGCCGCGCTGTTGTTCGCACGGCCACCCGTATTTCATTTTTCGGCTTTTTTTCCGGTTGACCGTGGGAAGCAGCCAAGCCGCCGCCCGGCCAGCCACGGCAGCGTGGCGATTCCCCGTCGTTTTTTTCTGGACGTAAAAAGGGCGGGAAGTTTCCTCCCCGCCCAGTTGGCCCAGGGCTGGCCCTCGGCCTAGCAGCCGGCTGTTTTCTTGAACGACTTGCTTTCGTTCTTGCCGCCGGTGTTGTCAAACTTGGCGCGGATTTCGTCGCCTTCGACGATCCGCTTGTCCTTGAACTTGTCGAGCGTCAGGTCGTCGGTGATGTTGATGGTGACCGATTCGCCAGTCTTGCCGTCCTTCAGGATGGCCTGGGCCGATTTGCCGTCGCCGGCCATCGTGATCTTGGTGATGACGCCGACCATCTTGACGTCGTCGGCCGAGGCGACCGGTGAAATGGTCAGCGCGGCGGCGGCGAGTGCAATCGAGATGAGCAGTTGGGAGAGGGTTTTAGGCATGGCTTGCTCCTGAAATCGGGTTGATCAGAATTTCACTTCGAAGGTGGCGTAGGCGTTGTAGGCCTTGGACAAGGGGGTCGTGGTCATCATCTGGCCATTGACGTCGGAGATCTTGACCGGGGCGCCGACCCAGTTGTTGCTGCCGGTGTACTGGAAGTCGTAGTACTGGAAGCCAAGGCGGAAGAAGCTCTTGGCCATGAACGACGAGATCGGCTTGGCATCGAGTTCCTGAATCGCGTAAACCTCGTAGACGTTGCCGCGCGTGCCGACCTTCGATGTCCAGGAGTCGCCAGCGGCCGGGGCGAAGGTGATCCAGTTCTTCGATCCGTGGTTGTATTCGAGCCCAAGCTTGGTCTTCGACGGCAGGTCGTAGCGCAGGCCGAGGTAGATGGCAGTGCCGGTCTTGCTGCTCGGTGCTTCGGGATTGAAGAAGGCACCGGTCATCAAGCCCTGGAAGCCGAACTGGGCGGAGACGTTGTCGTTCGGGTGGGTGACGCTCATGCCCGCGTCGGCGAACCAGTTCAGTTTGCCGCGGCCAACATTCTTGATCGTGCCGAGGGCGCCGGCGCCGTACCAGTCGATGTCGCCGAGATTGGTCTTGGGCATCGTCGTGCCGAAATAGGTGCTGGCCATCTTCGGGGCATCGAAAATGCTCATGCCGCGATTCCATTGCAGCCAGACGCGAAGCGGGTCGGTGTCGATCGGCACGACCGAAATTCCGAGCATGTCGGTATCTTCAAGCGAATTGGTCAGCGCCTTGCTGAAACCGCTCTCATAACCGCGGCCATAGCAGATCTTGCCGTAGGCGCCGGGCAGCGCGTCGATGTCGGGCGCCCAACCGACGGTCATGCCGTCGAAGGCATAGTCGACGAGCAGGGCCGGCGTGCCGCCGGTGCCGGGACGCGCCGTGTTGGCACGCAAATGGTTGGGGGCGCCGTTGGTCGACGGCCGACGACCGACCGAGAACCAGATGTCCTGTTCGGCAATGTTGCTCCACGTCGCATAGACGCGATCGACATTGAGGAAACTGCTAGATGGGATATGGCCGACGGTGCCATCGAAGACGCCGACGCGGTCGGCGAAGAAAGGCGCGGCGCCGCTGTTGGTCAGGGCGCCTTCATCCGATGCGCCGAAGGTCTTGTACATCAGCAAACGGGCGGTAACGGAAACGTCCTGTGCCGCCTTCATGTTGAGGTCAAGACCGAAGCGGTTGCTGTAGAGGGTTTCGTTCTTGGGTTTGTAGGCGGGCACCGTGACGGCGTAGCCACCAATTGCACCGAGCATCGCTGCGTTGGCGCCGAGGAAAGTCTGGGCTTGCGAGTAGGTCTGCACGCCGGCTATGCCTTGTGCAAAGTTCATCAGGCCCGAGAGAGCGGCGGCATTGGCCGGCGAAGGATTGGCGAAGAAGGCAGCCTGCAATTGATTCTGGGCGTTGGCAAACGTGGCATTGACATCGGTGAAAGCGTTGGTTTCCCCGGCCAGGCTATCGATCCTGAACTGATAATCCCCGCCGACCGTCAGCCACTTTTCGAGGGACCTGTCTTCGTTCTTCCGGACCTTTTCCTTCACTTCCCTGACGTCGGCAATCGCCTGCTTGTTGGCGTCCTGATTGGCCTGGACCTGGGCGCGCAGGGCCTCGATCTCCTTGGCCATGGCTTCGATTTTCTTGAGCAGATCGGCATCGGCTGCCTGGGCGCCAAGCGGGATGAAGAGGCTGGCAATCAGGCCGGCCAGAAGGTTTCGCGTGATAGTGCGTTGCATCATGATTTTCCCCTGCGAATCAGTAACTCATTGCGCCTTGGCGCCAAGCGGCTCTTCGTTCACGTCGTCGTCCCAGCCGGTGACCATCGCCTTGAAGTGGGCAGTCGGTGTGTGGCCGGCGGTGCCGAGATAGATGTGGGCGATCAGGAAGAGCAGCATCAGGAAAGCGCCGAGGGTGTGGGCCAGGGCGATGAGGCCGAGCGATACGCCGCCGAGTCCGACGGCGCCAAGCTGGTTGTAGAACAGGTAGAACAGCCCGGAACACCAGAGCAGCGGGTTGATGAACAGCTTGACGCCAAGGTAGGCGACCCGTTGCAGCGGGTTGTGCTTGCGGTTTTTGGTCTTCAGGTAGGGGTGATGCTCCCCCTTGAACATCCCGAAGGCGTAGAACAGGGCGACATCGAGCATCTTGTTGGTGGTCGGGATGTACTGACGCCATTCGCCCGTCGTGAAGTGCCAGAAGATGGCGAACACCCACAGGCCCATCAGCGCCCAGGCTGACGTGGTGTGCAGCTCGCCGGCCTTGTGCCAGCCGAGCAGCGAGTAGGTGCCATGGACCTCGAAACCGGTGACCAGCATGGAGATGATCAGCAGGGCCTGGGTCCAGTGCCAGAAACGTTCGAAACCTTTGAAGATATAGATGCGTGCCATGTTCTTCCCCTTAGTGCGTGCGCTTGGCGGTCAGGATGCGGCCGATACCGTGGCCGATGACGCCGAGCAGCGTGAGGGCGGCAAGCGCCCAGCCGGCGGTGTCGAGCAGCGCGATGTGGTCGCGCCCACGGCCGGGGATATAGATGCCATCGACCTTTTCGAGCCGGCCATTGCTGCTGTGGCAGTCACTGCAGCCGAGCGCCTTGTCCTTCGGGGCGACCATGTGGGTGATCGGCCACATGGCGGCGGTCTCGATGAAGTCGTATTTGCCCGAGAACGGCTTGCCGGCGGCAGCCATGCCGGCGGCGATGGCCTTGTCCCAGTTAAGGTTCTTCCAGTAGGCAGCGTCATCGTTGCCGGCCAGGTGGTTGATGGTCAGGGTCTTGTTCTCGGCGTCGAACGGCTGCTTGCCGCGGAACAGCTTGACCGGCCAGATCATCGACTTGCCATCGTCGGCGGAGCCTTCGAACTTGCTGATGTAGATCGGCTGGTTGGCCTTTTCGATCTTGTCGTCGGACAGCGTGTATTTGACCTTGCCGTTGAACCACATGTACTCCGGCGTGACGTTGGTTTTCCAGACGAAATCGCCCTTGATGCCGAGATAGGTGTCGTAGCCGTCCTCGTCCCTGACGACCAGCGGCTTGCCGTTCGGGCCGCGCTTGCCGGCCGTCGACCAGTCCCACGACATCTTGGTCGGCATGTCGCCGCGAGCGAAGGCCGGGATGTGACAGGTCTGGCAGGCCAGCTTGTCGGTGTGGTCGTTCAGCTTGGCTTCCTTCTTGTGCGGTGCTTGGCCGTGACAGGCCTGGCAGGTTGTCGGATTGCTCTTGTCAGACTTGCCCCGAATGTGGGCGGCTTCCTTGTCCTGGGCGGTCGGCGCATAGCGGCTACCCGGCACCTGGTGGCCTTCGGTCATGTGGCAGGTTGAGCAGCTGAAGTTCAGCCCCTTGCTGTCCATGTGGACGTCCAGCGCCTTTTCCGGAGCCTCCAGCGAACTGTCGAGGTCGCCGTGCTTGACGCCATCGCCGCCGCCACCATAGAAATGGCAGGCGCCGCAGGTGGCGCGCCGGGTCTGGCCGACTTTCTGGGCGATATCGCTCAGGTTGATGCCACGGATGATCTTGCCCGATCCGGGCGGGAATTCCGTGTCCTTGACCACCGGATTACCGGCGAAGCCGGCCGGCTTCTTGTATTTGCCGGTCTGATCATGACAGACCAGGCAATCGACATTGGTTTCGGAGGTCTGATCGAAGTTCGGGCCATCGGTGTTGTAGCCGATATGGCAACTGGCGCAAGCCTTGTAGTTGGAGGTGACCGAGGTGCAGAAGTTGTTGACCACATGCTTCTTGCCGAGCAACTGCTGGCTGTCCGGATTGCGGAATTCCCATTTCCAGTGCTGGGTCAGGTGAATCTGCTTGGCCGCCTCGGTATGGCAGCCGATACAGGCTTTGGTCACTTCCGGTCCGGATGCGAACTCCTGTTGCAGTTCCTTGAACTTGCTGTGGTCGGCTGTCGACTTGAGCAGTTTTTGCGGTGGTTGGGCGCTATCCGGCGCGTTGGCCGGATAGGCTGAAGTCATGAACGCCAGGGTGGCGAACACGATCATGGCTTGCTTGATCACTTGCATGATTTCCCCTCTAAAGAGCGATGAGACGCTGATCTGTGGCGGCCCCGCCGGAGCCACAGTTCTGGGAAAAGATTAGTATTTGCTCATTTTCAAATATTGATAATTGTCAATTATTCGCTGGTTTTTCGTGACCTCGACGTATCGTTTTGCCTGGCTGCAACATTCCGATTTCGGGCCATTTTTCCGGTCGACCGTGGCTTGCCGAAATCCACCGCTTGCATGGCGCGAGACGAAGGCGAAGCTGTCAAAATGGCGAAATGCCACCCGCCATCATCCTGAGTACGCTCAACGCCAAATACATCCACGCATCGCTCGGCCTGCGCTACCTGCTCGCCAACATGGCGCGGCATGGCGGGGACGAGCTGCGCGAGCAGACCGTTTTGTGCGAATTCACCATCGCCCGGCCGGTGCAGGAAATCGTCGATGCCCTGCTCGCCGAGTTGGGCCAGCCAGGGGGGGGCAGGCCGCAGATCATCGGTTTCGGCGTGTACATCTGGAACGTGGTGGTGACCACCGAGGTTGTCCGCCGCCTCAAGCAGGCCCGGCCAGACCTGAAGATCGTCGTTGGCGGGCCGGAAGTCAGCTACGAATGGGACGCGCAGGAAATCGTCCGGCTGGCCGATCATCTGATCACCGGCTGGGGTGACGTCAGTTTCCCGAAACTGTGCCGCGCCCTGCTCCGCGGGCCGCAGCCGCTGATGAAAGTGATCCCCGGCGAGCAGCCGGCGCTGGCCGACATCGCCCTGCCCTACGCCGAGTTCAGTGCCGACGATCTGGCGCATCGCCTGTTGTATGTAGAAGCCTCGCGCGGCTGCCCGTTCAAGTGCGAGTTCTGCCTCAGCTCGCTCGACAAGACGGCCTGGGCTTTTGAGGCAGACCGCTTTCTGGCCGCGCTGGAGACGCTCCATGAGCGCGGGGCGCGCAACTTCAAGTTCGTCGACCGCACCTTCAATCTCAAGATCGACAGTTCGCTGACCATCCTGCAGTTCTTCCTCGACCGCCTGACGCCGGATCTCTTCCTGCATTTCGAGGTGATTCCCGATCATCTGCCGGAACGCCTCAAGGACATGATCGCCCGCTTCCCGCCCGGCGTGCTGCAGTTCGAAGTCGGCATCCAGACCTTTAATCCCGAAGTCCAGCAGGCGATTTCGCGTCGCCAGGACAACGAGAAAACCAGCGAAAACCTCGCCTGGCTGGTCAATCACAGCCACGCCCATCTGCACACCGACCTCATTTTCGGCCTGCCCGGCGAAACGCTGGCCAGCTTTGCGGCCGGCTTCGACCGCCTGTACGCCCTGCGCCCGCACGAAATCCAGCTCGGTGTCCTCAAACGCCTGCGCGGCACACCGATCGCCCGCCATACGGCCGCCCACGGCATGATTTACGACCTTGAACCGCCCTACACCGTGCGCCAAACCTCGGTCGTCGATGCCCGGACCGTCGAGCGTTTCACCCGCCTCGCCCGCTACTGGGACCTGGTCGCTAATTCCGGGCGCTTTGTTCAAATCTTGCCCATCCTTCTCGCCGGCTCTTCGCCCTTCAACGCCTTCCTCGCCTTTGCCGACTGGCTATGGCAAAGCACCGCCCAGACCAGCCGCCTGACACCGGAAATGCTGCTCGACAGCCTGTTCGACTACCTGACCGGCGTTGTCGGAATGGAAAAGGAAGGCGTCCGCCAGATGCTGCTTGCCGATTACCAGTCGAGCGGCGCCCGCGCCAATCCGATTTGCCTGCAAGGCCTGTTGAAAAACCGGGAAAAGCCGTCGCCGCGAGCGGCCAGGGCCTTGGTTCAGCGGCAGGAGAGGCATGCCGGTGTTGGCAAGTAATGGTTAAACTTTCACCAAAAACCACACTCGAACAACGGTCAAAAGATTACGGAGGGAGCGGAGATGGCACAGATAATGTCACCGAAGGCGGTTCTGATCGACCTCGCCGGTGTGCTGCATACCGGCGACGATGCCCTGCCTGGCGCTGTGCGGGCGCTCGACAAATTGCGGGCATCGGGCTTGCCCCTCCGCTTTTTGACCAACACGACGCGAACCCCAAGCAACATCCTGTTCGCCAAATTGCAGCGCATGGGTTTCACCTTGGCGGCCAACGAGATCCAGACGGCGGCGCTGGCCGCCCGAACGCTGGTTCGTCGCCGGAATTTGCGACCGTTATGGCTGATTCACCCCGACATCGCGGCCGAAATGGGCGACAGCGATGCTGAACCGAATGTGGTCGTGCTTGGCGACATGGGGGGCCATTTCACCTACCCCATCCTCAACCACGCCTTCCGGTTGCTCATGCAGGGTCTGCCGCTCATGGCCATGGCGCGCAATCGCTATTTCATGGAGCCGGATGGCCTGTCGCTCGATATGGGGGCATTTGTCGCCGGGCTGGAATATTCGGCCGGCATCACGGCCGAAATAACCGGCAAGCCGGCACCGGCCTTCTTCGCTGCCGCACTGGCTGAACTGGGGGTCGGTGCGGCGGAGGCCGTCCTGATCGGCGATGATCTGGCCGACGACATCGGCGGTGCGCAAGCGGCGGGTATTCCGGGGATTCTGGTGCGGACGGGGAAGTTCAGGACCGGCGACGACGCGCATCCGGATATTCGTCCGGCGGCGGTTTACGACGATTTTTCTGCTGCGGTCGACGCCCTGCTGGGCTGAAAAACGAGGCTTAGCCGAACTTGCGCTGATGCGCTTCAACGGCTTTCAGACGGGCGTCTTTCAGGCGCAGGAGGACGGAGTCGGAAAGCACTTCGTCATTATCTGCCGCCTGGTTCAGAGCGTGCGCCTCGACGGCCTTGAGCCGCGCCAGCATCAGGCGCAGACGGATGTGGCCAGGCAGATCATCGGCCTCGGCTTCGTTGGCATTGGGTTCGTCAACGACCTTGGGGCGGCTGAACGAGCGGTGCAGATCGAGGTCTTCAAGGCTGCCCTGATAGTTTTCGTTCGGGTCGTAGGAAAAGGCGCGTGCCTCTCCGGATTTGCCGCTGGACGTCAGTAGCGCAACCTGGCGACGTTCGGTCCGGGTCAGCATCAAGGTCGGCGAGGCCTTTTTCTTGGCGTGGCGCGCGGCGGCATCGGAATGGCCGAGATGGTGACGCCCGGGGCGGCGACCGACATGTCGACAACGGACTGCTGTGCCTCGTCGGAAACCGGTTCCGCGGCACAAACTTCCACTGACGAAAATGCGAGCACTGCCGCGACGAAGATCCAACGCATTGCGATTCCAATCCAAGCTGATTGCATCATTCTAGCAGATTTGGCGAAATGTCCAGACAAAACATGAGCTTGGCGGGCAAGCGCGTTACCCGGATGACATTGCTTGTGGCTGCTTTCCTCTGGCTGACCGGGTTTCCCGGGATTCAGTCGCGCAGCTCGCGTCCGGTCAGCTTGATGAAGACGTCTTCGAGGTTGGAAGCGCGATGCACGTAGCGCAGGCCGTCAGCTTCGGCCAACCGGGCGAGCAGTTCCCGTGGTTCGCGGCAGTAAAAGAAGGCGGTTTCACCGCTGGTTTCGACGCGCTCGGCGAGATGCTTTTGATTTTTAACGAAATTTTCGAGTTGACCGTGGGATTCGTCGAATACTTCGACGACCTGCGGTTCGATCTGCTCGGCGATCAGTTGTCGCGGGCTGCCTTCGGCGATCTTCCGGCCGTGGTCGATGACGATCAGCGTGTCGCACAGGCGCTCGGCCTCGTCCATGAAATGGGTGGTCAGGATCAGCGTTTTGCCGGCCGACTTGAGCTGTTTGAGGCGTTCCCAGATCAGGTGGCGGGCCTGCGGGTCGAGGCCGGTGGTCGGCTCGTCGAGGAAGATGATGTCGGGATCGTTGACCATCGCCCGGGCCAGGGTCAGGCGGCGCTTCATGCCGCCGGACAGCGTGGCTATCTTGGCGTCGGCCTTGCTCGACAGGCCGGCAAAGTCGAGCAGTTGCGGGATTTTGGCGCGGATGTCGGCTTTTTTGAAGCCGAAGTAGCGGCCGAAGACGAGCAGATTTTCGGCGCAGGTGAAATCGGGGTCGAGGTTGTCGAATTGCGGCACGACGCCGATGCGCGCCCGCGCCGCCTGGGCGTCGGCCGGGATGGGGTGGCCGTTGAGCACGATGTCGCCGCTGTCCGGCCCGGTCAGTCCGAGGCAGAGACGCAGCGTCGTCGTCTTGCCGGCGCCGTTCGGGCCGAGCAGCCCGAAGCAGGTGCCCGGTTCGACGGCGAACGACAGCCCGGCGACGACTTCGCTGTCGCCGTAGGTCTTGCGCAGATTGCTGGCGTTCAGTGCCGCCATGCGCGGGTCACGATGTCGCGGATGAGGTGCAGGCGACGGTGGAAGAAGTGGTCGGCGCCGGGCACGACGACGACCGGCAGGTCGAGCGGTTGCGCCCAGTCGAGGACGTTGGCGAGCGGCACGGTTTCGTCGGCCGAGCCGTGGATGACGATGGTGTCGTGCGGGACGGCTTCGGTGTCGTACTGGCGGGTGCCTTCGATGAAGCCAGCGGCGGTGCCGACCAGCACCAGGCGCTGGGCCGGGTGGTTGGCTTCGACCAGGCGCTTGGCGACGCGGGTCTGGCAGTAGGCGCCAAACGAGAAGCCGGCCAGGGCGACGGGCAGGTTGCCGCAGCGGCACTTGGCATCTTCGAGCACGGCGAGCAGGTCGTCGGTTTCGCCTACGCCTTCGTCATGAACGCCTTCGGTGGCGCCGACGCCGCGGAAATTTGGACGGAAGGCAGCGTAGCCGAGTGCCACGAAGGTGCGGGCCAGCGTGTAGGCGACCTTGTTGGTGTTGGCTCCGCCGCCGATCGGATGCGGATGGGCGATCAGGGCGATGCCCTTTGGTGCATCCGGGCGCTCCATGATGACCTCGATCTTGCCGACCGGGCCATCGACGAGGATCTTCTCTTCGACGACGCGCATGGGATCAGATCTTCAGACGGTCGACGACCTGGCCGCCGATCAGGTGGGACTGGATGATTTCCTCGACGTCTTCCTGATCGATGAAGGAATACCAGGTTTCTTCGGGATAGACGACCATGACCGGGCCGTTATCGCAGCGGCCGAGACAGCCGGCCTTGTTGATGCGGATGGCACCGGCGCCGTTTTGCTTGAGGGCGCCGATGCGGTCCTTGGCGTAGGCGAACATGTCGGAACCGCCAACGTTGTTGCAGCATTGTTCGCCGCCTTCGCGCTGGTTGGTGCAGACAAAAACGTGGTGTTTGAAATAGCTCATGCGGGGTCTCCTGTGCAGACCCGCATTATAGGCGAGGCGGTTTCACGTGGAACGCCGGCGTTGCGTGAGTTTCTTTTCGATGCCGACGATAAGGCTGATCGCCCATCCGACGGCGCCGATGGACAGCCATTCGGCCCAGCCGATGGGGGCTGTCTGGAACACCCTGTTCATAGCCGGCGCATAGGTCATCAGCAATTGCAGGACAGCCATGCTGATGAGGCCGCCCCACAGCCAGGGGTTGGAGAACAGGCCAAGGTGCCAGAAGCCCCGGGTCAGCGAGCGGCAGTTGAAGAGATAGGCCATTTCGCCAAAGACGAAGACATTGACCGCCACGGTGCGCGCTTCGGCCAGGCTGTGGCCTTGCCGCAACTCAAGCAGGAAGAGACCGAAGGAGCCGGCCAGCAACAGCATGGACACGAGCACGATGCGGAAGATCAGACTGCTGTCGAGGACCGGTGTTTCAAGGCGGCGCGGCGGGCGCTGCATGATGCCGCGCTCGATCGGTTCGAAGGCGAGCGGCAGGCCGAGGAGGACGGCGGTGGTCATGTTGATCCACAAAATCTGTAGCGGTGTGATGGGCAGCGTGGCGCCGAAGAGAATGGCGGCGACGATGACCAGGCCTTCGCCGAAGTTGGTCGGCAGTGTCCACGTGATGAACTTGACGAGGTTGTCCCAGACGCCCCGGCCCTCCTCGACAGCGGCTTCGATGCTGGCGAAATTGTCGTCGGTGAGCACCATGTCGGCCGCGCCCTTGGCTACTTCGGTGCCGGCCTGGCCCATGGCGATGCCGATGTCGGCCTGCTTGAGGGCCGGTGCGTCGTTGACGCCGTCTCCGGTCATCGCGACGATTTCTCCGCGCGCTTGCAGGGCGCCGACGAGGCGCAGCTTTTGCTCCGGCTCGACTCGGGCGAAAACGTCGACGCTGTGCGCGGCTTCGCTCAGGGCGCCGGCATCGAGCAAGGCCAGTTCGCGGCCAGTCAGCACTTTTTCTGCGCTCAGTCCGATCTGTCGGGCGATGGCCAGCGCCGTGACGGCATGATCGCCGGTGATCATCTTGACCCGGATGCCGGCCGAATGGCAGTTGCGAATCGCCGAGATGGCTGCCTTGCGGGGCGGATCGATCATGCCGACGAGGCCGATCAGGGTCAGCTGGTCGATGACTTCCACGGTCAACCGGCAATTTTGCCCAAAATTGAAATTCTTCCGGGCCAGGAGCAGGACGCGCATGCCCTGTTCAGCGTAGGCGTGGGCCGCCTTTTCGATGGCTGCGTGGTCGACAGGCGCTGGCTGGCCGCTTGCCGATAATTGATCGACGCACAGCGGCAACAGCCGTTCGAGGGCGCCTTTCACATAGACGACCGTTCCGCCGTCGCTCGTGTGCATTGTCGCCATGAATTGCCGGCAGGCGTCGAAGGGCAGTTCGTCGCCACGCGGAAACAGCGCGCCCAGGGTGTGGTCGTCGAGGCCGCCTTTGCGTGCCGCGACGAGCAGTGCGGCCTCGGTCGGGTCGCCGGTGATTTTCCATTGGCCGTGTTCGTGGCGCAGCGAGGCGTCGTTGCACAGCGCCCCGGCGATCAGGCTTTCGCGCAGCGCGCCGTCGATATCGGCCGGCATTTCGTCGTGGGAGATGGTGCCTTCCGGGTTGTAACCGTGGCCGCTGACGGCGTAACCCTCGCCGGCGCACCACAGGACGCGCACGGTCATGGCGTTTTCGGTCAGCGTGCCGGTCTTGTCCGAGCAAATCACGGTCGTGCTGCCCAGCGTTTCGACGGCCGGCAGATGCCGGATGATGGCGCGCCGTTTGGCCATGCGGGCGACGCCGATAGCCAGGGTGACGGTAACGGCGGCCGGCAATCCTTCGGGAATGGCGCCGACGGCCAGGGCCACGGCGGCGATGAACATGTCGAAGGCCGGTTCGCCGCGGGCCAGCCCGACGCCGACGGTGACCAGGGCCAGCCCGCCGATGGCCCATAGCAGCCAGTTGGAGAAGGTCGCCATCTTGCGCGTCAGCGGCGTCACCAGATCGGGCGCGGCCGCGATGAGGTCGGCGATGCGCCCGGTTTCGGTGGCGTCGCCGGTGGCGATGACCAGCCCGGTGCCCTGCCCGGCCACCACCGTGGTGCCGGCATAG
>PHCF01000115.1 GCA_002842145.1 Betaproteobacteria bacterium HGW-Betaproteobacteria-6 | reverse complement strand
TCGCATCGTCATCGCCACCGGCGACTCCAATCGCCAGGTCAAGTCGCTGGCCCAGAACGTCCAGGAAAAGGTCAAGGAAGCCGGCGCCGAGGTCATCTCTACCGAAGGCGAAGACGGTGGTGAATGGGTCCTGGTCGATCTCGGCGACATCGTCGTGCACGTCATGCAGGCCAACGTGCGTGCCTACTACAACCTTGAAGAACTGTGGTCGGCCACCCCGGCCCAGCGGCGCAAGGCCGTGGAGCAGGCCCGCGAAGAATGAAGCTGGCCGTACTCGCCGTTGGCCATCGTCAGCCCGCCTGGGTGAACGAAGGTTGCGCCGAGTACCTCAAGCGCATGCCGCGCGAACTGCCGGCCAGCGTCAGTGAAATCAAGCCCGAACCGCGCGGTTCGAAAACCCGCGAACAACTGCTTGCCGCCGAAAAAGGCCGCATCCGCGACGCCCTGCCGGGCAGTTGCCGGATTGTCGTACTCGACGAAAAGGGCGACGACCTGACCACCCTCAAGCTGGCCAAACGACTTGAGCTGTGGATGCAGGACGGTCGCGACGTGGCCTTGCTGATCGGCGGCGCCGACGGGCTCGATGAGGAATTCAAACAACAGGCCGACGACAAGCTGCGCCTGTCCAGCCTGACCCTGCCCCATGGCATGGCTCGCCTGATTTTGTGCGAACAGCTTTACCGGGCCGTCAGCGTTCTCAAAAACCATCCATACCACCGGGAGGGATGATGCGTCTCTATCTCGCCTCGCGCAGTCCGCGTCGCCGTGAATTGCTCCACCAGATCGGCATCGATTTCGATACCGTCGTTTTTCGCGACGGCATCCGGGCCGACAGCGAAACCGATGAAACGCCGATGGCCGGCGAGTCTCCTGTCGACTACGTCGAGCGCGTGGCGCGCGCCAAGGCGATCCATGGCCTGACGATCGTCGAGGAGCGTCGCTTGCCGATGCGCCCCGTGCTGGCTGCCGACACGACGCTGGAGCTTGACGGCCAGATTATCGGCAAGCCGGTCGACATGGCCGATGCCGCCGCCATCCTGCGCCGCCTGTCGGGGCGGACGCACCGCGTGCTGACCGGTGTCGCGATCAACCATCTGCGACACACCGAATATCTGCTGTCGACCAGCGAAGTGACTTTTCGCGACATCGACGACGAGGAAATCCGCCACTACGTGATCAGCGGCGAGCCGATGGACAAGGCCGGCGCCTATGGCATCCAGGGGCGGGCCGGACTGTTCGTCGCCAACCTCGCCGGCAGCTACACCGGCGTCATGGGCCTGCCCGTCTGCGAAACGGGCGAACTGCTCAAGAAGCTGGGTTTCCGGCCGATCTGATCCGGTTGACCGTGGGCTTCCACGGTCAACCCGAAATATCGGCCAAATTCGAAAAGGTCCGGTGACCCTCAGCGATTCCTGAACGTCGGCTTGCGCTTTTCGGCGAAGGCCGCCATACCTTCCTTCTGATCTTCCAGCGCGAAAGCCGAATGGAAGACGCGGCGCTCGAAGAGCAGGCCTTCGTTGAGCGACGATTCGAAGGCGCGATTGACCGATTCCTTGATCATCATGACCACGGGCAGTGAGAAGCCGGCAATGGTCGTCGCCGCCTTGAGCGTTTCCTCGAGCAATTGATCGGCCGGAATGACACGGGCGACCAGGCCGCTCTTTTCCGCTTCTGCGGCATCCATCATCCGCCCGGTCAGGCACATGTCCATTGCCTTGGCCTTGCCGATGGCGCGTGGCAGACGCTGCGTGCCGCCGGCGCCGGGCAGGGTGCCGAGCTTGATTTCCGGCTGGCCGAACCTGGCCGTGTCGGCGGCGAAAATCATGTCGCACATCATCGCCATCTCGCAGCCGCCGCCCAGGGCAAAACCGGCCACCGCGGCGATAACCGGCTTGCGCGTCGTCTTGATGCGCTCCCAGTTGCGGGTGATGAAATCCGTCCGGTAGGCGTGCATGTAATCGAAATCCTTCATGAAACCGATGTCGGCGCCGGCGGCGAAGGCTTTTTCATTGCCGGTGATGACGATGCAGCCGATGTTGTCGTCGGCTTCGAAGGCATTGATGGCGGCGCCGATGCCGTCGACCACGTCATTGTTCAGCGCGTTCATTGCTTCGGGGCGGTTGATGCGAATCAGGCCGACCTTGCCGTGGGTTTCGCTGAGGACTACTTGCGTCATGGTTTTCTCCATTCTGTTATTGAGTTTGTAAGGGTAATCCACGCCATGCCCAGCCATTCATGTAGGGCGTAATACGAAATTTGCAGGGCTTTCGGCTGGGGCAGGAAATCACCCAACTGCCAGTCGTTGTCCGGGTGGCTGAAGAAGCCGGTCGGGGCCGGGATGACTTCCAGCCCGGCCTGCTCGAAGCGCCACCGGGCGCGCGGCATGTGGAAAGCGTGGGTGACGAGCAGGATGCGGCGGATGCCGGCGGCCTTCAGGATGGCGGCTGAGCCGGCGGCATTTTCGCCAGTGTCCATCGCTTCGCCCTCCCGCCAGCGTACCGCGACGCCGAATTCCTCGGCGAGGATGCCGGCCATGACCTCGGCTTCGGAACGTTCGGCGTTGATCGGCTGGCCGCCGGTGACCAGTACCGGCAACGCGTAGCGCCGGGCCAGCGCGGCGCCGTAGCGGGCGCGAACGAGCATGCGCTCGTTGCTGGTGTCTCCGCCGTATTCGGCGGCGTCGGTGGCCAGACCGCTGCCGAGAACGACAATGGCACCGGCCGCCGGTGGCGGCGCGCTCGGCGCGATGGCCGCCGACTGGCTTTCCAGCGTGGCGATCAAGGCGTGGGCGACGACCGGCAGGCATTGGGCAATGCTCAGCAGCGTGGCTGCCACGGCCAGCCCGAAAGCCCAGCGTCGGCGCCGGTAAAGGCCGGCCACGCAGAGCAGCGCCAGGCCGTTGCCGGGCGGCAGGAGCAGCGTGCTGATCAGGATTTTGAGGGTCCAGGCGAAGGACATGTTTTAGGCCGGCGGGTTGGTTCAGGGCGTCGAGTTTGTCCGTGTCATGGGCTGGCGTCAATCGATGCCGACAAGTGTCCGGTCGATGACAATCCTGCGCCACCATTTGCTGCTATCTTTACCGATCAACAGAGAACAAGACCGAGGAGACAAGATGACCTACGCGATCGACCCGCACCCCTTGTGGACCCCCAATCCCGCCACTGTCGGGCAAACCCGCATGGCGCAGTTGATCAAGGCCAAGGGCAAGGCGACCTATGCCGAGCTGTGGCAATGGTCGGTCGATGAGCCCGAGGCATTCTGGTCCGAACTCTGGGATTTCTGCGGCGCTGTCGGTGAAAAAGGGTCAAAAATCGTTGTCGACCGTAGCAAAATGCCCGGCGCCCGGTGGTTTCCCGACGCCAGTCTGAATTTCGCCGAAAACCTGCTGCAACAGCGCGACGACAGCGAGGCGCTGGTTTTTTGGGGTGAGGACAAGGTCAAACGCCGGATGAGTCGGGCCGAACTGGTCGGCGAAGTCGCCCGCTTCCAGCAATGCCTGATCGATGTCGGGGTCGGCGAGGGCGACCGCGTCGCCGGCTACCTGCCCAACCTGCCGGAAACGCTGGTCGCCATGCTGGCGACGACAGCGCTTGGCGCCATCTGGTCGTCGGCCTCGCCGGATTTCGGCGTACAGGGTGTGCTCGACCGCTTCGGCCAGATCGAGCCGAAAGTGCTGATCTGCGTCGATGGCTACTGGTACAACGGCAAGCCGGTCGATTGCCTGGCCAAGAATGCTGACGTCGTGAGCAAAATGCCGTCGTTGCGCAAGGTCGTCGTCGTCCCATACCTCGCTGCCGCGCCGGATGTGAGCAACATCGCCCATGCCGTCGTCTGGAACGACATTGCCACGGTCAACCCGGGAAAAGCGCCCATTTTCAAACGGGTCGGCTTCGCTCACCCGCTTTACATCATGTTCTCGAGCGGCACGACCGGCGTGCCGAAATGCATCGTCCATTGTCACGGCGGCGTGCTCCTCCAGCATCTCAAGGAACATCAGTTGCACAGCGACGTGCGCCCCGGCGACCGCCTGTTCTACTTCACGACCTGCGGCTGGATGATGTGGAACTGGCTGATGTCCGGCCTGGCCTGCGGCGCCACGCTGCTGCTCTACGACGGCTCGCCGTTCGCCGGCGGCGGCACGGTGCTCTTCGACTACGCCGCGGCCGAGAAAATGACCCACTTCGGCACCTCGGCCAAGTTCATCGACGCCGCCGCCAAGCTCGGCCTGACGCCGGGCAAGACGCACGACCTGGCCGCCCTGCGCGCCATGTTCTCGACCGGCAGCCCGCTGTCGCCGGAAGGTTTTGACTGGGTCTATCGCGAAATCAAGCAGGACATCCTGCTCGCCTCGATTTCCGGCGGCACCGACATCGTCTCCTGCTTCGTCCTCGGCAACCCCGTGCTGCCCGTCTGGCGCGGCGAAATCCAGTGCCGCGGGCTGGGCATGGCGGTCGATGTCGTCGACGACATCGGCCAGCCGGTGCGCGGGCAAAAGGGCGAGCTGGTGTGCACCGGCTCCTTCCCGGTCATGCCGGTCGGCTTCTGGAACGATCCGGACGGCAGCAAATACCACGCCGCCTACTTCGAACGTTTCGACAATATCTGGTGTCACGGCGACTTTTCGGAACTGACCGCACACGATGGCATGATCATCTACGGCCGCTCGGATGCCACCCTCAACCCCGGCGGCGTGCGCATTGGCACGGCTGAAATCTACCGCCAGGTCGAGCAACTGCCGGAAATTCTCGAGGCGTTGGTCATTGGCCAGGACTGGCCGCCCGGCCGCCACGACGATGTGCGCGTCGTGCTCTTCGTCAAACTGCATGAGGGGACGCAACTCGACGCGGCCCTGATCGAGCGCATCAAGAAGCAGATCCGCGACAACACGACACCCCGTCATGTGCCCGCACAAGTCGTTCAGGTGCAGGACATTCCGCGCACCAAGTCAGGCAAAATCGTCGAACTGGCCGTGCGCAACGTGGTGCACGACCGGCCGGTCAAGAACGTCGAAGCCCTGGCCAATCCCGAGGCGCTGGAATTCTTCCGCGGGCGATCCGAACTGCTGGGTTAGGCGCGGCCGATTACGGCGCGTTGGGCCAGACGCCGCGTGCGCTGCAACTGCCGCCAGAGTTGGCTGGCTAGCCGGGCGACCGAGCGCGACAAGCGCCGGCTGGCCGCCGGGCTTTCGATCCCGCGGTAGAACAGGGTGGCGACGCCGAGGCTGGCGGCCAGCATCAGGGTCAGGCCGAGCAGCACCGAGGCGGCCGAGTCCACCCCGAGCCGGGCGTAGAACCCGTTGGCGAGGAGCAGGACGGGGAAGTGCACGAGGAAGAGCGAATACGAGATCCGGCCGAGGAAGGCCAGCGGACGGGCGGTCGGCCATTGGTCGAGCCAGCCGCTGCGGCGAGCGAAGCCGAGGAGCAGGGCGATGCCGAGGGCGAGCCCGATGCGCAGCCGGAAATCGACCACCAGCGCCACCATGGTCACGGTGGTCATGACCCCGAGCCAGGCCGACATGTGCCGGCGGTCGGAGGCCCACCAGGCGGCGGCACCCAGTCCGTAGGAGCCGAAAAAGTAGATCGCCCAGTTGTTCCAGCCGGCATCGCGGTTGAACCAGAACAGTGAGCTGCAGGCCACGCCGAGGACCAGCGCCGGGGCGACGATGCTGCGCCGGCCGGCCCAGAGCAGCACGGCCATCAGCGCGAAGAGCTGGAAGTCGATGGCGATGTACCAGACGCCGGCCGATAGCGCTTCGAAGCCGAGCAGGCTGTGCACCAGGAAGGCATGGGCCAGCCATTGGGCGAGGGTGGCGCGGCCGGGCACCATTTCGTCGTCGAGCCAGTGATCGGCGATGGCGGCGGCGATGATGGCCAGGCCAATGGCGGCGAGATAGGGCACGACCAGGCGGAGATAGCGTTTCCAGATCAGTGGCAGCGGCGAAACGGCGAGCGCCTGCCCGTCGCTGGAGAGACCCCGCGCGGCGAGAAAGCCGGCGATGACGAGAAAAACCTGGACGGCCATGCGTCCGTACTCGAAAAACCAGGTGGAAATCTGCGGGAAATGCTGGCGCGTCGCTTCGGCCAGCGGGCCGTAGGACGAGAAGTGGTTGAGCACGACGAAAAGCGCCGCGACTGCCTTGAGGGCGTCGATCAACGGCATGCGATGGAGATTCTGGCTCATGGGGCGAATGCTACGCTAGATGCTGCAGTGCACAATGCGTGGCTTTGTGGTTTATTTGTAATGAACAATGACAAATAACGTACGTCCGCGGAATTGGTGGACAGCGCCGGCGAATTTCCCTTCTGGCCAATAAATGAGGCGGGTCCGGAACACCCTGTGGTGAACAATGTCTTTTCAAGTGTAAGAATTCGTCGCCTTCTCCGACTAATGGAAAAGCCCGAACTGGAGATCCACCATGCGTGACACCTTCCCCCTGCTGCTCGAGACCGATTTTCCGGCCATCCGCCGCAGCAAGCTGGAGACCATTCAGGTCAACCTCGGTTATCGCTGCAACCAGTCGTGTTTTCACTGCCACGTCGCAGCCAGCCCGAAGCGGACCGAGGAGATGGGCTGGGAGACGATGGAACAGGTGCTCGACCTGGCCCGTCGCCATGGCGTCCAGACGCTCGACCTGACCGGCGGCGCCCCCGAGCTGAATCGGCATTTCCGCCGCCTGGTCGGCGCCGCCCGGGGGCTCGGCCTGCGCGTCATCGACCGCTGCAACCTGAGCATCCTGAGCGAGCCGGGCCAGGAGACGCTGGCCGACTTTCTGGCCGAGCAGCAGGTCGACATCGTGGCCTCGCTGCCCTGCTATCTCGAAGACAACGTCAATGCCCAGCGCGGCGATGGCGTTTTCGCGGCGAGCATCGCCGGTTTGCGCCAACTCAATGCGCTGGGCTATGGCCTGCCCGGTAGCGGGCTGGTCCTCAACCTCGTCTATAACCCGCTCGGCCCCAGCCTGCCGCCCGACCAGGTCAAGCTCGAAGCGGCCTACAAGGAGCAGCTGGCCAGTCGTTACGGCATTGTTTTCAACCAGTTGTTCGCCCTGACCAACATGCCGATCCAGCGTTTCGGCAGCCAGCTCGTTTCCCGTCACCAGTTCGACGACTACATGAACCTGCTCAAGGGCGCCTACCAGGAGGCCAACCTCGCTGGCGTGATGTGCCGTTCGCTGCTCTCGGTCAGTTGGCAGGGCATCGTGTACGACTGCGATTTCAACCAGATGCTCGGCCTGCAATTGGGCGGCGATGCGCCACGCCCGGTGCATGTCGCCGACTTGCTCGAGGCCGATCTGGCCGGCCGCCCGATCCGTATCGCCGATCATTGCTACGGCTGCACTGCCGGCCAGGGCAGCAGTTGCGGCGGGGCACTCGGCGCCGCCGAGGCGGTCGAACTTCAACCCGCGTCATCGTGAGACGCGCTACACCAAAGGAAAGATCATGAACCGTCGTGACTGGCTTACCCACATCGCCGGCTTGCTCGTCGCCAGCGCCTTGCCCTACCGGGCTACGGCGGCAAGCCGTTTTCCGCTCAACAAAAGCAAGGCCGAATGGCAGCGCCTGCTGCCGCCGGCGGCCTACGCCGTGCTCTTCGAAGCCGGCACCGAACCCTCGGGCAGCAGCCCGCTGAATGCCGAAAAACGCGCCGGCACCTTCATCTGCGCCGCCTGCAACCAGCCCTTGTTCGACAGCGCCCACAAGTACGAAAGCGGCACCGGCTGGCCGAGCTTCTGGCAACCGCTGGCTGGCGCTGTCGGCACGTCGACCGATTTCAAGTTGATCTACCCGCGCACCGAGTATCACTGCAGCCGCTGCGGCGGGCACCAGGGCCATGTCTTCAATGACGGCCCGCAGCCGACCGGCAAGCGTTATTGCAACAATGGCGTCGCCCTCGGGTTTGTCGTGCGGGGCGAGGCACTGCCGGAGCTGCGGACATGAAAATCGGCCATTTTTTCCGGTTGACCGTAGCAATCGTCCTGACTGCCGGCGCCCACCTCGTGCACGCCGCCGACGCCCCGGCCGGCAAGGCCAGCGCCATTTTTGCCGGCGGCTGCTTCTGGTGCATCGAAGCCGATTTTGAAAAACTGCCCGGCGTCAGCGCCGTCGAATCGGGCTACACCGCCGGCCGGACCAGCAACCCCAGCTACCAGGAGGTGAGCGCCGGCGGCACCGGCCACACCGAAGCCGTGCGCGTTTTCTACGACCCGAAGCAGGTCAGCTACGCGCAACTGGTCGACTATTTCTGGCGGCACATCGATCCGACGGTCAAGGACCGCCAGTTCTGCGACGTCGGCAGCCAGTACCGCAGCGGCATCTACTGGCAGAACGAGGCCGAA
>PHCF01000114.1 GCA_002842145.1 Betaproteobacteria bacterium HGW-Betaproteobacteria-6 | reverse complement strand
ACGCGTCTTCGTCGAAGTGGCTGAACGCGATTTCCGGCTCGAAAACAAGGCCTCCACCGACAGCCGGATCAGCCTGATCACCGGCGTGCACCGCAAGGATGTCAAACGTCTGCGCGAACTGCCCGATGTCGAGGCCAACTTGCCGCCCAAAATCTCGCTCAGCGCGCAGGTCGTCGCCACCTGGATCACCAACCCGCAATGGCTCGACGAAAACGGCCAGCCCCGGCCGCTCAGCCGACTCGCCCGCGGTGCCGGAGATGCCTCGTTCGAGGCCCTCGTCGCCAGCGTCAGTCAGGACATCCGGCCGCGCTCGGTACTCGACGAATGGCTGCGCCTTGGCGTCGTCGACATCAACGCGGCCGACGAAGTCGTACTGCGCAGCAACGCCTTCATCCCCCGCGAAGGACTGGAAGAAAAGCTGGCCTATTACGGCCACAATCTGGGCGATCATGCCGCCGCCGCGGCCGACAATGTACTGGCCACCAACAGCCCGTGGTTTGAACGCAGCGTCCATCGCGGCTCTTTGACCGAAGCCCAGGTCGAAAAATTACGTGCTCGAGCGGCCAAACTCGGCATGCAGACGCTGACCCAGCTCCACACCCTGGCCGGCGAACCGGCCGAGGATGGCGACCAGACGCCGAGATGCCCGGGCAAACGATTCACCTGCGGCGTCTATTTCTACAGCACCGACGTTGCCGAGACTCCAGAAAAAAAATGAACCGCGGCCTGCTCACCCTCCTGATCGCAGCCTTCCCGCTGATTGCCTGGTCGGCACCGGTTTGTGTAGACCCGGAAAGCCCCGGGAAGAACCATCTAGCCCGTGGCGGGATTGGCGGCACCGGCAGCCCGGTCGAAGCCCCCGGCCGTACCGACGGTCAGGATGGTGGCGGTATTGGCGGAACTGGATCGCCGGCGGTCAGCGCCAACAACGGGACGGACAGTGGCGGCGGCATCGGGGGTACCGGTGCCCCGCTGGCCGACGGTGCTTCGGTCGGCATTGTTGGTGTGGTCAGCGGATTTGCCTCGGTTTGCGTCAATGGCGTCGAAGTTCATTTCGACCAGGGTGTCCCGGTCAATGAAAACGGCGACCCCTCGTCGACCGACAAACTCGCCGTCGGGCAGGTCATCTCGATCGATGCCACCAATTCGCCAAAGGGGCTGCACGCCCGCAACATCGCCATCCTCAATGCCCTTGAAGGCCCCATCACCAAGCTGCCGCGTGGCGGCAAAATGATCCAGGTTCTCGGCCAGAACGTGGTGATCGATGCCAATACCCGCGGCCCCGGAAAAGGGCTGGCTGTCGGCCAACTCGTCAAAGTCAGCGCGCTTGCCGGAGCCAATGGCACCCTGGTCGCAACGCGTGTGCAGCCCAGCCCGGGTCTCAAGCAAGCTGGTGCCCTGGGCCAGGTCACCGCATCAGGAAAGCAGGCGCGGGTCAACGGCGTTGCGGTTACCGGCGCAGTCGAGACCGCCACTGCCCTGGTCAAGGGGCAATGGACCGGCAGCGAACTGGTTCCGACCAGCGTGATTGCCGACCCAACCTACCGCTTCAAGAACAGCGCCAGCCGAATCCTGATCGAGGGGTTGGTTCAGGCATCCGACGGTCGCGGCAAGGTCACGGCCGGCGGGGTGGAGCTGTCGCTGCCCAATGCCACGGCAAGACAAATGAACGCCCTGCTCCCGAATCGGCGGATTTTTGTCGATGCCCAAGTCGGGCGTTCGGGCCAGTTCGTCGTCAGCCACCTTGAATTTGGCGGTGCCGAAAGCCGGGGCAATACCCGGCCAAGAAAATCCGAGCGGGCTCGTGGTTTCTCAGCCGTCAAGAGCGAGACCAACAAAACGGAGAAGACTGTCGAAAAGGCCGAAACATCGCAAGCGTTTGAGAAGTCCGAGAAGTCCGAGAAGGCTGAGAAGGCTGAGAAGGCTGAGAAGTCCGAGAAGTCCGAGAAGTCCGAGAAGTCCGAGAAGGCTGAGAAGGCTGAGAAGTCCGAGAAGTCCGAGAAGTCCGAGAAGTCCGAGAAGGCTGAGAAGGTCGAGAAGCCCGAGAAGCCCGAGAAGGCTGAGAAGGCTGAGAAGGTCGAGAAGGCTGAGAAGGTCGAGAAGGCTGAGAAGGCTGAGAAGGCGGAGAAGGTCGAGAAGGTCGAGAAGGTCGAGAAGGTCGAGAAGGTCGAAAAGGTCGAAAAGGTCGAGAAGGTCGAGAAGGTCGAGAAGGTCGAGAAGGTCGAAAAGGTCGAAAAGGTCGAACGCGCCGAGCGTGCTGAAAGGGTTGAGCGGAGCGAGCGACGGGAACGGGACTGATATGCCAGTTGCAAAACGGCAAACGATAATGCCATGTTAAAATTGTGGTTATTATTGTGATGCAAAGGGTATCCGTTTGAAAACGCGCATTCTCGCCACTATCGGCCTCCTCAGCATTTTTTCCTGCCACGCCGAAAGTAGCCTGACCATCATTACCGGCATTGATTACTCGACCGGAAAATACGGTGCCTCGGAAAAGACCGAAACCCTGTACATGCCCTTCGGCGTGAAATACGAGACCACTGAGTGGACTTTGCGCGCGACGATTCCCTATGTCGAAACAAACGGCCCGTCTTCGGTTTCCGGTGCAGGCACCGACCGGATTAATCTGGAGAACGGCCAGAGCACGCGCAAAAGGGAAAGCGGCCTCGGCGACGTCGTGCTGACGGCGAGCTGGAGCGCACTGCAACAGGGCCCTTGGCTCGTCGATCTGGGAGCCAAGGTCAAGCTGGCCACGGCTGACGACAGCAAGGGGCTGGGTACCGGGAAAAACGACTTTTCAGTGCAGACCGAGGTTTACCGGGCCCTCGACAAGCACACGCTGTTTGGCACGCTGGGTTACAAAAAAATGGGCGACCCCGACGGAATCGATCTTCGGGATCCTTTCTTTGCCTCGCTGGGCTGGTCTTTCCGAGCCTCGCAGGCCAGCGCCGTGGGTCTCAGTTACGATTACCGCCAGAAAATTCTGGACAGTGGCGCCCCGGTCCGTGAGGTTACCGGTTTCGTGACCCACAAACTGGACGCACACTGGAAACTGCAGGGCTATCTCGTCTCCGGCTACTCCAACGCCAGCCCCGACTTCGGTGGTGGCGTCTTCGTGATGTACACCCACTAAGCACGCTTACCGGATCTTGAGGCGAAAAGCCTGGGTCACCAGGTTGATCGATTCCGGACTGTCCCATTGCCGCGAACCGGTAATTTTCTTGATGATCCTGCCCTCGTCGTCGACCAGCACGGTGAGCGGTAAGCGGTCGGCGCCGAGCAGGTTTTCGAGGACCAGATTGCGGTCGATGTAATTGGCGAAACTGACGCCGGAAACCTTGACGAATTTGGCCGCTGCCGCGTGGTCGTCGTCAGTCGAGATACCGATGACGTTGAACCCCCGGCTGCCGTAGCGCAGGTACAGGCGCTCGATCGAACCCATCTCGGAGCGGCAGGGTCCGCACCAGCTGGCCCAGACATTGATCAGCAGGGGCTTGCCGCGCAGGGACGACAGTTTCGCGGCGCTGCCGACCAGCGAATTCAGCTGGGCCTCAGGCAGTTGCGCGCCCACGGCAACCTCGCCAGGCGTCCCGGCCACGGCACTGGCCGCCAACTGCAGGGCGCCCAGTCCGATCACCAGCCCCTTCATTACCCAAGCCCACCCACCTTTCCCGCGCATGCCAAACTCCATGAACTCGTCTCGTGGCAAGGCGTCCCGCCCGGCCGAAGGCTGCTATCGTAAAGCATTTCTTGATCTGTCTCGCAGCGAAGGAGGCCGGGCCTATCTATAATCAAGCGCCTATGGCAGCCCCCCTCTCTCTGGCTCAGCATCTGCAACGGGCCGCAACCGAAAACCCGCACGCCGACGCGTTGTTGCACGCCGGAAAACGCCTGAGCTTTGCCCAACTCGCCGACATCAGCCGTGCGTTGGCCGGCCGGCTCGCCAGCCGCCGGGGGGCCATCATCGAAGCCGGCGACAGCCCGCATCTGGCGCAGCACGCCTACGCCTGCAGTTTTCAAAATCGGCCTTTTTTTCCGGTTGACCGTAGCAACGCGCATCAGGAGATCGATCAGCCGCTGACCGACGTTGCGCTGATCATCGCGAGCAGTGGCAGCGAGGGGAAACCGCGCGCCGTGCTGCTCGGCAATGCCCAGCTCGACGCCGCGGCGGCCGCCTCGAACGAACGCCTGCCGCTGCACCCTGGCGACCGGTGGCTGAATTGCCTGCCGCTCTACCACATCGGCGGCCAATCGATTCTGTGGCGCTGCGCCCGCGCCGGCGCCACCGTGCTGCTCCATGACGGCTTCGATGCCGACCAGGTTGCCATCGACCTCGCCGCCCAGCCGGTCACCCACATCTCACTGGTGCCCGCCATGCTGGCCCGCCTGCTCGACCTAGGCGCCAAACCGCCGGCCAGCCTGCGTGTCGCGCTGATCGGCGGGGCCGCCCTCTCACAATCACTCTACGAGCGCGCCGTCGCGGCCGACTGGCCGCTCTACCCGAGCTACGGCATGAGCGAAACCGCCGCCCAGTTCGCCACTTTCGACCCGTCCGACGGCCCTTGGCGCGAAGGCATGGTCGGCCGGACCATGCCCGGCCACGACATCCGTGTCGGCACCGACGGCCGCCTGCAGGTCCGCGGACCACAGGTCATGCGCGGCTATCTCGACGGCAGCGGCATCGATGCCGATGGCTGGCTGACTACCGGCGATCTCGGCCAAATCGACCCTTCCGGCCGCCTGAGCATTCTCGGCCGTGCCGATGACATGTTGATCAGCGGTGGCCGCAACGTGCATCCGCAGGAAGTTGAATCCTGCCTCGCCGGCTGCCCCGGCGTCGTCGACGTTGCCGTTATCGGCCGACCCGACCCGGTCTGGGGCGACCTCATCGTCGCCCTTGTCGTCGGCCCCGTTTCGCCGGACAACCTCCTCGCCCATGCCCGCCGCCATCTGCCATCGGCCGCCCTGCCGCGACAAATCCACGCCGTCGAACGCCTGCCGCGCAACGCCACCGGCAAACTGGAACGCGCCGCGCTGCGCCGTCTCGCCGCCGAGGCCGCGCCATGATCCACGCCCTGCGCCGCAGCCTGAGCGCCCCGGAAACGCTGGCTCGACTCGCCGCACTGGCCACCGGCGCCCCCGCCTCGGCCCCGGTCAGCCTGCGTCTCCCGCTCGGCCGCGGCACGACCGACTGGCTGACGCTCCTGCCTGGCGATGCCCCCTACTGGTATCGCGCCCGCCCCGATCGCCACGAATTTCGCCTGGCCATCGGCCATGCCCTGCACGTCACGAGCGCCGGCCCCAACCGGCTGGCCGCCCTCGACAACGCTTTCGCCGGTTTTTGCCGCGACTGGCGACGCAACGGGCCGGCCTTCGCTTTCGCCGGTTTTGCCTTCGACGCCGCCAACAACGCGCCGCTGCCCAACGCCCTGCTCGCCATTCCGGCCATCCTGCTTGAATCGGTGGCCGGCGAATGCTCGGTCACGCTCAGCGCGCCGGCCGGCCGCCCGGCCCAGGCCGCTGCCGAATGGGCGCGATGGCTGGCTAACCCGGCCCTTGCCAGCGCCCCGCAACAACGCCCAAGTCGCCCCGAAACCTTGGCCGAACAAGCCTGGATAGCCCGCGTCAACGCCGCGTTGCGCGACATCGAGGCTGGCCGCGTGGACAAGATCGTCCTCGCTCGCAGCCGAAAAATCGAAGCCGATGCGCCATTTTCGGCCGCCACGGTGCTCGGCAACCTGGTCACCCAACAACCGGCCAGCCTCGTTTACGCCCACGGCAACGACCAGTACAGCTTCCTCGGCGCAACGCCGGAACGGTTGGTCCGCCTCGCCGGAAGCCGGGTCGATGCTGACGCGCTGGCCGGCACCGCGTGGCCCGGCTCGCTGGCCCTGTCGGAAACCAAGAACCGGCACGAACAGGCCCTCGTCGTCCAGGCCGTCTGCGCAGCACTGGCGCCGTTCTGCGAAAAGCCGCCGCTGGCCGAACCGGCCACGGAACATGCGGCCGGCCAACTCCTGCACCTGCGCAGCCGGGTGGCGGCTACCGTCAGCCCCGAGACTACATTGTTCGATTTGGTCCGCGCCCTGCATCCAACGCCGGCCATCGGCGGCTTTCCGGTCGCCGCCGCCCAGGCCTGGCTGGCTGCCCACAACGAACAACGCTGCGGCTGGTACAGCGGCGCCATCGGCCTGCTGACGGCAGAGGGCGACGGCGAGTTCTCAGTCGCCCTGCGTTCGGCCTTGCTCACCGGCAACACCGCCGAATTACAGGCCGGCGCCGGCATCGTCGCCGGCTCCGACGCGCGGCACGAACTGGCCGAAACCACCGCCAAACTGGGCACCCTGCTCGCCGCGCTGGCACCCCCGGTCAGGCCGGAATCGGGCGACAGTCGCCGCGCCTGAGAATTTGGCCAAAAATTCCGGTTGACCGTAGCAATCGGTCGATGGATGTCATCGCACCGTAATCTTAGTGCAACAAAATGATGGACTTAAAGCCTATACTTCAGAAAAAACATGGAGATTGCGCGATGACCCATCCGCTGCCGAAACCCCGCTTCCCGACCGAAAATTACCTGAACCGCGAACTCGGCCTGCTTGCCTTCAATCGGCGCGTTCTGGCCCAGGCCGAAGACGAGCGCATGCCGCTGCTCGAACGCCTGCGTTTCCTGTGCATCGTTTCCAGCAACCTCGACGAATTCTTCGAAATCCGCATGGCCGGGCTCAAGGAGCAGGTCAAGGCGCACGCCACCGTGGTCACCACCGACGGCAAGACAGCGCAGGAGGCCTTCCGCCTGGTCTCCGCCGAGGCGCACGCCATCGTCACCGAACAATACCAGCACCTCAACGAGATCATCCTGCCGGCGCTGGCAGCCGAAGGCATCCGCTTCCTGCGCCGCGTGGCGTGGAACGAAGCGCAACGCGAGTGGATCCGCAATTACTTTCTCCGCGAGATGGTCCCGGTACTGACGCCGATCGGACTCGATCCGTCCCACCCCTTCCCGAAAGTGCTCAACAAGAGTCTCAATTTCGCTATCGAACTCGAAGGCAAGGACGCCTTCGGGCGCAGCTCCAACGCCGCCATCGTTCAGGCGCCGCGCGTCCTGCCGCGCGTCATCCAGCTGCCCGAAGAACTGGCCGGCTGCGCCTACGGCTTCGTTTTCCTGTCATCGATCCTGCATGAATTCGTCGGCGAACTATTCACCGGCATGACCGTGCTCGGCTGCTATCAGTTCCGCGCCACGCGCAACTCCGACCTTTTCGTCGACGAGGAAGAAGTCACCAACCTGCGCACCAAACTGCAGGGCGAGCTGCCGCAACGCCACTTCGGCAATGCCGTGCGTCTCGAAGTCGCCAACAACTGTTCGGAGGCGATGACCGAATTCCTGCTCGCCCAGTTTGCCCTCAAGCCGGCCGATCTTTACCGCGTCAATGGCCCGGTTAACCTGGTGCGCCTGATGCAGGTGCCGGACTGGGTCGATCGCCCGGACATGAAGTTCCGCCCCTTCGTGCCCGGCCTGCCCAAGGTTGTCGGCAAAGGTGTCAATATTTTCGACACCATCCGCAAGGCCGACGTCCTGCTCCATCATCCCTACCAGTCGTTCGCCCCGGTCATCGAATTTCTCAGCCAGGCGGCAACCGACCCGGCCGTCGTCGCCATCAAGATGACGGTCTATCGCACCGGCACCGACTCGGTGCTCATGGAATCGCTGATCCGCGCCGCCCAGAACGGAAAGGAAGTCACCGTCGTCGTCGAGCTCATGGCCCGCTTCGACGAAGAAGCCAACATCAGCTGGGCAACCAAGCTCGAGCAGGTTGGCGCTCACGTCGTTTATGGCGTCGTCGGCTACAAGACCCACGCCAAGGCGCTCCTCATCGTCCGTCGCGAAGACGGCGGCCTCAAGCGCTACGCCCACCTCGGCACCGGCAACTACCACCCGCGCACCGCCCGCCTCTACTCCGACTTTGGCCTGATGACCGCCAACGAAGAGATCACCAACGACGTCAGCGAAGTCTTCAAGCAACTAACCGGACTGGGCAAGGCACGCACGCTCAAGCACCTCTGGCAAGCACCGTTCACCCTGCAGCCGAATGTCGTCGCCGGCATCCAGGCCGAAGCCGAGACGGCCAGGACTGGCGGCAAGGCGCGCATCGTTGCCAAGATGAACTCGCTGGTCGAACCGGAAGTCATCGATGCGCTCTATCCTTTCCGACAAGATTCGCGTCCGCTCCATCATCGGCCGCTTCCTCGAACACCACCGGATTTTCTACTTCCTGGCCGGCGGCAAGGAAACCGTCTACCTGTCCAGCGCCGACTGGATGGACCGCAATTTCTTCAAGCGCATCGAACTCGCCTTCCCCATCCTTGATCCCAAGCTCAAGAAACGCGTCATCACCGAAGGCCTCAAGTTCTACCTGGCCGACAACCAGCAGGGTTGGGAAATGAACAGCCAGGGCAACTACCAGCGTCGCCGCTCATCGCGCAGCAAGCCGCACAACGCCCAAGGCGAACTGATGATGACGCTGGGCAGCAGTTGATGGGAACCCCCACGGTCAACCGGAAAAAATGACCAAAAATGAAATGCGCCTTGCGGGCCGCAATCAATCCGGCGCAGCCCCGTTCTGAAAAGGCGTCCAGGGCTTGCCATCGAGTTGTTTGCGTTTGGCGTCCTCCACCAACAGCATGGCGAGTGCATTGACCTGTCGCTCGCTCATGCCCTTGAGAAGCGAGGTAAGCTCGTACCCCAGCTCCTGCTTCGGCCCTCCGCGTCGTTTCAATAATGGCAGGATGGTAGAACTGGCCACCCGGTAGCCCAACAAGTAGGGCGCAAAAAACGGCTTTTTGTCGCTCATGAGACGCGACCGACTGTCGATGGACTGCCATGCGTACCAAAGGTCTCCCGTCTTGGCCATCATCAAGTACCCTTGGACATTGGCCTTGCTCTCTTCCAGTTCCCTGTCCGTATAGCCCCGGTCACAATGAGCCCGCTCATGCCACTGCACGAAGGTCGTATCATCCAGGGCGACAGCGGTCTCTTTCGACACGAACACCCGGCACACACCATCCGAGGTGGCGCGACGAGCGAAGGACAAGCCGGCCTTGACGCCATTTGCCGCAGACACCAAACCGGTAGCGATGGCCTGGATACGTGGCGTAATGGGCGGAGCCGGCTCAATGCGCAACGGCGTGAAGCCCAACAACTCAGGGATGGCCGGGGGCAGTTCCTCGACCAGGCTTGCCGGACTGTCGTAATTCTCCGGCTGATCCCATTTCATGGGCGTGACTTTCGGCGGGGGATCCTTCTTGTCCAGAAACAGCCGCGACCTGGCCGATGTCGATAGCTCCGCAGCAAACATGGGCTGGGCGACAAGCAGTAAACAAAGCGCAGTCACTGCCAGTGGTCGGAAAAACGGGAAATGGGTTTCAGGAAAAGGCATGCGCACGCAGACGGCAAGGGATGGAGAGCTTGATTCTACTGCCGTACCCACGCCTGCCGCACAGCCAAGCTGCTTGATCAGCTACGCCTTCCATCAGCATCCGGCGTGAACTCCCCCCAGTGCGATCAGCGCCATAGGTCACCAATTCCTGATCAGCCCTACCCGATCAAACTCAAACAAATCGAGGTTGATGACCTCGGTGATAGAGGCAAAGTTGCCTATGCTTCCCCGGTAAGCCAGACCGCTCAGGCGCGGCGCACGCCTACGACGCCTTCGACCTCGTGGATGAGGGTCAGCGTCTTCTGCATTTGTTGCAGGTTGGTGATTTCGACGGTGAAGCTCATGTGCGCCTTGCCCTGCTTGGACTGGGTATTGACGCCGACGACATTGAGGCGCTCGCGGGTGAAGATTTCGGAAATGTCGCGCAGCAGGCCCTGGCGGTCATGGGCGTCGACAATGATGTCGGCGGCGAAAACACCAGTCGTCGTTCCGCCCCAGTCGGTTTCGATGACCCGCTCCGGATGCAGGGCGGCGAGGTTGGAAAAATTGGGGCAGTCCATGCGGTGGATGGAAATGCCCTTGCCGCGCGTGATGAAGCCCTGGATCTCGTCAGGCGGGGCCGGCTTGCAGCAACGGGCGAGTTGGGTCAGCAGCTTGTCGACGCCGACGATCAGGATGCCCTGGTTGCCCTGGACCGGCTTGCTCGGCTTGGTCAGCACCTCGTCCGGCAACTGGGTTTCGGCGAGCAGATCGGCGCCCTTGGCAACGGCCTGGAATTGCCTCTGATTGAGATCGCCCCGCGCGGCGGCGATGTACAGGTCGTCGGCCTTGGCGAAACCCAGCTTGTGCGAGAGTTCCTCGATATTCGCCCCGGTCTGGCCGGCCCGCTGCAATTCCTTGGTGATCAGGCTACGCCCTTCGCCGAGCGTTTCTTCAAGCGCCAGATTGGAGAACCAGGAACGCACCTTGACCCGGGCGCTCTTGGTATGAATGTAGCCGAGGCCAGGGTTGAGCCAGTCACGCGACGGGCCGCCAACCTTGGCGGTGACGATCTCGACTTCCTGCCCGGTTTCGAGTGCCGTGTTGAGCGGAACAAGATGGCCGGCAATCTTGGCGCCCCGACAACGGTGGCCAAGATCGGTATGCACGCGGTAAGCGAAATCGACCGGCGTCGAGCCGGCCGGCAGGTCGACCACCTTGCCCTGCGGCGTGATGACGTAAATCGTCTCGTCGAGCGCGGCCTGCTTGTAATGTTTCACCCAGTCCGAACTGTCGGCGACTTCGTCCTTCCAGGTCAGCAGTTGGCGCAGCCAGGCGATTTTTTCGTCGTAATCGTCCTCGGCGTTACGCTTGCTGCCTTCCTTGTAGCGCCAATGGGCGGCAACGCCGAGTTCGGCATGCTTGTGCATCTCCCAGGTACGGATCTGGACTTCCAGACTGCGCCCGTCCGGGCAACGCACCGCCGTGTGCAGCGAGCGGTAGTAGTTGCCCTTGGGATTGGAAATGTAGTCGTCGAATTCCTTGGGAATCGGCAACCACAGGTTGTGCACGATGCCGAGCGCGGTATAGCAGTCCTTGAGGTCATCAACGATGATGCGCAGGGCACGCACGTCATAGACTTCGGAAAAATCGACGCCTTTCTTGTGCATCTTGTTCCAGATGCTGTAGATGTGCTTCGGCCGACCGTAGATTTCGGCCCCCTTGACGCCGGCCGCTTCAAGCTCGACGCGCACCTTGGCCACGGCATCGACGATGAACTGCTCGCGTTCGCTGCGTTTTTCGTCGAGCAGCTTGGCCAGTTTCTTGTAGGTGTCGGGATGGATGAAGCGGAAGGACAAGTCCTCGAGTTCCCACTTCAGCTCCCAGACGCCAAGCCGGTTGGCCAGCGGCGAATAGAGTTCGAGCGTTTCGCGCGCCACCTGGACGCGCAAGTCGTCCGGATGGGCCGCGTAGAAACGCAGGGTCTGCGTCCGGCTGGCCAGACGCAGCAGGACAACGCGGATGTCCTCGACCATGGCCAGCAGCATTTTGCGCAGCACTTCAATCTGCGCCTTCATCTCGACCGGATTGACCTCGCCGGCTTCGATGTTGGTGGCGACAAAACCCTTGGCAATCGGCCGCAACTTGTTGAGGCGCGAAATACCGTGCACGAGATGCGCCGCCGGCTTGCCGAAACGGGTTTCAATGCTGGCGATGCCGTGTTCGTCCTGGGCCGGGATGGCGAAAAGGACCGCCGCGATCCGCGACTCGACGTCGAGCTTGAGGCCGGCCACGATGACGGCCATGCCCAGAGCGTGGGACCAGATGCGCTCGCCGCTACCCAGCGTGCGTTCGCCGTAGGTAGTCCACGCGTATTCGACGGCTGATTTGAGGCGCTCGGCATCAGCCGGGGCAAGACCCTCGGTCAGCTTGGCCAGGAACTGTTCGAAGTCGCTTTGCGAAGCGACAGAATGGGCAACGGAAACCATGCCGCAATTATACCGGCAGGCGCATGCCGCTGGCCGATCGGGCATAATCCGCCGACGATGAAAAAACTCTTCGCCAACCCTTATCTTCTGTTGACGCTGACTGTCCTCTCCTGGTCGGGCAACATGGTGGTCGGCCGCGCCAGCCGCGGCGATATTCCACCGCTGACCATGTCCTTCTGGCGCTGGGCCGTTGCCCTGGCGCTCATTCTGCCCCTGGCGCTGCCTCACCTCAGAAGCCAGTGGCCGCTGCTCAAGAAAGGCTGGAAACCGCTGCTCGTCCTCGGCCTGCTTGGCGTCGGTGGCTACAACACCTTCGCCTACCTGGCGCTGCAGCACACCACGGCGACCAATGCCGCGCTACTCAATTCCTTCATTCCGATCGCCACCATCGCCATTTCCTGGGCCTTTCTCGGCAAGCATCTGCGTCGAGTCGAAGGGATTGGCGTCATCATCTCGCTGTGCGGTGCCATGACCATCGTCTCGCGCGGCGATCTCGCCGTGCTCGCCCATCTCAACCTCAATGTCGGCGATGTCTGGATGCTCGTCGCCGTGCTCGACTGGGCCATCTACACGGTGGCGCTCGCCTGGCGGCCGGCCGGGGTGCATCCGATGCTCATGCTCGGCGCAACGACCGTCATCGGCCTCTGCGCTCTGGCCCCGGCCTACGCCTGGGAGCTCATGCAAGGCAGGCACCTCAACCTCAACCTTGGCTCGCTCAGCGCCCTGGCTTACGTCGGCATTTTCCCCAGTTTCGTCGGCTACATTTTCTACAACAAGGGTGTCGCCGAAGTCGGCGCCAGCAAGGCCAGCCTGTTCATCCACCTCATGCCGGTGTTCGGCACGCTGCTCTCCTTCCTGTTCCTCGGCGAAATTCCGTTCTGGTACCACTACCTGGGCATCGGCCTGATCTTCGCGGGCATCTGGCTGACAATGAAACGATGAGATCCCTGCTCGACCGCCTGCGTGGCAAGAAGTCGCCGCCGATCCCGGACACCCTATGGGCGGCAACCGTCGCCTCGCTGCCCTTTCTCGACGTTCTCACGGTCAACGAGAAAAAAGAGCTAAAAACGAAAGCCGAAGCCTTTCTCGCCGAGAAGGAATTCAGCACTGCCGGCGACCTGGAACTGAGCGACGAAATCTGCGTTTCCATTGCCGCCCAGGGCTGTCTGCCCATCCTCAAGTTGGGCCTGGCCGCCTATCGCGAGTGGGTAGGCATTGTTGTATACCCGGACGAATTTGTCGTGCCGCGCCGCATTGAGGATGAATCCGGCATCGTCCACGAATACGACGACGTGCTTTCCGGCGAGGCCTGGGAAGGCGGACCGCTGATCATTTCCTGGCACGACGTGCAGATGGCCGGCGACGGCTACAACGTGGTGATCCACGAATTTGCCCACAAACTGGACATGCTCAACGGCGAAGCGGACGGCATGCCGGCCCTTCATTCGGGCATCACTGAAACCGAGTGGGAAGCCAAATTCTCAGTCGCCTACGACGATTTTTGCCAGCGCGTGGACAGCGGGGAAGATACGCCAATCGACCCCTACGCCAGCACCGACCCGGCCGAGTTTTTCGCCGTTCTGTCCGAAAGTTTCTTCGACATCCCCGACGTCGTCGCCGGGGAATATCCGGCCATCTACGGCCTGCTCTGCCGCTACTATCTTCAGGACCCGCTGAGCCGCCGGCCGATCAAAAACTTCGATCATTGATGGCGCAGTAAACAGCGACGTAACGGCAGAAGAACAGCCCGCCACAACGCGGGTATGATATTTGGCATATCGAGGTTCCAAGCCCGGAAAATATCTGCAAATGTCTGCCGACCAACTCAGCGAAGCCTTTCGCAGTTCCCTGCACAGCGCCATCCTCGGTGAAGCGCCCGATGGCATTCTGGTGGTTGATGACCAAGATAAGATCGTTTCGATCAACGAGCGATTTTTCACGGTCTGGAATATTCCCCGCCCGAGCGGATCGCTGGATGCCCTGATCGGCACGCCGGAAGGCGCCGTCCTCGCCAAGGGGTTGGATCAGGTTCGAGACCGCGCCCCCTTTCTCACCCGCATCCAGGCCCTGTACGCCGACCCCGGCCTGCGTGACGACAGCACCATTCCGCTCAGCGACGGGCGAACCCTGAAGCGCTACTCAACTGCCTTGCGCAGCAACGATGGGCAATATCTTGGCCGTGTCTGGTATTTCCGCGACATCAGCGACGTTATCAGCTCGCAGCAGGCTCAGGCAGACAGTGAGACCCGCTACCGCACCGCCTTCGAGACGACACTCGACGCCATTGCCATCACCCGCCTGCAGGACGGCGTCTATCTCGAGGTCAACCAGGCCTTTCTCGATATGAGCGGCTACGCGCGCCATGAACTTATCGGCCACAGTTCGCTGGAAATTTCCATCTGGGCCAACCCGGGGGATCGCCAGATTTTCAGCGAGCAAGTGCGCGAAAAGAAATCCCGATTTGCTTTCGAAGCCCTGTTCCGCAAAAAGGACGGCGAAGTGTTCTGGGGCATGTTCTCGGTATCGCCGATGAGCTTCGACGGCCAACCCTGCGTCCTCTCCATCACCCGCGACATCACCCGGAGCAAAGCCGAGCAGGCCGAACTGGCGGCGCACCGCGACCGTCTGGAACAACTCGTTGACGAGCGCACCGCCGAACTCTCCCGCGCCAAGGAAGCAGCCGAAGCAGCGAGCATCGCCAAAAGCGCCTTCCTGGCCAACATGAGCCACGAAATCCGCACGCCGCTCAATGCCATCACCGGCATGGCCTACCTGATCCGGCGCGGC
>PHCF01000113.1 GCA_002842145.1 Betaproteobacteria bacterium HGW-Betaproteobacteria-6 | reverse complement strand
CGGCGCCCTGCGCGCCATCGATCCGCAGACCGGCAAGATCGTCTGGGAAAACAAGAACTACGCTCCGCTCTGGGGCGGCGTCCTGACCACCGCTGGCGGTCTGGTTTTCTACGGCACCCCGGAAGGCTACCTGAAGGGTCTTGATGCCAAGACCGGCAAGGAACTGTGGTCGTTCAACGTCGGTACCGGCATCGTTGCACCGCCGGTCAGCTGGGAACAGGATGGCGAGCAGATGATCGCCGTGACGACTGGCTGGGGCGGCGCTGTTCCGCTCTGGGGCGGCGACGTGGCCAAGCGCGTGAACTTCCTCGAACAGGGCGGTTCCGTGTGGGTCTTCAAGCTGCACAAGGGTTAATTCCCAAGCTCTTCGGGCGCTCCGGCGCCCGATTGAAACGGCGCGACGGCAACTGCCCTCGCGCCGTTTTTCATTTTTGGGCTTTTTTTCCGGTTGACCGTAGCAATCGAAAAAACCGCAGCGGAGCGGCCATTGTTCGACTTTGCATCACCCCACTGCTCCAATATGGAGCAACTCGCCTCTCCACCCGCCCCCGGACCTGCCCGGCACCTCACGCCGGGAACAAACGGGCGGCCTGAAACCAAGGCGACAGCCCCTCCGGCTCGACAAGGAAACCACCGTCGGGGCCGAAGCCCACACCGACCAACAAATTATCGGGCAATAGCCCAAGCTGGCGCGGGATTTGCCTCTAGTAACCCAACGTCGTCGAGAAAATCAATAATTCCTCGGATGATTTCGTCCTTGCCTTTCCAGACGGCCGGCTCAACACTGTTCGTGAGCAGGCTTTTTAACCTTTGGGAGTAGAAAATGTCTTTCCTGCGTCAACTGATCGTCACCGCCGCCCTCGCCAGCGCAGCGCAAATCGCCCTGGCCGATGCCAAGCTCGACACCGACATGAAGAAACTGGCCGTCGCCAGCGGCTGCACGACCTGCCACGGCATCGAAAAGGACAAACCGGGTCCCGATGGCATGAAGCCGATCGGTCCCGCCTGGATCGACGTGGCTGCCCAGTATCGCGGCAAGCCGGGCGCCACCGAATTCCTGACCCGCGTTGTCCAGGAAGGCTCGAATCCCTACTCCAGCCACTGGCGTAACCGCGTTTCCGGCATCGCCATGCCGCCCAATGCCGTCGCCATCAGCCCGGCCGATACCCGCCAGCTGGTTTCCTGGATACTGTCGCTGAAGTAAGCGGTAGCCGCGCCGCCGGCTGACCGGCCCAACTTTCTGGAGTATTCGTCCATGCACACAACCTCCCTCGCCGCCCGTCTGGCGGCGTCTCTCGCTGGCCTCCTGCTGGCAGTCTGTTGCGGCGCCGCCCTGGCCGGCGAGCGCGCCACCCCGCGCGAAGCCCGCGCCCTGTTCGACCAGGCCGTGAAATATCTGCAAGCCAACGGCCCCGAGAAATCCTGGGCCGCCTTCAGCAACCGCCAGGGGCCTTTCGTCAAAAAAGACCTCTACGTCTACGTGATCGACCGCCGCGGGACCTATATCGCCAATGGTGCGGCGCCCGACACGCTGGTCGGCCTCAACGTGCTCGACAGCGTCGACGCCGCCGGCACGCCGCTCTTCCGCCACATGATCGCCGTCACCGACAAGCAGACGGAAGCGCGCATCCGCTACGTCTGGCTCAATCGCAAGACCAATCACGTCGAGCCGAAGAACGCCTGGCTGTACCGCTCCGGGGATTACATCCTCGGCGTCGGCTACTACTCGCCGCACGCCACGGCGATCGACGCCCAGAAGCTGCTCGGCGAGGCTGTCGCTTTCGCCATCCAGAACGGCCTGAGCAATGCCACCAAGGCGTTCAACGACAGCCGCGGCGCTTTTGTCCATGACGACCTCTACGTTTTCGCCGTCAATCTCGACAGCGGAAAATTCGAGGCGCACGGCATGAACCCGGCGTGGACCGGCACCGATGCCCGTGACCTGCACGATGTCGAAGGCCACGCCCTGATCCAGGAAATGATCGACCTGGCAAAAAGCAAGGGTACCGGCGTCGTCGATTACGTCTGGCGCAATCCGGTCACCAACGCCGTCGAACGCAAACGCTCCTTCATCCAGCGCGTCGACAACAGCCTGCTCGGCGTTGGCTACTACCTGGACTAAACGGTGGCGCCGGATTCGGCCATTTCAAAATTGGCCTAAATTTCCGGTTGACCGTAGCAATCCCCGAACCGGCCCGCGTGGCCGGTTTTTTTTGCTGCTCCGTTTTCCAATTGCCGACGCGTCGTCGACGGTAGATACTGGACAGGGATAAGGTGTGTTTCATCGCGCCATCTGTCCGCAAGAGCCGGGATGTCATTTTTGCATGGCTACCCGGCCGCCAGCCGCGAAGAGGGAGACCATGATGTTTGCGCCATTGAATCGGCTCAGTATCCGCAACCGGATCTGGAGCATCGTTGCCATTTTTATCGGCAGCATCCTGCTGACCAGCGTTATCGATATCGCAACGCTCCGCAACGGCCTGCACCAGGACAAGGAAGGGACCATCCGGCAACTGGTCGAGAATGCGCACAGCGTTCTGGCGCATTATCAGGAACTCGAACGCTCCGGCAGTCTGAGCCGCGCCGCCGCCCAGGCGATGGCCATCGCCACGATCAAGGGCATGCGCTACAACGGCAAGGAGTATTTCTGGCTCAACGACAACCAGATTCCGCCACGCATGCTCATGCACCCGATCCTGCCGGAACTCGACGGTCAACCGCTGCTTGACGACAAGTTCAACTGCGTGACCAGTATGCGCAGCAGTACCGAAGGCCCGTTTGTCCCGACCGATGGCAAGAAGAACCTGCTGCAGGCCTTCGCCGAACTGGTCGCCGAAACCGGCCACGGCTATGTCACCTACCCGTGGCCCAAGGTCAATGCCGATGGCAAAGGTACCCCCGACAGATTTCCCAAGCTGTCCTATGTCAAAGGCTTTGCCCCCTGGGGGTGGACCGTCGGTTCCGGCATCTATATCGACGACATCGACGCCGCCGTGCAGGCCCGCGCCATCCACCACCTTTTGATCCTGCTCGGGATTGCCTCCTCCCTGCTGCTCCTGGCCAGCCTGATTGCCCGCAGCATTACCATCCCGCTGAAAGCCACGATGCGCGCCATGCACGACATCGCCCGCGGCGACGCCGGGCTCGACCAACGCCTGACCGTTGAAGGACGGAGTGAAATCGCCGATCTGGCTGGCAACTTCAATGAAATGCTCGATCACATCGAGCGTCGCGACGAGGCGCTACGCGAGCAGCAGGCAGGCCTCGAGCAGGAAGTTTTGCGACGCACCGCCAGCCTGCGCGAAGCCAACCGGCAACTGGATACAGAACTGGCCGAGCGCAAGCGCATCGAGAAGATCATCGGCGCCGGCAAATCCCGCATGCACGCCCTGCTCGACGCCACCGACGAAGCCGTCATGCTGCTCGCACCGGACGCCACCGTACTCGAAATCAATGCCTTTGCCGCCCATCGCTTCGGCAAAACGCCGCAACAGATGATCGGGACGAATTTTATCGATCACATGCCGCCGGAACTGGCCAAAACCCGCAGCGCCATGATGCGATCTGCCGTTGCCACCGGAGACATCGTCCGCTTTCAGGACCAGCGCGGCTCGACCTGGTTCGACAACAACCTCTACCCGGTCAAGGACGAAGGCGGCGTCGTCGAGAGTGTCGCCGTCTTTGCCAAGGACATCTCCGAACAAAAGCGCGTTCAGATGGACGAGGAGCTTTTCCTGCAACTGGGCACCGTACTCATGCGCTGGGGTGTCGACTCACGGGCCATCGCCCAGATTTTCTGCGATGGCATTCTGCCCATGTTCAATCTCGACGCCGCCTGCATCGTCGTTATCGGCAAGGATGGCCAGCTTTCCCTCGCCGCCACGGCCGGCAACGTAGCACGCACCGCTATCGAAGATGTCCCCGGCAGTGGCGACGAGAGCCTGGCGTGCCAACCCCTGGCTGAACTGATAGCCAGCGGCCGGCATCAGGTAGTCCATATCGAAGACGAGAGTTGCCCCCTCTGCGCAGCCAATCCCCAGGCGCCCTCCGCCCGCACTGCCATCCTCCTCCCCCTGAAAATTCATGGCGAACAGTGGGGCGCTCTCGCGCTGTATGGCAAAGAGCCTGATCAGTTCGACGACAGCCTGCTGCAGCAACGCCTGCTGGCCAGCGCCAACCGCCTGGTCATCACCCTCGAATCTGCCCTCCGCCAGGAAAGGCTGGCCCTCTTCGATCTCGCACTGGCCGAAGTCGGCAATGCGGTGATGATCACCGATGTCGCCGACAAGATCATCTGGGTCAATCATGCCTTTACCCAGCTTTCCGGCTACACCAATGAGGAGCTGCACGGCCAGCCGCCCCGCATTTTCAACTCCGGCACCCAGGATGCCGTGTTCTTCCGGCACTTCTGGGACAGCATCTCGGGCGGCAAAACCTGGCGCGGCGACATCGTCAACCGGCGCAAGGACGGCAGCCTGTACACCGCCAGCCAGATGGTGACCCCCCTGTTTAACGCCGAAGGCAAGATCAGCCACTACATCGCCGTGCTCGAGGACATCAGCGAACGTAAACGCCAGGAAGAAGAACTCAGGAAAAACTACGAACATTTGCGCGCCCTCAACGAGCAACTGGAAAATGCCCAGAACCAGCTCCTGCAGTCGGAAAAAATGGCCTCCATCGGCCAGCTGGCAGCCGGCGTCGCCCACGAAATCAACAACCCGATCGGCTTCGTCAACTCCAACCTGGGGACCCTGAAAAACTACGTTGACGAACTGCTCAGCGTCATCCACGCCTATAGCGCCGCCGACCCGCTGCTCGCCGGGCACCCCGAGTTCAGCGCCAGCATCGCCGCGCGCAAGGCAGAAGCCGACCTCGACTTCCTCGGCGACGACATCCAGAGCCTGATCAAGGAATCGCGCGAAGGCATCGCCCGGGTCACCCGGATCGTCCAGGATCTCAAGGATTTCTCGCGCATCGACAGCATGGACTGGGCCCAGGCCAATCTCGAACAAGGACTGGACAGCACGCTCAACATCGCCATGAACGAAATCAAGTTCAAAGCCGATATCGTCAAGGAATACGCCGGCATCCCCGACATCGAATGCCTCGGCTCGCAATTGAACCAGGTCTTCATGAACCTCCTGGTCAATGCCGCCCACGCCATCGAAACGCACGGCACCATCACCATCCGCACCGGCACCACGGACAACGCGGTGTGGGTCGAAATCGCCGATACCGGCCGCGGTATCCCGCCGGAAAACCTCAAACGCATCTTCGACCCATTCTTCACCACCAAAGCCGTCGGCAAAGGCACCGGCCTCGGCCTCTCGCTGGCCTACAGCATCGTCCAGAAACACCATGGCAAGCTTGAAGTCAGCAGCAAAGTCGGCGTCGGCAGCTGCTTCCGTGTCGAGATTCCGGTGCGGCAACCGGCGCCGACCTAGGCAAGCTCAGTCACGGCCTGAGTCGAGGTGGGGTATCGGCCGGGCTCCCGACTTGAGTACACGGCTCAGCCAGAGCACTTTTGTTCTGGCGTCGTGCGAATTGACTGCTCCATTCCTGAACACCTGTTGAGCAGTTGATCACGCCACGGTCTGCTCCAGGCCGTGCCGAATGCCGTACCCGGCAAACCAAGTCCTTGAAAATTGGCCTTTTTTCCCAGTTGACCGCAGGACTGGCATGGCTGGCACACGGCATGCACATTAGATGGCACGAGTCACGGCAGGTCGTTATCACGAAACAACTGAATCTGCCGGCTTCGAGTTACCCCGTTCGCAACTTCATTCAAGAACACTGGAGACAACCATGATTTATGCAGCTCCCGGCGCCGCTGGTGCCAAGATCGCCTACAAGGCCCAGTACGACAATTTCATCGGCGGCAAGTGGGTTGCCCCGGTCAAGGGTCAATACTTTGATGTAATCACCCCGGTCAACGGCAAGGTGTATACCAAGGCTGCCCAGTCGACAGCCGAAGATATCGAACTGGCGCTCGACGCTGCCCATGCTGCTTTCCCGACGTGGGGCAAGACCGATGCCACGACGCGCTCCAACATCCTGCTCAAAATTGCCGACCGCCTCGAAGCCAACCTCGAGCTGCTGGCCTATGCCGAGACCGTCGATAACGGCAAGCCGATCCGCGAAACGCTGGCTGCCGACATTCCGCTCGCCGTCGACCATTTCCGTTACTTCGCTGGCTGCCTGCGCGCCCAGGAAGGCGGCATCTCGGAAATCGACGAAAACACCATGGCTTACCACATCCATGAGCCACTCGGCGTCGTCGGCCAGATCATCCCCTGGAACTTCCCGATCCTCATGGCGGCCTGGAAACTGGCCCCGGCCATCGGCGCCGGCAACTGCGTTGTCTTGAAGCCGGCCGAATCGACCCCGATCTCCATCCTGGTCCTGGCCGAACTGATCGCCGACATCGTGCCGCCGGGCGTCCTGAACATCGTCAATGGTTTCGGTCGCGACGCCGGCATGCCGCTGGCTACCAGCAAGCGCATCGCCAAGATCGCCTTCACCGGCTCGACCGTCACCGGCCGCGTCATCGCCCAGGCCGCTGCCAACAACCTGATTCCGGCGACGCTGGAACTGGGCGGCAAGTCGCCCAACATCTTCTTCGCCGATGTCATGGACAAGGATGACGGCTTCCTCGACAAGGCCATCGAAGGCATGGTGCTGTTCGCCTTCAACCAGGGCGAAGTGTGTACCTGCCCGTCGCGTGCCCTGATCCAGGAGTCGATCTACGACAAGTTCATCGAGCGCGTGCTGGCTCGCGTTGCCGCCATCAAGCAGGGCAGCCCACTCGACACCGAGACGATGATGGGTGCCCAGGCTTCGCAGGTGCAGATGGACAAGATCCAGACCTATCTCGCGCTCGGCAAGGAAGAAGGCGCGCAAGTCCTGATCGGTGGCGACCGCGCTCACCTCGGCGGCGACATCGAAGGCGGCTACTACATCCAGCCGACCCTGTTCAAGGGCCACAACAAGATGCGCATCTTCCAGGAAGAAATCTTCGGGCCGGTGCTGGCCGTGACGACCTTCAAGGACGAAGCCGAAGCCCTGCAGATCGCCAATGACACCGTCTATGGCCTTGGCGCCGGCGTCTGGAGCCGTAACGGCAACGTCGCCTACCGCATGGGTCGCGCCATCCAGGCCGGCCGCGTGTGGACCAACTGCTACCACGCCTACCCGGCGCACGCTGCCTTCGGCGGCTACAAGGAATCCGGTATCGGCCGCGAGACCCACAAGGTCATGCTGGACCACTACCAACAGACGAAGAACCTGCTCGTCAGCTACGCTGAACAGAAGCTGGGCTTCTTCTAACCCGGGCATCTCCTCCACTGGCCGCACAGTTTTGCGGGCAACTCTTAGGGGGCGGGCAACCGCCCCCCTTTTTTGGGAGAAAAACATGGTCGACCGCGTCATTGCCACCCCGGCAACGCTTGAGCTCATTGCGCTCCTGAAACAGCAATACGGCCCGGAACTGATGTTCCACCAGTCCGGCGGCTGCTGCGACAACAGCGCCCCCAACTGCTACCTGCCCACCGACCTGACCATCGGCGCTTACGACGTGCATCTCGGCGATATCGGCGGCGTCCCGTTCTACATCAGCGCCTCGCAGTACGAGTACTGGAAGCACACGCAGCTGATCATCGACGTCATCGCCGGCCAGGGCGGCAATTTCTCACTCGAAGGCAATACCGGCAAAGCGTTCCATACCCGTTCACGGCTGTTCACCGACGCCGAATGGGCCGAATTGCAGGCGGCTGGCCTCGTTTAATCCAAGGAACCATTCACATGAACAAGCAACTGAGCACCACCCTGCTGCCGCTGCTCGCAGCCGCCCTCTTCGTCGCCCACGCACCGGCCAAGGCCGCCGATGGCGAAGCCGCCGTCAAGAAAGCCCGTTGCGTCGCCTGCCACGCCGTCGACCAGAAACGCGTCGGCCCTGCCTACAAGGACGTCGCCGCCAAATACAAGGGCGACACCAAGGCGCCCGACGTACTGTTCGAGAAAGTCCGCCATGGCGGCTCCGGCAACTGGGGCACGGTCCCGATGATCCCCCATCCGGCCGACAAGATCAGCGACGAGAACCTGCACGCCGCGATCGAGTGGATCCTCTCGCTGCACTAAGCCTCAGCGCACCCCATTTGTCGATACAGGGCGCTCGGCCGGTCGCCAGACCCGCCGAGCCGTCCGCCTGACCGGTTTCCACGGTCAACCGGAAAAAAACGCCAAAATCAAAGATCGGCCTGACGTGCAACAGGTCGCAGATTGCCCGGCCTGAATTTCCCAGTCCTTGGTAAAATTGACCGCTTTTTCTGGCAAAAGAAGCGGAGAGCAAGATGAGCACCCTAACCACAGGCGATCGAGTGTTAGGCGATCGAGTGTTACACCCCAACCAGCAGGAATGGGGTCTCGGCAAGGTGCTCAGCGCAACGCCCGACAATCTCGATGTATTTTTTGTCGGCGCCGGTCGCAAGCGTCTTTCACGTTCCTTCATCAAACTCGAGAAAGCCGAAGGGGCTGCCTCGAAACACCGCCTCCTCGACAACCTCATCGTCACTTCCGACATGGTCAGCGACGACTATGTGACGATCCCCATGGCCATTGAGCGCTTCATGGTGAAATACCCGAACGGGTTCGAGGACGCCGATTTCATCAAGAATGCCCGCGAGACCAACCTGCGCGGTCAGAAGATGTGCGCCCAGTTGCTGAGCCAGGAAGAGCTTTCCCGGCTCATCGGCGAAGGCAGCTTCGACGCCGTTTGCGACCGTGCCCGGCATGTCGAAATGAGCGCCAACCTGCTGACCAAGAGCGAGCGCAAGGTGCTGCACGAAGCCATCGAACTGCCGGCCTGCCAAAAGCTGTTCTCGCTGGCCCTGGCCGAACTGCTCTACGGAACCGAAGCCGAGGAAGCCCGCTTCAAGCACTTCCTGCGCACGCTCGGCATCCTCGAGCTCAACAAATGGCCGTTTGCGACGCTGTTCAGCTTCCTCCGCCACCCGCAGCAATCCGCCTACATCAAGCCAAGCGCCATCCAGAATGCCGCCAAGGCGCTGTGCTGGCGGATCAACTACAAGCCCGAGCCGAACTGGAAGACCTACGACGCAGTCGCCCGGCTCTACAGCTACGTGCGTACCAACCTGCTCGAGGAAGGCCTGATGCCGCGCGATTTGATTGACGTACAGGCCTTCATCTGGTCTGTCGCCCAGAAATAATCCGGCATCCCCGCCAAGACCCGGTTCCCCGACTTTAAGAAAGGAAAAACATGAACGCCCAAGCCCTGGCCGAAAAACTCAACAAGCTCGGTTTCACCCCCACCGCCCTGAGCGAACCGTCGAAGCGCGTCGACGGGATGATCGTCATTACCAAGGGCGTTCACGTTCAAGTACCGCTGCACGGCGACGAACCCAATGTCGTCCTCGAAAGCGACGACGGCGACCTGGAGTTTTTCGATGCCCGGGGCAAGATCGAGGACCTGATCGCCGATCTCAAGGCCGCCCTGCAGAGCGAGCAGGCCATGCAGGCGCGCTGAACCCGGCAGGGTCAGATCGCAACAGGGAATAGGACGCGCGGCCTCAGCGCGGCGCCCAGCCACCGCAAACGGGAAAGACCTGGCCGACAAAGCAATTGGCCGCATCGCTGCACAGATAGGCGGCAAACTCGGCATCCTCGTCGGCGCTGACCAGGCGCCCGAGGGGCACCTCGCGCCTGAGGCGCTCCTGAAAACGCGGGTCGGCCTGAACTTCAGGCGGAAAGTAGGTCGGGTTCTCGACGAAGTTCTGGGCAATCGCATTGACCTGGACGTTGTGCGGCGCGACCTCGACGCCGACAGCCTGCACGTAGGCCAGCTGGGCGCCGCGCGCCGCACTGTAGGTGGACCGCCCCTTCATGCCGCGCAGCGCGGAAGCGCTGCCCATGACCAGGATCTTGCCGGAACGGCGGGCGATCATCGCCGGCAATACGGCCCGGAACAGGCGCGCCAACGGATGAACGAGCACGCAGAAGACATCGCTCCATTCCGCTTCCGAGACCTCGGCTACCGCCGTACCGGGGGCAGGAATGGCCAGGTTGGCAACGAGAACGTCGATGGGGCCGGCCTCGGCAACGATGGCGGCAGGGGCCCCGACATCGACGAGATCGGCGTTATTGGCGATCACCGTGGCCCCATGCCGGGCCAACACCTCGCACAGCACCGGCCCCATGAACATGTCGGCCTGGGTGACCAGTACCCGTTTTCCGAGAAGATTCTGCTCCGGCATGGCGGCTCCTTTGCGGGAAGAGGTAGCGACGAGTCAGCGAACGGCAGGTGGCGTGTTGTTTTTGTCGAGGCGATCTTCGAGCTCGCCGATGTAGGCGGCAAGCGTGTTTCCGGATTGCTCCGAGAAGGCGCGGAAATCTTGCTCAAGCTGGTCGATTCTGGCAATCACGGCGGCTTTCGACTCAAGATTCAAGGTCGTCTGGCGGGCCAGTTCAGCCTCCAGGAAAGTGCGTAATTCGGTGAACCGTGAGGCCTCGGCGCGGTCGGCGAGTTCCCGGTTGGTGTGCAACTCGCGCGAATTGCGGCGGGTCTCGAGGAGGACAGAGCCCTGCAGGTAAAGCACATAAACCAGAAACAGCGCGGTGACGAATACGAGCAGCCCGAGCATGACCAGCCCCAGAGGCATTTGCACCGAGGTGAAACCGAGCCACAAATCGGTCGGCGACAGAAAGACCCCCCAGTTCAGGGCGGTAAAGGCGGCAACCAAGGCCAGAATGAGCAGCAACAACAGGGATTGGAGTTTCATGACAAGTTTCCTGATTGACTGATGTTTTTGGGAATTCACCCGAAACCGGCATCAGGCCATACTGCACCGGAAAGAGCTCCAGCATATCACGCGTTTCCGGCCAGCTAGGTGCGGCAGCGCACGCAAAAAAAAGCCACCCGATGGTGGCGATGGATTTTGTTTTTGGCTGTTTTTCCCGGTTGACCGTAGCAATCGGTATTACTTTAGTCAGAGCACATTGCTGCGCAGTGGAGCAGTTGTTCAGTTTTTGAACAACCCGCCGGGCAACATGCGTTGCAAAGTACCGTCGCGTAGAAGGGCGTGTTTGAGGCCGCCGGCGATATGCAGGGCAACGACACCGGCCAGACTCCAGACTAAGACGACATGAGCCAGTTTGAAGGCGCCGTTGAGCGCTTCGTCGGGCCAGCCGAGCTTGGGCAGTTCAAAGCCGAAGAACTTGATGGCGTAAGGCGTGAAGGACGAAGCGAGAAAGCCGGCCAGGGGCGCCAGCAGGAGCAAGGCGTAAAGCGCATGATGGGCAGCGGTGGCGAGTTTTGCCTCCCAGCCACTGACCTGCAACCTCGGCGCCGGGTGGCCAAGGCGCCAGGCCATACGGGCGCCGAGGAGGATCAGCGCGAGCAGACCGAGCGACTTGTGCAGCCCGTAGGCGGCGCTGCGCTCGGCGCCCTTGGGCAGATCGACCATGGTCCAGCCCAGCCAGAGCAGCCAGATGACGACGACGGCCTGTGCCCAGTGCAGCACAATGGCCGGCAGCGTGTAGCGCTGACCGCTCATTGGATACTGACCCCCCAGGGCAGTTGGCCGACTTCGATGTCAGCCAGCTTCTTGTAGCCAACCGTATCGATGACGGAAACCGTGCCTGAGCGGCCATTGGCCACGTAGAGCTTGGTGCCGTCCGGCGTGATGGCCATGTTCCACGGGCGCTTGCCGACCCCGACGGTGGCGACGACGGTGTTGCTGGCGACATCGATGGCCATCACCGACGGATCGCGCCCGTTGGAGACGAAGACGCGCTTGCCATCCGGATGCACGGCGATCCCGTTCGGATACTGACCGGCGGTGATTTCAGCCAGGACGCGGCGCTCGGCGACATCGATGGCGTAGACCTTGCCGGCCATTTCACTGGCCACGTAAGCCCGGCTGCCGTCGGGCAGAAAGCCGATACCGCGCGGCCGCAGCCCAACCGGGATGCTGGCCACCTGCTTGCGTGCCGCAACATCGATCACATCGACCTGCTCTGCCTCTTCGGCGCTGACATAGAGCCAGCGGCCATCCGGGCTGAACACGGCGTGTTCAGGGTTCTTGCCATGGACCTTGATGCGCGCCAGTTCCTTGCCTTCTGGCGCGGCAAGCAGGACAACGCTGTTGTCGTCCTCGACCGCCACGGCCAGTAACTTGCCGTCGGCCGAAAGGCTGACGCCTTCCGGCGAATCGCCGACTACAACGGTCTTGAGCAATTGGCCGGTAGCGGTATCGACGATGAGGAGACTGCCCGTCTTGCCGTCACTCAGGTACAGCCGCCCGCCCCCGCTCGCTATGCCGCGCGGCCGCACACCGACAGCGAAGTCGCTGAGGCGCTGGTCGGTGGCGGTATCGATCACGCTGACAGTTGCCGTTTTTTCGTTGGGCACATAGGCCATGGGTGCGGCCAGCGCAAGGCCGGCGAACGCACTGACCAAGGCTGTCAGCAGGAGTTTGGGCAGCTGCCGTTGCATGGTCACCCCGCCTGATGAGTAATGCCGTGACGCTTGAAGATGTCGGCAATCGTGCCATCCTTCTTCAAGTCGGCCAGCGCACCGCCGATCGCTTCGGCCAGGGCCTGTTCCTCGACCTTGACGGCCATGCCGAGCTTCCAGCTATCGACTTTCAGTTCGGCAAATTTCGGGCTTTCCAGAACCAGATTGCCCAGCCCCCGGGTTGCCGCTTCGAGCTCGGCACGCGGCGCCAGAACAGCCGCCACCTTGCCTTCGGCCATACCCTTTGCGGCTTCGGCAACGTTCTTGAAATGCACGACGTTCTCGCGCAGGCGGCCGTTGAGCACACCGAGCATGAAGGAATCGGCCAGCGACGCCGTTTCGACCCCGATTTTCTCGCGCGTAAAGATTTCCAGCGCAACCGCAGCCGAGCCGGCCAGCGGCTTTGGGACGCGCTCCGGATTGCGCGCCAGGGCCAGCGTTTCGACGTGGTAGGTGCCGAAAATGCGGACCTTGTCGTTGGCCCGCGCCAGATATTCGTCCACCGGCACATGCATCATCACGTCGGACGGCGGCGTGCCCAGGTAATGACCTTTCCAGACCATGTTGCGCAGGTCGTCGTTCATGTCTTCGTCGGCGTTGTAGCCGACGACTTCGGCCGTCAGGCCAAGCTTTGCGGCAATCGCCCGGGCGACATCGGCATCGATGCCCTTGCCGCCATCCATCGAATACGGCGAAAAATCGTTATACACCGCAACGCGCAACCGGCCGCGCTGGCGGATCGTTTCGAGGCCATCGGCCAGCGCCGGCAAGGCGGCGGCCATGGGCAGGGCGGCGAGC
>PHCF01000112.1 GCA_002842145.1 Betaproteobacteria bacterium HGW-Betaproteobacteria-6 | reverse complement strand
CATCACGCTCGGCACCGGCGAAAACGGCAATGCCTTCGGCGACCGCTACATCATCCGCGGCTACGAAGCCCGTTCCGACGTCTTCGTCGACGGCCTGCGTGACCCTGGCATGACCATCCGCGAGAGCTTCGCCGTCGAACAGGTCGAAGTCTCCAAGGGCCCGAGTTCGAGCTTTGCCGGCCGCGGCACGGTTGGCGGTGCGGTCAATGCGATCACCAAGCAAGCTACGGTCGACTACGATTTCACCAAGATTTCCGCCGGCATCGGCACTGACGGCTACGGCCGCGTCACGCTCGATGCCAACCATGTCGTCAGCGACAACGTCGCCCTGCGCGCCAATCTGCTCTACGGCTACGAAGGCGTCCCCGACCGCGCGCCAGCCGACCGTGAGCGCAAGGGTGTGGCGCTCTCCGGCCTGTTCAAGCCGAGCGACAATCTCGACATCCTGCTCGACTACTACGGCTTGCGTGCCAACGACAAACCCGATCTCGGTTCGTGGCTGACCGGCACCGTGCCAAATCGGCGGCCGATGGCGAATTCCCCGGTCTATGCCCAGGATGGCGATTTCCTGACCTCCGATGTCGACACCTTTACCGGCCGCATCAAGTACAAGATCACGCCCAATCTGCGGCTCACCAACCTGACGCGCTACGGCCGTTCGGAAAACGGCTACGTGGCGACCGGTGCCTCCGCCTCGTCGACGCTGACCAATCTCAACCTGACGACCCATTCTGGCTGGCAGGACGTCGACTACTTCGTCAACCAGACCAGCCTGGCCTGGGACACGCACATCGCCGGCATGAAGCACGATTTCATCTTCAGCCTCGAATATACCGATCACAAGGTATCGAACGGCCTGTATGAAATCGGCGGTGTCGTCAGGGGCGCCAACAATCCCCGCCTGAACAACGTACCGGCGGCATCGGCACAGACTGCACTGGACCGGACCAACATCACCAAGAACACCGACAACTGGGATATCGACTGGCAAGCCAAGGCGGCCTCCGTGTCGGCCATGGACACTGTCGACCTGACGGAAAAGTGGACGGCCTTTGCCGGCGTGCGCTACGACAAGACCGAGATCTCGCTGAGAACGCGGCAGGCTGCGGTCGGCGGCGGCGCCAGTCCGCCCCCGGTCGGCACCATCAACGACTACGGCAGCCAGAACGCCGGCATGTGGAACAGCCATTTCGGGCTGGTTTACAAGTTCCTGCCCTACGCCAACGTCTATGCCGCTTATGGCTCGGCAGCCGATCTCAACGGTGGCGAGTCCGATGTCGGCAGCAGCTCGGGCTACGGCGGCATGGTCACCTACAACGGCTCGGCGGCCGGCGCCAAGCCGGAGAAAACCGAGAACATCGAACTGGGTACCAAGTGGAACCTGCTCGGCGAAAAGCTGCTGGCCACGGCGGCCATCTTCCGGACCACCAAATCCGACGTCATGGAAGGCGCCAATTACGACACGGTCGGCACCTTCAATACCGGCAAGAACCGCGTCCAGGGCATCGAACTCGGCCTGGCCGGCAATGTCACCGACAAGCTCAGCGCCTTTGCCGGCGTCGCCTTCATGGCGTCGGAAGTGCTTGCATCGACCAATGCCACTTACGTCGGCAAGCGTTTGAGCAACTTCGCCGACATCACGGCCTCGGCCCAATTGCGCTATCAATTGACGCCCAGGTTTGCCCTCGGCTCAGCCGTCAAGTACGAGAGCGAAAAGTACGCCGGGCAACCGGATACGGCAGCCAGCTTCAGCGCGACCACGGGGGAATATTCGCAGCCGATCCCGGCTTACACCGTGGTCGACGCCTTTGCCGACTACCGCCTGACCAAGCAGGCCAAAGTGCGCCTCAATGTCGGCAACGTGTTCAACGCCGACTATTACGTGGCCGGCTATCGCTCCGGCGCATTCGTTTACAAGGGCGATGCGATCAACGCTCGCCTGACCCTGAACTACGACTTCTAAAAAGGCGGCAAGGCCGGGTGGCTCTGCGGAGTCGCCCGGCTCTTTTTATGACCAAGCCACATCCTCCGTTACAGCAAATCCCGCGTGAAATTCACTGCGCGGCAGATTACGAACGCCTGGCCCCGCATTTCATCGCGGCACCGGCCCTCGCCTACATCGCCGGCGGCTGCAGCGACGAACTGACCCTGGCTGAAAATCGCAGTGCCTTCGCCCGGACGCAGATCCTGCCGCGCCTGCTGCGCGATGTGCATAACGGCCATACCCGCAGCGACCTGCTCGGGCGGACCTCGGCGCATCCGATTCTGCTCGCCCCGGTGGCCTACCAGCGCCTGGTCCATCCCCTCGGCGAACTGGAAACGGCGCGGGCGGCCGCCGCCACCGATACCTGTCTGGTGACCAGCACGCTCGCGTCGCAAAAACTCGAAGACGTGGCCCGGCAGGCCGGTGCCGAACGCTGGTTCCAACTCTATTTGCAGCCAACGCAGACTGCTACGGTCGACCTGATAAAACGGGCAGAAATGGCCGGCTACACCGCCCTCGTCGTCACGCTGGATACGGCGATCAAGCTGCCCAGCCGGCGGGCGCAAGAGGCCGGCTTCGTCTTGCCGCCCGAGGTCGTCGAGGCCAATCTGGCCGATTATCCGGCGCCGCCCCCCATCGTCCTCGAACCCGGCGCCAGCCGGGTTTTCCAGGGTGCCATGCGCGAGGCGCCGACCTGGAACGACCTGGCCCGGCTACTCGGCCAGACCCGCCTGCCGGTGCTGGTCAAAGGCGTGCTCCATCCCGCCGATGCAAGCCGCCTGCAGGCCATGGGCGTCGCCGGATTGATTGTCTCCAACCATGGCGGCCGGGCGCTCGACGGCGTACCGGCCAGCCTCGACGTCTTGCCGCGCATCCGCCAGGCCGTCGGCGCCGATTTTCCGCTCCTGCTCGACAGCGGCATCCGCTCGGGCAACGACATTTTCAAGGCGCTGGCCCTTGGCGCCGACGCGGTGCTCATCGGCCGCCTGCAGGTGTACGCCCTGGCGGTGGCCGGGGCGCTGGGCGTCGCTCACATGCTCAAACTGCTGCGCGAAGAACTGGAGGTCTGCATGGCGCAGGCCGGTTGTGCAACGCTGGCCGACATCGGCCCGGACTTGATTTATCGACACGAGGCAAGATCATGCTGATTCCCATCGAAGGCGTCCTCAGCAAGGACGAAGTACGTCAATTCCGCCAGCGGCTCGACGCCGCCGAATGGCAGGACGGGCTGAAAACGGCCGGCACGCTGGCCCGCTCGGTCAAACGCAACCTGCAACTGGAAGACGGCTCGCCGCTGGCCGTCGAATTGGGCAACCTCATCCTGCGCAAGCTGGGCACCAATCCGCTGTTCATTTCGGCGGCGCTGCCCAACCGCATCTACCCGCCCAAGTTCAACCGCTACACCAATGGCGGCACCTACGGCGCGCATGTCGACAGCGCCGTGATGGCGGTGCCGGGCACCAGCGTTTCCGTACGCAGCGACCTGTCGGCCACGCTCTTCCTGGCCGAGCCGGATGAATACGAAGGCGGCGAATTGCAGGTCGAAGGGCCTTTCGGCATCCAATCCGTCAAGCTGGCGGCCGGCGACATGGTGCTTTATCCGTCGAGCAGCCTGCACTGCGTCACGCCGGTAACCGAAGGCGCCCGCGTCGCCTCCTTTTTCTGGATTCAAAGCCTGGTCCGGAACGACAGCTCGCGCGTCCTGCTCTTCGATCTCGACCAGTCCATTCAGGGCCTCACCCCGACCGTCGCGGCCGACGACCCGCGCCTGCTCAAGCTGACCGGCGTTTATCACAATCTGCTCCGCCAATGGGCGGTGACCTGAAAGCGAAAAACCATGCGCAAATCGATGGCCTGGGCACTTGCCGCCCTCTTTGCCGCCAATCCGGCACTGGCCGACGACACCGAACTCAACCTCTACTCGGCCCGCCATTACCAGTCCGACGAAGCGCTCTACGCCAACTTTACCGAGCAGACCGGCATCAAGATCAACCGGATCGAGGGCAAGGCGCATGAGCTGATCGAGCGTATTCGCAACGAGGGCGCCAACAGCCCGGCTGACGTTTTCATCACGATCGATGCCGCCAGCCTTGCCGTGGCCGACGCCTGGGGCATCTTTTCGCCGGTCAGATCGAAGCTGCTCGAGTCGCGCATCCCGGCCCATTTGCGCTCGGACAACTGGTTCGCCTTCTCGACGCGGGCGCGCCTGATCATTTACAACAAGCGCAAGCTCACGGCCGAGGATGTGCCAACCTACGAGTCGCTCGCCGATCCGAAACTCAAAGGCCTGGTTTGCAGCATTCCCGGCGGGCACATCTACAACCTGACCTTCGTCGCCTCGATGCTTGCGCACCATGGCGAGGCCAGAACCGAGGAGTGGGCGCGCGGGCTGGTCGCCAATTTCGCCCGGGCACCGAAGGGTGGCGATACCGACCAGATCAAGTCGGTAGCCAGTGGCGAGTGCGGCGTGGCGGTTTCCAACAGCTACTACCTGGCCCGCCTGATGGCTTCCGAGAGAGTCGAAGAGCGCAATCGGGTCAAGCGCCTGGGCATTGTCTGACCAAACCAGGATGGCCGCGGCACGCACATCAACATCTCCGGGGGTGGCATGGTCAAGACCGCCAGGCATCGCGAGGCTGCGGTCAGGTTCCTCGAATATCTGGCCAGCGACGAGGCACAACGTTATTTCGCCAATGGCAACAACGAATGGCCGGCGGTACCGAGCGTCAGCATCCGCAATGAGGAACTCGACGAACTCGGCCAGTTCAAGGCCGACAGTGTTTCCCTGGTCAAGATCGCCAAGCAGTTGTCAGGCGCCCAGAAACTCCTCGACCGGGCCGGCTACCGGTGATCCGGGCGTGAAAAAACGAGCAAGTCAATTAGGATTGATTCGCAATAGCAATTGACATCAATTCTCATTTACCGGAAGATGCGATCAATTCTTATTTGCAACAGGCACCACAATGAACCCGCAGCCCCTCTCCGCCGAGCCGACCCCTCCCGCCGAAAAAGCCGAAAGCCGCCCGCGCATCGATAGCGAAAAGATTCTCGGCGGGGCCACCACGGTCGAGATCGAACACGCCGGGCAGCGCTACCTGCTGCGCGTGACGCGTGAAAACAAGTTGATCCTGACCAAATAGTTTCTCTCTGTTGGACCTCTCGTTCCCGTAGCCAGCCAGCGCCAACCAGCCAGCCAAGGGTTTTTTCCCGAGACAGCGCAGACCAAACCTGAAAAATCGCCCATGAGCTACACCCTTACCCGTCCTTCACCCTTCCGGCGCAGCGGCCTGCTGGCGGTGGTGGTTGGCCTGCATGTCGGTGTTTTCCTGCTCATTCTGATAGCCAGGACCGTCGTGCCGCAGATCATGGAAATCCCGCTGGTCGTCGATCTGCTGCCCGCCCCGGAAATCGCCACGCCGCCGGCAGCCAGACCCTTGCCGAAAGCCAGGCCGGTGCCGGTCAAGGCCGTGCAGGCACCGCAACCGAAGGCAGCCGCCCCGGTTGTCGAAGCCACCCAGAGTACCGTTCCTTCCCCGGCCGCCGTCGTCGCCGCGCCGGTCGAGGCCACGCCAGCCCCGGCCGCCCCGCCCGTTGAGGCAATCAGCCCGGCCCGCTTCGATGCCGACTACCTCAGAAACCCGTCACCGGTCTATCCGCCGCTCGCCCGCCGCATGGGCGAGGAAGGCAAGGTCGTGTTGCGCGTGTCGGTCAATACCCAGGGTTCGGCCGACAGCGTTGAAATCAGGACATCTTCGGGCAGCCAGCGACTCGACGAGTCGGCACTGAAGACGGTGCGCAACTGGAAATTCATCGCGGCCAGACGCGGCGATGTCGCCGTCCAGAGCTGGGTGCTGGTCCCCGTCATTTTCAAATTGGAGCAATAACATGCAGGAAAACTCGTTCGGTTTCGCCCACCTGTGGGCCAGCGGCGACAGCATTTCGCATGCCGTCGCGGTCATTCTCGCCATCATGTCCATCGTCAGCTGGTACCTGATCCTGGCCAAGGCCGTCGATTGGTGGATGGTGCGCCGCGCCGCCAGGGCGCTCGGCGCCTTCTGGTCGGCAAGCAGTGTCGGCGACGGCATCGCCCTGCTCAATCAGGCCGGCCAGGACAGCCCGTATGCCCAGCTGGCCACCCAGGCCAATGCCTGCAACAACGATTGCGAAGCCGCCCCGGGCCGCCTGGCCTCGCGCTTCGACCCGGCCGAGCAGATGGAACGCGCCTTGCGCCAGCAGCTTTCGACGACCCAGGCGGGCATGGAAAACGGCCTGACCCTGCTCGCCACGACGGGGGCCACGGCGCCGTTCGTCGGCCTGCTCGGCACCGTCTGGGGGATTTATCACGCGCTGGTCGCCATCGGCCTGTCCGGCCAGGCGGCGCTCGAGAAGGTCGCCGGCCCGGTCGGCGAGGCGCTGATCATGACCGCCGCCGGCCTCGCCGTCGCCCTGCCCGCCGTCTTCGCCTACAACGCCTTCGCCCGCGCCAACCGGGTCATCCTGGCCGATCTCGACGCCTTCGCCCACGACCTGCATGCCTTCTTCACGGTCGGCAAGCCCTTTGTCGCCAACAGCGCGCAGATCCACCCGATGCGCGCCCGCGTTGCGACGGAGGCGGCATGATGACGCCCCCCCTTCACTCACTTCGTTCGTTGCCCCCCGAGGGGGCACAGGCCTCCCCTGCGGCGGCCCGGCAGGAGACCTGACATGGCCATGGGCAGCTTCAACGCGCAGAATCATCAAATGCCGACGGCGGAAATCAACATGACGCCGCTGGTCGATGTGATGCTGGTTCTGCTGATCATCTTCATCATCACCGCGCCGCTCATGACGCATCAGGTGCCGGTCGATCTGCCACGTGCCTCGAGCACGCCAGCCCCGGAAAAGCCGCTGACGCTGCAGGTCGCCATCGATGCCGACAACCACGTTTTTGTCGCTTCCGAGCCGGTCGACCGTAGCAGTCTCGAAAGCCGCTTCCGCGATGCCGTGGCGCAGGACGCCAAGGTCGAGATGCACCTGCGGGCCGACCGCGCTACCCGCTACGAAACGGTGGCCGAAACCATGAGCGCAGCCCGTCGCGCCGGCCTGACCAAGATCGGTTTCGTGACCCAGCCGGGGGCCGCGCCGCTGTAAAAATTTCGCATTGAAACCATCCTCGAGCCAGCCACGCGCCTGCCCAGCCAGCCAGAGAAACCAGGGAGTCTTAACCATGTTGTCCATCAACAAACTTGTTTCCGCACTGGCTTTGTCCGCTGCCCTGGCCGCTCCGGCCCTGGCTCTTGAATATCCGATCGGCGTCCCGCAGCAGCGTAATGGCATGGAGATCGCCGCCGTCTATCTGCAGCCGGTCGAAATGGAACCGGACGGCATGATGAAGAAGGCGGCCGAATCGGACATTCACCTCGAAGCCGACATTCACGCCCTGGCCAACAATCCGAATGGTTTCGAGGAAGGCGCCTGGATGCCTTACCTGACCATCAAGTTCGAGGTTTCGAAAATCGGCGGCGACTTCAAGGTGGCCGGCGATTTCATGCCGATGGTCGCCAACGACGGTCCGCACTACGGCGACAACGTCAAGCTGGCCGGCCCGGGCAAGTACAAGGTGAAATACGCCATCCTGCCGCCTTCGGCCAACCCGCATTCGCATTTCGGCCGCCACACCGACCGCGCCACCGGCGTCCGCCCGTGGTTCAAGCCGTTTGAAGTCGAGTACGAATTCACCTACGTCGGCATCGGCAAAAAAGGCGGGTACTGATCATGAAGCTCGCCAAAATCACCGCTGCGCTGGTCGTGGCGGGGCTGGCCCTGCCCGTCCTGGCAGCGCCCGACACCGCCATGCTGGAAAAACTGATGGCGCGCATGGAAAAGCTCGAAGCGCGTAACGCCGAACTGGAAAAGCAGGTCAAATCCTTGCAGAGCGAGAGCCAGGAAATCGCCAAGGGCCTTGAAAGCCCGCGCCTTTCCGAAAGCGAGCCGGAACTGACGGTGCGCCTGAAGGCCATCGAAAAGGATGCGCTGGAAATGAAGAAGTCGGCCAGACTCGCCGACAAGTTCGACGGCATCAAGGTCGAGGCGGCGCTGACCACGGTCGCCCAGCACGCCTCCGGCCTGCCCACGGGCACGGCGGATGGCGGCGGCCAGCTCAACTACCGCGCCGACGTCAGCGTCGAACTGCCGCTCGAACCAATCGGCGACATCGAGCAGAAGGTTTTCGCCCATGTCCGCATCGGCCAGGGCCAGGGCCTGAACGCCGCCTTCGGCAATCTCGGCCTGTTCGCCAGCGCCCCCAACTCGGTGGCCTTCCGGGCCAGCGGCGCCAATGCCGACGACTCGGTGGCCATCCTCGGCCAGGCCTGGTATCAGGCGGCGATTCCGCTGCCCTTCGGCGGCTTCACGCCCTACTCGCGCGAGAAGCTGGAGCTGACCTTCGGCAAGATGGACATCTTCGGCTTCTTCGACCAGAACGAGGCGGCCGGCGACGAGTCGGTCCAGTTCCTC
>PHCF01000002.1 GCA_002842145.1 Betaproteobacteria bacterium HGW-Betaproteobacteria-6 | reverse complement strand
CGTAATGACCGGCGAAACCTGGACCGGCAAGCAGGCGGCCAAGATGGGCCTGGTCAACAAGAGCGTGCCGCGCGCCCAGTTGCGCGACGAGGTCAAGGCGCTGGCTTCCAAACTACTGGAAAAGAACCCGGCTGTCCTGCGCTATGCCAAGCATGGCTTCAAGCGTTGCCGCGAACTGAACTGGGAGCAGAACGAGGATTACCTCTACGCCAAAGTCGACCAGTCGAACGGTCGTGATCCGGAACAGGGCCGCGCCAAGGGCCTCAAGCAGTTCCTCGACGACAAGACCATCAAGCCGGGCCTGCAAACCTACAAGCGCTAAAACAGGATGCCGGGCGCCACGCACCGGCACATTTCCGAACAGAGGAGACAAAATGAACAACGTAAAATTGTTGATTGGCGGTGTGGCCTGCCCGGCTTCAAACGGGGCGACTTTCGAGCGCCGGAACCCGGTCAGTGGTGAAGTGGCTTCGGTCGTTGCCGCTGCCACGCCGGCCGACGCCGACGCCGCCGTCGCGGCCGCTGCCGCTGCCTTTCCGGCCTGGTCGGCAATGCCGCCGAGCGAGCGCCGCAAGCTGCTGCTGAAGGCCGCCGACATCATGGACGGCCATGCCAAGGACTTCATCGAGCTGGGCGTTGCCGAGGCCGGCTCAACGCCGATCTGGTATGGCTTTAACGCCATGCTGGCAGCCAACATGCTGCGCGATGCGGCAGGCCTGGTCACCCAGGTCGGCGGTGAAGTGATCCCGAGCGATATCGAAGGCAACCTGGCAATGGCCCTGCGCCAGCCTGCCGGCGTCGTGCTCGGCATCGCACCGTGGAATGCGCCGGTGATTCTCGGTACGCGCGCCATCGCCGTGCCGCTCGCCTGCGGCAATACGGTAGTCCTCAAGGCCTCGGAACAGACCCCGGCGGTACACCGCCTGATCGGCCAGGTTTTCGTCGAAGCCGGTTTCCCGGCCGGCGTCGTCAATGTCGTGACCAATGCGCCGGCCGATGCGCCCGCCCTGGTCGAACGCCTGATCGCCAACCCGGCGGTGAAAAGAGTCAATTTCACCGGGTCGACCGCAGTAGGCCGCATCATCGGCCAGCTGGCCGCGAAACATCTCAAGCCGGCCGTGCTTGAACTGGGCGGCAAGAACCCGATGCTCATCCTCGACGACGCCGACCTCGACGAAGCCGTCGAATCGGCCGCTTTCGGCTCCTTCTTCAACCAGGGCCAGATCTGCATGTCCACGGATCGCATCATCGTCGCCAGCGCGGTGGCCGATGCCTTCGTTGCCAAGCTGACCGCCAAGGTAGCGACGCTGAAGGCCGGCAAGCCGGGTACCGAAGGTTGCGCCCTGGGCGCCATGGTGTCGCCCGAAGCCGCCGCCCGCGTAAAACGCCTGGTCGACGACGCGGCCGGCAAGGGCGCCCGTGTCGCCACCGGCCCGGTCCAGCTCGACGGTGCCGTTCTGCAACCGGTCCTGGTCGATGGGCTGACGCCAGCGATGGAACTTTACCAGGAGGAAGCCTTCGGCCCGGTGGTCACGGTATTGCGTGCGGCCAACGACGACGAAGCGATTCGTCTCGCCAACGACAGCGAATACGGGCTTTCCGCCTCGGTCTTCAGCAAGGATATCGGCCGCGCCATGGCAGTCGCCAAGCGCATCGAGTCCGGTATCTGCCATATCAATTCGTCCACCGTCCATGACGAGGCGCAAATGCCCTTCGGCGGGGTCAAGGCCTCCGGCTACGGCCGCTTCGGCGGCAAGGCCGGGGTCGCGGAGTTTACCGACCTGCGCTGGATCACCGTCCAGACGACGCCGCGCCACTACCCGGTGTGATCGATCGGCCGACTCTGAATACGTTTTGGGGCCGGCCACTGAAAGGCAATGCTGAATTTTCCGGATCGGGCACCCCCGATTCGCTGCTGGAGAAATGAATGGACACCTATGGTGCCCCCTTGCGCGATATGCGGTTTATCCTGGACGAACTGGTTGGCGTCGCCGGCATCGCGACCCTGCCCGGTTGCGAAGAAGCCGAACCGGAGCTGATCTACAGCATCCTGGAGGAGGCCGACAAATTTGCATCCGGCGTCCTGGCCCCGCTCAACAGGGGCGGCGATACTGAAGGGTGCCGTCTCGACGGCGAACAGGTCCTTGTCCCGCACGGCTGGAAGGAAGCCTGGGACCAGTTCGTGGCCAGCGGCTGGCTAGGCCTGTCGCTACCCGCCGAGTATGGTGGCCAGGGGCTGCCCAAGGCGCTGTCGGCCCCGGTCTGGGAAATGTGGTTTTCGGCCAACCTGGCCTTTACCATGCTGCCCCAGTTGACGCTCGGCCAGACCGAAGCCCTGGAGTTTGCCGCCAGCGATGAGCTGAAAGCGCGCTACCTGCCGAAGATCGTCAGCGGCGAGTGGGCTTGCAACATGAGCCTGACCGAGCCGCAAGCCGGTTCCGACCTGGCCGCCCTCCGCATGCGCGCTGAGGATACCGGCGACGGCAGCTACCGACTGTTCGGCCAGAAGATCTTCATCTCCTACGGCGACCACGAAATGGCCGACAACGTTGTGCATCTAGTGCTCGCCCGCCTGCCCGACGCGCCCTCCGGGATCAAGGGCATTTCCCTGTTCCTGGTGCCGAAGTTCCTGAGCGACGGTGATGGCCGCCTGGGCGCCCGGAACGATGTGCGGGCGGTGTCGCTGGAGCACAAGATGGGCATCCACGGCAGCCCGACCTGCACGATGGCCTACGGAGACCGGGACGGTGCCGTCGGCTACCTGATCGGCGAACTGAATCGCGGCATCGAAACCATGTTCGTGATGATGAACGACGCCCGTTTTGGGGTCAGCGTACAGGGCGTCGGGGTCGCCGAGCGGGCCTATCAGATGGCGCTGCGTTACGCCAACGAACGGGTCCAGGGCCGCAACGCGGTGAGCGGCGAAGTCGGCCAGCCGATCGTCCATCACGCCGACGTCAAGCGCCAGTTGCTGGCCATGCGTACCCGGCTGTTCGCCATGCGGGCGCTGGTCTATACGGCAGCCGGCTGGTTCGATCACGCCCACCACAACCCCGATCCGGAAGTTGCCGATCGCTGCCGCCGCTACATCGACCTGCTGATGCCGGTGCTCAAGGCCTGGAACACGGAAACCGGGAATATCGTCTGCGACGATGCGATCCAGGTTTTCGGCGGCATGGGCTTCGTCGAGGAAACCGGCATTGCCCAGCATTATCGCGACTCGCGGGTTACTCGGATCTACGAGGGCACAACCGGCATCCAGGCGAACGATCTGGTCGGCCGGAAAATCCTGCGCGAAAACGGGGCGACTCTGCGCGAACTTATGGCCGACATCCGTGCCGAGGCCGCGGCGCTCGCCCTGGTCCCCGACCTGGCCGGACACGGCCACGCCTTGTCGGTCAATGTCGGCAATCTCGAACGGGCCGGCAAATTCCTGCTGGCCAACGGCAAGGCCCGACTCGACGCCGTGCAAACTGCGGCGCACCCCTTCCTGCACCTGTGCGGCCTGGTCTGCGCCGGCTGGCGGATTGCCCAGGCGACGCGCGCCGCCCATGCCGCCTTGGCCGAGGCGCCGGATAACGGCGATTACCTGCGCGGCGTGCTGGCGATCGGCGAATTCTGGTTTGCAACCTATGCGCCTCAGGTCCGCGCCTACACCGAAACCGTCATGGCCTCGATCGACATTGCAAACTTACCGGAATCCGCGCTGATGGCCTGAGCCCCTATCGAAAACCGCCGCTTCACCAAGAAAAAACCAAAAAATCTGGAGACATGATGAACGCCCCCGCATTTCAACGCATTGTCGAATCCGACTATCGGCCGGTCAGTATCGGCCATCCGCCCCCAGAATTTCGCCAGCAAGCCGACGGCAGTTGGTATATCCGCTCGCTTGAGGCGCTTGGCGACTATCCGCTCCGCCTGACCGACCGGCTGGTTTCCGGGGCGCTGGCGTTCCCGGAGCGCACCCTGATGGCGGCACGCGGTCAGGACGGCGCGTGGATCCATATCAGCTATGCCGGGATGCTTGACCGAATCCGGCACATTGGCCAGTGGCTGCTCGACCACGGACTGTCGGTCGACCGTCCCTTGCTGGTGCTCTCCGGCAATGACCTCGACCATATTCAGCTGATGCTCGCCGCGATGTACGTCGGCATCCCGTATTCGCCGGTCTCGCCCGCCTATTCGCTGGTAGCGACCGATTTCGGGAAACTGCGCCATATCATCGGCACGGTCACCCCCGGCGCCATTTATGCAGCCGATGGCAATGCCTTCGCCAAGGCCATCGCTGCTACGGTCGACGCCGGAACCGAGGTCATTTTGGGCAAGGGGGCGTTGCCGGAACGGCCGAGCACCGGCTTCGCGGAACTCCTGGCAACCGAACCACGCAATGTCGATGCCGCGAATGCCGCAGTCGGCCCGGACACCATTGCCAAGTTCCTGTTCACCTCAGGCTCGACCAAGTTGCCGAAGGCCGTGGTCACCACCCAGCGCATGCTCTGTGCCAATCAACAGATGCTGCTGCAAACCTTCCCGGTCTTTGCCGAAGAGCCGCCGGTGCTGGTTGACTGGTTGCCCTGGAACCACACCTTCGGGGGCAGCCATAACGTCGGCATTGCCCTGTACAACGGTGGCAGCCTGTACATCGACGACGGCCAGCCGACCCCCAGGCGCTTCGGCGAAACCCTGCGCAACCTGCGGGAAATTTCGCCCACCGTCTATTTCAACGTCCCGAAAGCCTGGGAAGACCTGACCATCGTCCTCGAGCAGGATGCCCAGCTGCGCGAGGTCTTCTTCGCCCGCCTCAAGCTCTTCTTTTTCGCCGGCGCCGGACTTTCGCAAGCCGCCTGGGATCGCCTCGACCGGGTCACCGAAGCTCATTGCGGCCATCGCATCCTGATGATGGCCGGTCTGGGCATGACTGAAACTTCGCCCTCCTGCCTGTTCACCACCGGCGGCGTGATCGGTGCCGGCTACATCGGTCTGCCGGCCCCCGGCTGCGAGGTCAAGCTGGTGCCAGTCGACGGCAAGCTGGAAGCGCGCATGCGCGGCCCGCACGTCATGCCCGGCTATTGGCGGAATCCTGAACAGACCCGCGAGGTGTTCGACGAAGAAGGCTTTTACTGCACCGATGATGCGCTGCGCTTTGTCGACGTCAACGAACCGGCCCTGGGCCTGGTCTTCGACGGCCGGATCGCCGAGGATTTCAAGCTGTCATCTGGCACTTTCGTCAGTGTCGGCCCTTTGCGCGCCAAGATCATCACGGCCGGCGCCCCCTATGTACAGGATGTCGTGGTCACCGGCATGAACCGCGACGATATCGGCCTGCTGATCTTCGGACGTCCGGCCGAATGCCGTCAACTGGCCGGCCTCGGTGAAGAAGCCGATCTGTTCGAAGTCATGACCCACCCGAAGGTGCGTGACTATTTCCGGACACTTCTGGCCAGCGCCAACCAGACCGCCACCGGCTCAGCCAACCGCATCGCCTGGATCCGCCTGCTGGAGACGCTGCCCTCAATCGATCATAGCGAAGTGACCGACAAGGGCTCGATCAACCAGCGCGCCGTCCTGACCCGCCGTGCCGAATTGATCGAGGCGCTGTACGCCGGCCAGGATGACTTCATCATCGAAGCCCGCGGCTAAGACGCATCGAGGATCACATCATGGACACGGATGCGCTGGTTGCCATCGATTTCCACACCCATGCCGAAGTATCGTGCTGCCAAGGACATGATCCCTTCGGCGAGGACTTCGACCGGGCGGCGGACAAGTATTTCGGCTCCGACCGCCGGCCGACCATCGCCGAAACCATTGCCTATTATCGCGAGCGGAAGATCGGCCTGGTCATGTTCACGGTCGATGCCGAAGCCCAGATCGGCCGCCGACGGATTCCCAACGAGGAAATCGCCGAGGCGGCGCGCGACAACAGCGACATGATGATTGCCTTCGCCAGCATCGATCCGCACAAGGGGGTCATGGGCGCCCGCGAAGCCCGCCGCCTGATCGAGGAGTACGGGGTCAAGGGGTTCAAGTTCCATCCGACGGTACAGGGTTTTCTACCCTACGACCGTTTTGCCTGGCCGCTCTACGAAGTGATCGCCGAGTACAAGTTGCCGGCGATTTTCCACACCGGCCATTCGGGCATCGGTAGCGGCATGCGGGCTGGCGGTGGCCTGCGCGTCGCCAATTCCCGGCCGATGCTGCTCGAAGACGTCGCCATCGACTTCCCCGACATGCAGATCGTCATGGCCCATCCGAGCTGGCCCTGGCAGGACGAGGCGCTCTCGCTCTGCCTGCACAAGCCGAACATGTGGATCGATCTGTCCGGCTGGTCGCCGCGCTATTTCCCGCCGCAACTGGTCCAGTACGCGAACACGCTGCTCCGCGACCGCATCCTGTTCGGCTCGGATTTCCCGTTAATCACCCCTGACCGCTGGCTGGCTGATTTCGAAAAGGCCGGCTTCAGGCCTGAGGTGGCCCCGTTGATTCTGAAGCAGAACGCCATGCGTCTGCTCGGACTCGGCGCCTGATCTATTTCCATGAGACTTTGCCAATTCCAGCCTATCCCACGGTCAACCGGAAATATCGGCCCAAAAAAAATCTTTCATTCTGCCCCGACCGCCCTAGACCACCGTTCACCAATGCGCTTCAGGAAAATCGATCAGATGGCGCGATCTTCTATGCCAATCCTGAATAGCTGATAGTGAATTCCCCCTCTTTTTCGCTAGCGTCAGACTCACCACAATGCTCAAGCGCAGAAAGTTTCATCATCGTTGCCTCGAAGCAACCCGCCGCTCATATAAACAGGAGACAAATATGGATATCAAAAAAATCACGTGTTGCGTAGCGTTGGCCGCGCTCATTCCCGGCTTTGCCGCAGCCCAGGAAGTCATCCTCAAGGTCGCCCACTTCGCGCCGCCGACCGCACCGGGACACGCCAGGATGATCGGTGCCTGGTGCGACAAGATCGAGGCGCAGTCCCAAGGCAAGATGAAGTGCCAGATCTACCCGGCCATGCAACTGGGCGGCACCCCGCCGCAATTGCTGACCCAGGTTCGCGATGGCGTGGCCGATGTCGTGTGGACCCTGCCGGGCTACACCCCCGGCCGCTTCCCGGTTTCCGAGGTTTTCGAACTGCCGTTCATCACCACCACGCAGGAAGCTTCGTCGCGCGCCCTGTGGGATTTCGTCGAAAAGAACGCCATGAAGGAATACGCCGGCCTCAAGCCGATTGCGCTCTGGGTGCCCGGCCCCTACGCCCTGCACACGCGCGACCATGAGGTGAAGACACTTAACGACCTGAAGGGGCGCAAGATCCGGACCCCGTCGCGCCTCGGCACCAAATTGCTCGACGCCCTCGGCGCCACCCCGATTGGCATGCCGGTGCCGCAGGTACCGGAGAGCCTGTCGAAGGGCGTCATCGACGGCACCATTCTGCCCTGGGAAGTCGTCCCGGCCTTCAAGGTTCACGAGCTGACCGGTTTTTCGGCCGAACTGGGCGGTGACCACACCATGTCGACCTCGACCATGATGTTCGTCATGAACAAGAAGAAGTACGACGGCCTGCCGGCCGATCTGAAGAAGGTCGTCGACAACAACAGCGGCCGCGAAGAGTCGGCCTGGTTTACCTCCCAGTTGATGCTCGGCGATGAAGCAGGTCGTCAGGCGACGATCAAGCACGGCAACAAGGTCACCGTGATTCCGGCCAGCGAAATGGCCAAATGGCAGGCTGCGGCCAAACCGGTTGCCGACGAATGGATCAAGGACATCACTGCCAAGGGCCTCAAGGGCCAGCAGCTTTACGACGAAGCGGTGGCGCTGATCAACAAGCACTCTGCCAAGTAAGTCGCCGAAGCCGTGCCGCGCCGCGGTTTCGCGGGGCACGGCTGGTTTCATTGCATTCGGAGATCCAAATGGCGGAACACGCTAGCACTCCCCCTGTCCTTGCCAGTGGCCCTATCGGCAAGCTGATCAACACCGCCTGCTCGGTCATGGCCTGGGCCGCGGGCCTGATGTTCCTGACGGAGATGGTCATGTCGTCCGTCAGCGTTCTTGGCCGCTCCCTGTTCGGACAAGGCATCCCCGGCGATTACGAACTGGTGCAAATGCTCTCGGCGATGGGCATCGCCATGTGTCTTCCCTACTGCCAGTTGCGCAAGGGACATGTTTTCGTCGACTTCTTCACGCTCTGGGCGCCGGCCAGCATCAAACGCTACCTCGATGCCTTCGGCGGGATCCTGCTCGCCGGCTGCGCTTTTCTCCTCGCCTGGCGTATCTGGCAAGGCATGCTCGACATGCGCGAATACGAGGAAACCTCGATGGTCCTCGGCCTCCCGATCTGGTGGGGCTATATCCCGGTCGTGCCGGCCTTCGCGCTGCTCGGCGTGACAGCATTGCACACCGCATCCAATGAATTTTGCAAAGGTAGCGCGTCATGAGTGGCAGTTCGATTGCGTTGACGATGGGCGTGTTCATGATGATCGTAATGGCGCTGCGGGTTCCCGTCGGCATCACGATGTTCCTGACGGGCGGCATCGGTTATGTCTGGATCTCGGGCCTCGATCCCTTTCTCGCATTTCTCAAGAATGCGCCCTACGGGCGGTTTTCGCTCTACGACCTCTCAGTAGTGCCGCTATTTCTATTGATGGGGCAGTTTGCGACGCATGGCGGCCTGTCGCGGGCGCTGTTCAGAGCCGGCAATGCCTTTATCGGGCACTGGCGGGGCGGCATGGCGATGGCTGGCGTGGCTTCCTGCGCAGGCTTCGGCGCCATCTGCGGCTCATCGCTGGCGACGGCAGCAACCATGGCCCACGTCGTCCTGCCCGAGCTTGAACGGCACAAGTACAAGCCGTCGCTGGCGGCTGGTTCGCTGGCTGCCGGCGGCACGCTGGGCATCCTTATCCCGCCGTCGGTGCCTCTGGTCATTTATGGCATCCTCGCCGAGCAAAACATCGCCAAGCTCTTTCTCTGTGCCTTCGTGCCGGGCGTGCTGGCGGCGCTGGGCTACATGCTGGTCATCGCCATCGCCACGCGCATCGATCCCGAACTAGCCGGACCGGGAAGCGCAGCGCACTCGTGGAACGAACGCATCGAGACGCTGCTCGGTACCTGGCCGGTCCTGCTGGTTTTCCTGGTCGTCATCGGCGGTATTTACGGCGGCTTTTTTACCCCGACCGAGGCCGCCGCCATCGGCGCCCTGGCGACGGGTAGCGTCGCCTGGCACGCCGGCGGTCTGAAGGGCGAGGGCTTGATGAAGTGCATTTATGGGGCGGCCACCGGCACCGGCATGATGTTCCTGATCCTGCTCGGCGCCGACACCCTCAATTCCTTCATGGCCATTTCCCAATTGCCGGCCGAAGCGGCCCGCTGGGTAGTTGATTCTGGTTTCGGGCCGTGGACGGTGATGCTCAGCATCATCGTGATCTACCTGCTGCTCGGCTGCGTCATGGACAGTCTGTCGATGATCCTGCTCACCGTGCCTATCTTCCTGCCTATCCTGCTCGGCATGGATTACTGGGGACTGAGCAACGACGACAAGTCCATCTGGTTTGCCATCGTCGCGCTGGTTGTCATGGAAGTCGGCCTCATCACACCGCCGGTCGGCATGAATGTGTACATCATCAATGGCGTCGCCAAGGACATTCCGATGAAGGTGATCTTCCGGGGCGTCATGCCTTTCCTGGCTTGGGACGTCGTGCGCATCGGGTTGCTAATCCTGTTTCCAAGCATCTCGCTGGTCGCACTCCGAATCTTTGGTTGATTCCGTCGAGATGGCGATGTCGCAAGGAGGATGTGACCTCGCTACGTATCGGCGAGCGAGTCTCGCCGGATCAAATATTTACAGATGAATGGAAAGGAGTGATCGCTTTTTTCGGCTTTGATTTTAATTGTTGATATTTGCGTCGGTCCGACACGGCATTGCGTTCGATGCGGACTTGACGATTGGTTAGCACCCACAGGAGGAGTAAGACATGAAGAAAAAAATGATTGCCTTGGCTATTGCAAGCATGGCTTCGGGAGCCGCTCTGGCGCAATCGAACGTTCAGGTTTACGGTGTTGTCGACGCTGGTGTCGCGGCTATCAAGGCCGACGGAAAACAAACGGCATTCAAAATTGAAAGCGGCATGCTCCGCACCTCGCGTCTCGGTTTCAAGGGGACGGAAGACCTCGGCAATGGCCTCAAGGCGCTGTTTGCCCTCGAATACCGCTTGAACGTCGATGCCAACCAGGGCATCGGAGGGGTTTACACGACCGACGCAGCCGGCGTTCAGGGCAGCACATCCGGCATGGCCCGCCAGCAACTCCTTGGTCTGAGCGGCAGCTTCGGTACCGTCGCCGTCGGTCGGATGAACACAACTGGGTTTGATTGGGCCGTCAAGTACACCGTACTGGGGGCGAGCATTTTCGACGTGACCGGCAACAATGCCATGGCGGCCGGCAGCCGGATCAATGCGTTGGGCGACATTCGTCTTTCCAACACCGTTGCCTACAAATCGCCGACTTGGGCCGGTCTGCACTTCGACGTCAATTATGCGCGCCCGATCGAACAGGCGGCGTCCGGTGATGGTCACGTCAATGTCTGGCTGCTCGGAGCCTACTATGACCGCGGCCCGCTGTCGCTCGGTGTCGTTTATGACCGTTTCAAGGGTTCCGGCACCGCATCGCTGGCCCTCGGTTCGCTGGCCTTTGCCCGCGGCGCGGGACTGCCGGCTCCCGCCACGACCATCGCCTACGACGATCTTGATATGAAGAGTCTGAACATCGGCGGCGCCTACAATTTCGGCTTTGCCAAGCTGAAGGTAACGTATCAAAACGACAAGTTCAACACGCTGGCCAGCAACAAGGTTTGGGGCGTAGGCAGCGAAATCCCGGTGACCGCCAAGGGAACGGTACACGTCGTCTATTCCAAGTCGTCGGTAAACACGCTGGCCAACGCCGATTCCAGTGGCTTCTCGGTCGCCTACACGCACAACCTGAGCAAGCGGACCATTGCCTACGCCGGCTATTCGCAGCAAAGCAACGATTCGGCCGGAACAGCGGGAATCTGGGCAGCCAGCCCCACTGCCGGTGGCAATGTGAACGTTCTGGCCGCAGGCCTGACCCACATGTTCTGATGTTTGTTGTTGCTCGGGCTGGCCGTTTGGCCGCACCGAGCATCTACAGCATGGGTGGTAATACTGCCCGGTCATGGCTCGCTGTTCGTTCCGCCCCAGGAGCGGCAGCGGGCCATTTTTTGCAGCGCAGGAAGATAACTTACAGGCTCCTATAACGGAATTGCATAGCTGATAGTGGCCCTGATTTCTGTTCAGTGGCAATGGCACAGTACAAAATCAAGTCGATGGCTCCTCGGCAGTTTTTTGTTTGTCGGCAGCGCCGATTACTTCTGTATATCCGGCTTGTCCCGCGGACGGAGGCACAACCAACCAAAAAAAGGACAACAGCATGATCATCGACATCCACGGCCACTACACGACGGCCCCCAAGGCGCTCGAAGAATGGCGCAATCGGCAGATCGCCGGCCTCAAGGATCCGGCCCAGACGCCCAAAGTGGCCGACCTGCAAATCAGCGACGACGACCTGCGCCAGACCATCGAGGCCAACCAGTTGCGCCTGATGCAGGAACGCGGCGCCGACCTCACCATCTTCAGCCCGCGCGCCAGCTTCATGGCCCACCACATCGGCGACTTCAACACCTCGGCGACCTGGGCGGCGATCTGCAACGAGCTGTGCCATCGCGTCGCCCAGCTCTTCCCGGACAACTTCATCGGCGCCGCCATGCTGCCGCAGTCGCCGGGCGTCGATCCGAAGACCTGCATCGCCGAGCTGGAAAAGTGCGTCAAGGAATACGGTTTCGTCGGCATCAACCTGAATCCGGACCCGTCCGGCGGCCACTGGACCAGCCCGCCGCTGACCGACCGCCACTGGTACCCGATCTACGAAAAGATGGTCGAGTACGACATCCCGGCCATGATCCACGTCAGCACCAGCTGCAATGCCTGCTTCCACGCCACCGGCGCCCACTACATCAACGCCGACACGACGGCCTTCATGCAGTGCCTGTCCGGCGACCTGTTCAAGGACTTCCCGACCCTGAAGTTCGTCATCCCGCACGGCGGCGGCGCGGCGCCCTACCACTGGGGCCGTTACCGCGGCCTGGCCCAGGAGATGAAGAAGCCGCTGCTTGAAGAGCACCTCTTGAACAACATCTTCTTCGACACCTGCGTCTATCACCAGCCGGGCATCGACCTGCTGACCGACGTCATCCCGGTCAAGAACGTGCTGTTCGCCTCCGAGATGATCGGCGCCGTGCGCGGCATCGACCCGCAGACCGGCCACTACTACGACGACACCAAGCGCTATATCGAAGCGGCCGACCTGACCGCCGAAGAGCGTTTCATGATTTACGAAGGCAACGCCCGGCGCGTCTATTCCCGCCTCGATGCCGCATTGAAGGCCAAGGGCCGCTAAAAGGAAAACAGCATGACTCTCCCCATGAACCAACTCGGCATCGTCAAGCGCAACATCGTCCGCGCCGATCCGGCCGCCGTCGAAAAACTCTCCCGCTTCGGCGTCGCCACCATCCATGAAGCAATGGGCCGGGTCGGCCTGATGAAGCCGAGCATCCGCCCGATCTACACCGGCGCCCACATTTGCGGCACGGCCATCACCGTCCTGCTGCAACCCGGCGACAACTGGATGCTGCACGTCGCCGCCGAGCAGATCCAGCCGGGCGACGTGGTAGTGGCCGGCTGCACCGCCGACAGTACGGACGGCTTCTTCGGCGACCTGCTTGCCACCTCCTACCAGTCGCACGGCGCCAAGGGCCTGATCATCGACGGCGGCGTGCGCGATGTGAAGGACCTGACCGCGATGGGCTTCCCGGTCTTCAGCCGGGCCATCCACGCCAAGGGCTGCACGCGGGCAACACTCGGCTCGGTCAACATCCCGGTCGTCTGCGCCGGCGCCATCGTCAATCCCGGCGACGTGGTCATTGCCGACGATGACGGCGTCGTCGTCGTGCCGGCCGCCATCGCCCAGCAGGTGGCCGATGCCGCCGAAGCACGCGAGAACAACGAGACCGCCAAGCGGGCCCGTTTCGCGGCCGGCGAGCTCGGGCTCGACATGTATTCCCTGCGCGAACCGCTGGCCAAGGCCGGTTTGAAATATATCGATTAAGAATTTGGCCGTTTTTTCCGGTTGACCGTAGCAAACACTCAGAAAACCAAAATGACATTTACCAAGACCCCCGGCTGGCTCGACTGGTACGCCGGCCCGAGCAAACCCCGCTTCCAGCTCCCGGCTGGCGCCGTCGACGCGCACTGCCACGTGTTCGGCCCCGGCGCTGAGTTTCCCTACGCGCCGGAGCGCAAATACACTCCCTGCGACGCTTCCAAAGCCCAGCTTTATGCCTTGCGCGACCACCTCGGCTTTGCCCGCAATGTCGTCGTCCAGGCCACCTGCCACGGCGCCGACAACCGGGCCATGGTCGATGCGCTGGTGCATAGCGACGGCAAGGCACGCGGCGTCGCTACCGTCCGGCGCAGCGTCACCGACGACGAACTGCAGGCAATGCATGAGGCCGGCGTGCGCGGCGTGCGCTTCAACTTCGTCAAGCGCCTGGTCGATTTCACGCCCAAGGACGAACTGCTCGAAATCGCCAACCGCATCGCGCACTGGGGCTGGCATGTCGTCATCTATTTCGAGGCGGTCGATCTGCCGGAACTCTGGGACTTCTTCACTGCGCTGCCGACCACGGTGGTCGTCGACCACATGGGTCGGCCGGATGTCACGAAGCCCGTGGACGGTCCGGAATTCGAACTGTTCCTCAAGTTCATGCGCCAGCACCCCAACGTCTGGAGCAAGGTGAGCTGCCCGGAACGCCTGTCGGTCAGCGGACCGAAGGCGCTGAACGGCGAACAGAACGCCTACACCGACGTGATCCCGTTCGCCCGTCGGGTGGTCGAGGAATTCCCGGATCGTGTACTCTGGGGCACCGACTGGCCGCACCCGAATCTCAAGGACCACATGCCGGACGATGGCCTGCTGGTCGATTTCATCCCGCACATCGCGCCGACCGCTGAGTTACAACACAAGCTGCTGGTGGATAATCCGCTGCGTCTCTACTGGCCGGAAGAGGTTTAAAAATGGCACTCGAAAAACCCTACAAGGACGTTCCCGGGACGATCATTTTCGACGCCGAGCAATCGCGCAAGGGCTACTGGCTCAACCAGTTCTGCATGTCGCTGATGCAGGCCGAAAACCGCGCCCGCTTCAAGGCCGACGAGCGCGCCTATCTCGACGAATGGGCGATGAGCGAGGAGCAGAAGCAGGCCGTGCTCGCCCGCGATCTCAACTGGTGCATGCGGACCGGCGGCAACATCTACTTCCTGGCCAAGATCGGCGCCACTGACGGCAAGAGCTTCCAGCAGATGGCCGGTTCGATGACCGGCATGAGCGAAGAGGAATATCGCGACATGATGATCGCCGGCGGCCGTTCGCCGGAAGGCAACCGCTACCTCGGCGAGGACGGCGACGCCCAGCCGCAGCACCAGCCGCAAGGCAAGGCAGGACAGAAAGGAAACAAGTAAATGGCCCGCATCACCGCCTCCGTTTATACCTCGCACGTGCCGGCCATCGGCGCCGCGCTCGATCTCGGCAAGAGTGGCGAGGACTACTGGAAGCCGGTTTTCGCCGGCTACGATCTCGGCAAGCAGTGGATCAAGGAACAAAAGCCGGATGTCATCTTCCTCGTCTACAACGACCACGCCACGGCCTTCTCGCTCGACCTGATCCCGACTTTCGCGCTCGGTACCGGCGCCAGCTTTACGCCGGCCGACGAGGGCTGGGGGCCGCGTCCGGTGCCGATGGTGCACGGCCACCCGGAACTGGCCGCGCACATCGCCCAATCGGTGATCCAGGACGATTTCGACCTGACCCTGGTCAACAAGATGGAAGTCGATCACGGCCTGACCGTGCCGCTGTCGCTGATGTTCGGCCAGCCGGAAGCCTGGCCGTGCAAGGTCATCCCGTTTGCCGTCAATGTCGTGCAGTACCCGGTGCCGTCCGGCCGGCGCTGCTTCCAGATCGGCCAGGCGATTCGCAAGGCCATCGAATCCTTCGACGAAGACCTCAACGTGCAGATCTGGGGCACCGGCGGCATGAGCCACCAGTTGCAGGGGCCGCGCGCCGGCCTCATCAACCAGGAATGGGACAACCGCTTCCTCGACCGGCTGATCGCCGATCCGGCCGATCTGGCGACCATGCCGCACATCGATTACGTGCGCGAAGCCGGTTCCGAAGGCATCGAACTGGTCATGTGGCTGATCGCCCGCGGGGCGATGGCCGACGTCGCCGGCGGCGCCAAGCCGACGGTCAAGCAACGCTTCTACCATGTCCCGGCGTCGAATACCGCCGTTGGCCATCTGATTCTGGAGAACAACTGATATGAGCAAAACCATCAAGGTCGCGCTGGCCGGCGCCGGCGCTTTCGGCATCAAGCATCTCGACGCGATCAAGAACATCGACGGCGTCGAAGTCGTCTCGCTGGTTGGCCGTCGCTATGAGCCGACCAAGGAAGTCGCCGACAAGTACGGCATCGCCCACGTCGCCACCGATCTCGAACAGGCGCTGGCCCTGCCCGAAGTCGACGCCGTGATCCTGTGCACGCCGACCCAGGTGCACGCCGCCCAGACCCTGCAATGCCTCAAGGCCGGCAAGCACGTCCAGGTCGAGATTCCGCTCTCCGACGCCTGGGCCGATGCCCAGGAAGTCATGAAGCTGCAACAGGAAAAAGGCCTGGTCGCCATGGTCGGCCATACCCGCCGCTTCAACCCCAGCCACCAGTGGGTGAACAAGAAGATCAAGGCCGGTGAATTCAACATCCAGCAGATGGACGTGCAGACCTATTTCTTCCGCCGCAGCAACATGAACGCGCTGGGCCAGCCGCGTTCGTGGACCGACCACCTGCTCTGGCACCACGCCGCGCATACCGTCGATCTCTTCGCCTACCAGGCCGGTTCGCCGATCATCAAGGCCAACGCCATCCAGGGGCCGATCCATCCCGAACTGGGCATCGCCATGGACATGTCGATCCAGCTCAAGGCCGCCAACGGCGCGATCTGCACGCTGTCGCTGTCCTTCAACAACGACGGCCCGCTCGGCACCTTCTTCCGCTACATCGGCGACAGCGGCACCTACATCGCCCGCTACGACGATCTCTACAACGGCAAGGAAGAGAAGATCGACGTCTCGCAGGTGGATGTGTCGATGAACGGCATCGAGCTTCAGGACCGCGAATTCTTCGCCGCCATCCGCGAAGGCCGCGAGCCGAACGCCTCGGTCGCCAAGGTGCTCGACTGCTACCGCGTGCTGGGCGAGTTGGAACGACAGTTGGCGTAAAGCGGAGGAGCCATGCAGAAACGCCAGGTCGGTCCTTTCAGCGTCAATCCCGTCGGCCTCGGCTGCATGAACCTCAGCCACGCCTACGGCCAGCCGCCGGGGGCGGAAGAAGGGGCGCGCCTGCTGCACCGGGCGCTCGATCTCGGCGTCGATTTTTTCGATACCGCCGCCTTGTACGGTTTCGGCGCCAATGAAACGCTGCTCGGCCAGGCCCTCAAGGGCCTGCGCCAGCGCTTCACGCTGGCCAGCAAATGCGGCATGACCGGCGTCGATGGCAAGCGCGTCATCGACGGCCGGCCGGCGACGCTCAAGGCGACCTGCGAGGCCGCCCTGCAACGCCTGCAAACCGAGGTCATCGACCTCTATTACCTGCATCGGCGCGACTTCAATGTGCCGATCGAGGACAGCGTCGGCGCCCTGGCTGATCTGGTCTCCGCCGGCAAGATCAGGACGATCGGCTTGTCTGAAGTTTCGGCCGCAACGATCCGCCAGGCCCATGCCGTGCATCCGATCACGGCCGTGCAGAGCGAGTACTCACTGTGGTCGCGCGAGGCGGAAATCGGCGTTATTGACGCCTGCCGCGAGATCGGCGCCGCCTTCGTCGCCTTCAGCCCGCTGGCCCGCGGTTTCCTCTGTGGCGAATTGACCGACCCGGCCAGCCAACTGACCGGCGGCGACATCCGTCTGGCCATGCCGCGCTTCGCCCCCGACAACTACGCCCGCAACCTGGCCCTGCTCGACGGCTACCGGGCGATGGCCGGCGAGATCGGCTGTTCGCCGGCGCAACTGGCGCTGGCCTGGCTGCTCAACAAGCAGCCGGAGATGCTGGCGATTCCCGGCACCCGTTCACCGGCCCACCTCGAAGACAATCTCGGCGCCGCAAATGTCCCCCTCTCGGCCGGGCAGATCGCCCGCCTCGATGCGCTGATCAACGAAAAAACGGTGGTCGGGCCGCGCTACAACGCCGCAACGCAAAAGGAAATCGACACCGAGCAGTTCGCTGCCGGATGACCGGGCGCAGCCTGCCGGCCGCGCTCGGGGCGGCCATCGTCCGCCGGGCGCCGGCCCTCGGCCAGCGCAATTTCCGACGCTATTTCTTCGGCCAGATCGCCTCGGTGCTCGGCACCTTCATCCAGGCCGTGGCGCTCTCCTGGCTGGTATACCGGATAACCGGCTCGCCGGCCTTGCTCGGCCTGACAGCCTTTCTCTCGCAGGCGCCACAACTTGTCGTGGCGCCCCTGGCCGGGGTGCTGATCGACCGTTTCGACCGGCGCCGCATCCTGATCGTCCTGCAATCCATCTTTGCCGTGCAGGCCCTGCTGCTCGCCGGGCTGGTCGCCTTCGAGCGCATCGAGGTCTGGCACATTCTTGCGCTGGCCTTGCTGCTCGGCGTGCTCAACAGCTTCGACCTGCCGTCCCGGCAGAGTCTGCTGCTCTACCTGGTCGACGACCGCTCGACGCTGGCCAACGCCGTAGCGCTCAATGCTGCCGTGGTCCATTCCGGTCGCCTGATCGGCCCGCCGGTCGCCGGCCTCTTGCTGGCGGTCGTGCCGGAAAGCGTTTGCTTCCTGATCAACGCCCTGTCCTATCTGGGACCGATTGTTGCGATATCGCTCATCCAGGCCGAAATCCCCCGGCAAGAGCATCTGAAAACCGGCTCCGCACTGCGCGAGGTCGCCTCCTTCATCCGTCGGAGTTTCGAGGCCAAAGTGGCCCTGGGCGCCGTCGCCCTGGTCAATGCCACGGCGTCGACCTACGTCGTGCTGATGCCGGTGTTCGCCAAGGATGTCTTTGCCGGCGATGCGCAGGCGCTCGGGATTCTGCTCGGCATGGGCGGTGCCGGGGCGCTGGTGGCTTCAATCTACCTGTCCACCCGCGCCCGTGCGGGCATCGCTATCGGCTTCCAGGTCTGGAGTTGCGCCACGAGCGGCCTGGGCATGATCGGCCTCGGGCTGGCCGGGCAGTTCGACTATTTCTGGCTGGCCCTGCCCATGGTCGGGCTGATTGGCGCCGGCATCGGCGCCACCAATATCGCCGGCAACACCCGCCTGCAATACCAAGTCCCCGATACGCTGCGCGGCCGGATCATCTCGATCTTCGGCTCGCTGCGCTTCGGTTTCGATGCCCTCGGCGGCCTGCTGGCCGGGGCGCTGGCCGCGATCACCGGCGTTTTGCCGGTGACATTCGGGCTCGGCCTGCTGCTGATCGCCGGCAGCTTGCTGCTCATGCGCCGGCTCAGGAATACCTCATCCTGAATCACCGAACAGGCCATCAGGGAACAATCGGCCGATTTCATTTTTTGGCTATTTTTCCGGTTGACCGTAGGAATCGGCATTTTCGACAAAATGGTCGAGCACGGACGCCTTTGGGGTCCCCGTGGAAGGCGCTGAGCAACGCAGGAAGGCCGGGGGCAGTCGGCGAGGACTGTCTGAGGGCGTAGCCCGAGTTCCGCAGCCGCCCGGCTTTCCGAGTAGCGCAAGGGACCCGAAGGGCGCCGACCTTGGGGTCGCCTTCTTCTTTGGCTACTTTCTTCTTGGCGAAGCAAGAAGAAAGTACGCCCGCCAGCAAGGCGGAACCCCAAGCCCGACCACGGGAAATCGCCAAGAAAGCTTCTAACCGCTTTCCAGCCCAAGCGTCGAGGTGGTTTCGTAAAGCGTATCCAGCACCCAGCGCATCAGCGCATCGTGCTGATAGCGCTGGTGCCAGATCGCGTACATCGGCATGGTCGGACAAGCGAAAGGCGGGTCGGCTTGGGCAAAACCGGCCAATTGATGAGCAGCCAGGCCGCGCGGCAAGGTCGCCAGATAGTTCGAACCACTCAGGAAGGAGCGGATGCCGGCAAAGCCGGCGACGGAAACGGCAAATCGGCGATTGATGCCGCGCCGCGCGAGGTGGTCGTCAATGTCCAGATTGCGCTGGGGTTCATAAACCACGGTCAGGTGCTCGGCAGCGAGATAGTCGTCGAGGCTGGCCGGCGCCGACCGCACGGCTGGGTCGAAATAGACGACATAGCGCTCATCGAACAGCCGTCGTTGCAGGATGTCGGCAGCCTCCGGCGGGCGTGGCGAGATGGCGAGCTGGCAGCGGTCGGCCCGCAGCATGTCGGCCGAGGGGATGTTCGAAGGAATGACGCGCAGACGCAAGTCGGGGGCACTTTGGCGCAGGCGCGCAAAGAGCGTCGGCAGCAACAGGTCGCGTTGCAGGTCGTTGGCGGCGATGGTCAGGGTGGTGCTGACTTTGGCCGGATCGAAGTGGCTCTTGTTGCTGAATTCCTGAAGCTGGTCGAGCAGCAGGCGAGCGCGACCGGCCAGTTCGCCGGCCTGGGCCGTGGCCACGACGGAGCGACCGGATTTGACGAAGAGCGGGTCGCCGACGATCTCGCGCAGCTTGTCGAGCATGTGGCTGACGGCCGACTGGGTCACGCCGAGGCGCTGCGCGGCGCGCGTCACCGAACCTTCCTCATGGACGACGACAAGGACGCGAAGCAGGCGGCCGTCGAGATCCAAATGATCGAAATTATTCATGCGTTACATTATATAACATCGGTTTATTTTATTGATTTGGCTCGCAATAATGCGCAAGCGATGTCGGCCGGATGACCGGGCCGGCCTATACGCGACAAGACCATCATTGGGAGACAAGACATGAATCGACCGCAGAAGCGGACCATACCCGGGGCGCCGATCTTCGACAGCGATGCCGCACGACGTGGCTACGCCCTCAACAAAATGTGCTATTCGTTCAACAGCAAGGCCAATCGCGACGAGTTCGTCAGCGACGAGGTCGCCTACTGCAAGAAATTCGGCCTCGACGAGGCGCAGATCAAGGCCATTACGACACGCGATGTGCTCGGCCTGATCCGTGTCGGCGGTGGCGTCTATTTTCTCGGCAAGCTGGCGGGTGGCGTGCTCGGTCTCGACATGCAGGACATTGGCGCCTTGCAGACCGGCATGACCAAGGATGAATTCAAGGCAAAACTCGTCGCGGCAGGGCACTAATCATGGCAAAAATCGTTGGCATCATGACCACTTCACACGTCCCGGCTCTCGGTCGGGCGATTCATCTCAACCTCCAGCAGGATCCGTACTGGAAGCCCTTTTTCGACGGTTTTCCGCCGATCCACGAATGGCTGGAGCGGGTCAAGCCGGACATCGTCGTTTCCTGCTACAACGACCACGGCCTGAACTTCTTTCTCGACAAGCAACCGACCTTCGCCATCGGCACGGCGCCCGAACTGATCAGCACGGACGAAGGCTGGGGCATCCCGAGCATGCCGAGTTTTCCCGGCGCCGAAGATCTGGCCTGGCACATCCGCGACAGCCTGATCCGCGACGATTTCGACATGCTGACCTGCCAGGAAATGCTGGTCGATCACGCCTTCACGCTGCCCATGGCGCTGATGTGGCCGGACCAGAAATGGCCGGTGAAGAGCGTCCCGGTCTGCGTCAATACCGTGCTGTTCCCGCTACCCTCGGCGCGCCGCTGCTTCAAGATGGGCGAAGCCATCGGCCGGGCGATTGCCTCTTTCCCGGAAGATGCCAAGGTATTGGTCGTCGGCTCCGGCGGCTTGTCGCACCAGCTCGAAGGCGAGCGGGCCGGCTTCATCAACAAGGAATTCGACCTCAAGTTCATGGACAGCATGGTCAATGATCCGCAATGGGCGACCCAGTTCTCCGATCTCGACCTGGTCGAAAAAACCGGCAACGAAGGCGTCGAGCTACTGAACTGGCTGGTGGCACGCGGTACCGTGCCGGGACCGGTCAAGGTGGTTCATTCCAGCTTCCACATCCCGATCTCGAATACCGCCGCGGCAACGATGTTGCTGGAACCGGTCTAACGAGCACTGCAGTTTCGAGTCCGGCCAGCCAGGACTCGTCGTTGACGTCTCAATGCGATTTCAATTTTGGCTGTTTTCCCCGGTTGACCGTAGCACCGCAGCTTGCGACACGAATTAAGGCCAGCGGGGTATTTCAGAAAAAAGGCCAGTCATCCGACTGGCCTTTTTTCTTGTTCGTAACCAGCTTACTTGCGGCCGAATTTCTCGGCCAGCTGGTTCAGTTTTTCCACCCGGCGCTGCTCGGCCTTGGCTTCCGCCTCGGCGGCCTTGCGTGCCTCCGCCTGTTTCTTGAAGCGCTCGCGCAGTTGCTCGGAGGCGTGCTGACGGTTCTCGTCGGTCACCTCGTCGGCCGGCGTGCCATCCAGATTCAGACGTACCGTGCCTTTTTCCATTTCCTTGAGGTAGCGCGTCGAAATGGTGTGGCTGCGCATGGCGAGGCGCAGGGATTTCTTGCTCAGTTCGGGCAGGACAGCAAAGACCTGTTTGTCGATGCCGATGGCCAGCGGGCTGAAATTGCGGAAGACATCGAATCGTTCCTGCAGGTCCTTGAGCAGGGCCCGAGTGTCATTCGGCTTGGTGGTCGTGGCTTCGGTAGTCGTCATGATGGAACAGTGTCTGGACAAGGCGCGAAGGTTAGCACGAAGGCGCCCCCGTGCAGCCTCGAATCGGCGATCAGACGCCGTGTTTGCGGAACCAGGCGAGCATTTTCAGCCAGCCGTCTTCGGCATCTTCCTTCCGGTAGCTGGGCCGATAATCGGCATGGAAGGCGTGCGGAGCGTTGTCGTAGATGTGTATTTCCGATGCCTTGGCAGCCGGACTGCCCTGCGGCAGCGCCTTTTCCATCGCCTCGATGGTTTCCAGCGGGATACCCGTATCGAGTCCGCCGTACAAACCAAGCACCGGCGCCTTGAGTTCGCCGACGAGTTCGCTCGGATGTTTCGGCGTAATCGGGCTGGTCATGCCGACCAGGCGACCGTACCAGGCGACGCTGGCCTTGAGCGCCGGGTTGTGGGCGCTGTACAGCCAGGCAATGCGGCCGCCCCAGCAGAAACCGGTAATCGCCAGGCGGCTGGTGTCGGCGCCCTTGCTGGCCGCCCAGGCAACGCAGGCGTCAAGGTCGCTGAGCACCTGCGCGTCTGGCGTCTTGTAGGTGATTTTTTCGAGAATTTCAGGAATGGCGCTGATCTGGCGCGGGTCGCCCTGACGCGCGAACAACTCGGGGGCGATGGCGCAATAGCCGAGCTTGGCCAGCCGACGACAGACGTCGCGGATGTATTCATGGGCGCCAAAAATTTCGGACACGACGAGGACGACCGGCGGCTTCTCCAGCCCGCCCGGCACGGCGCGGTAGGCGACCATGTCGCCATCCTTGACCGGCACCTTGATCTCGCCGGCAACGATGCCGGTTTCGTCGGTCTTGATGGCCGTCTGCGCCATCACGGGTTGCGTCGCGAGGGCAAAGCCGGCGCCGAGTGCGGTCACGATAAAACTCCTGCGATCAAAGGATTGGGCGGGTACAAGGCTGTCGAACTCCGGATCTGTTGTCATGGTTTGTCTCCTCGGTGGGGATTACATCAAAACAATGTCGTACTGCTCCAAACAAAAAATATTTTTTCTTTATATTCAATTGCCTGCGCCCGCATCGACTTGGCTTTATAGCCATTAGCTACCCGTCTAGCTACCCATCGATCACAAGCATCACTGCGTTTCGATTTTAGAGTGCTTTCAACCTAATAGTACTCACCTCAGGCCGATGCTTCTCGAACGACCACAGAGCGGACGTTCACATTTTACCCCACTGACGACCGCACCTTTTCTGGGCGCGGTCCGCCGCTCACATCCCAGTCATCAGTAGCCGCGTTTTGTCAAGACGCGATATTCGGGGATTTTCGCGTCATAGAAAAAATCGCGAACCCCATCAAAATGCGCATCACCGAGAAACGCCACTGATCAAGGAGGATCAACAACCGATGAGAAGCAAAGACCTGAAAGAGTTCGACGACTTGCCGAACGCTGCACACGTCGACGTCCACGTCGTCGCCATTCTGTTCGGATGCAAACCGCCAACGGTTTGGTCTCGACTTCGTAAAAACGAATTGCCGCAGCCCAAGAAATTCGGTTCGCATACTCGCTGGAACGTTGGCGAACTGCGGGCTGCGCTGAACAACCAGTAATTTTAAAGGAGGAAATGACCCAGAAATTATTGAACCAAATCTGATTCGCTGCAAGGGCCCTGCTGCGCAATCAAAACCAACCAGCAAAACCACATGAACTTTGGCGTCTTTATCGCCAGGAAGGGTCATCATGACTTACGAAATCACACTTGGACAGCCTGCTCCATTCCCAATCTCCGCCATGCCGGAACTAATCCGGGAGGCGACAATTGACGCTTGTTACCAATCTAAGGCACCTGAGGCGCTAGTAGCAAGCTGCGCACTTGCCGCAGTTTCGCTTGCATGCCAGAACCTCATCGATGTTGAGCGCTTACCTGGACTTGTCGGACCTTGCAGCCTATTTGTCACCATCATCGCCAACTCCGGGGAGCGCAAGTCTGCCGTAGATTCATTATTTACCAAGCCATTCCGCGACTACGATGACGAACAAGAAAAGCTCAAGAAAGAAAAATTAGCTAGGCATATGGCTGCTTTAGATGCCTGGGAGATTCAACGCAAAGCCATACATTCCGCGATCACAAAGGCCACCAAAAATGGCAGGCCTACCGAGGGGGTGACCCATCAGCTTGAAGAGCTCTATTCCAAAGCGCCAGAGGAGCCTTATATCCGGCAGTACATTGTGACCGACTGTACTCCGGCGGAACTTAAATTCAAGTTACGCCATCCTTTTTCATCAATCGGAATTTTCTCCGATGAGGCGAAGATTTTGTTTGACTCTGGCCTCATGAGAAATCTCGCGCTTCTGAACAAGCTATGGGACGCTGGAACCGTGCCCGTTGGTAGACGCACTTCGGAAAGCTTCCGAATTGCTAATGTCAGAGTAACTACATCACTGTGTATTCAGCTAGATTTATTCATCAAGCACTTCTGTAACGATAATTCTGAGGCACGTCCAAGTGGCAATTTGGCCAGGAATATGGTTGCCTATCCGATCTCAACAATTGGCGAGCGGTTCATTATCAACCCGCGCTCTTCGTATCCTTACCTGTCACAGTTCCAGGCTCGCATTACCGAAATCCTGCGCATTGAGCATTCAGCCATTGAAGCTGGAACACACACGAGGCGGGTACTTAAATTTTCTTGGGATGCTCAGCAGCGATGGATTGATGGTTTCAATCTTACAGAACGGCAAATTGCTCCCGGCGCACCGCTATCAACCATCAGCGACTTTGTATCGAAACTCGGGGATAACATCGCTCGAATTGCAGCTTTATTTCATTATTTCGAAGGAAACGACGGTGACGAAATATCGCTTGATACCCTTCTAGGCGCGATTGAAGTCGGCAGCTGGTACTTGAAAGAATTCGAGCGCATATTTTCCCCTGCAATGCCGTTGATGCCTCAGGACCAGCTCGACGCAATCAAGTTGGAAAATTGGCTAGTGAAAAAATTCATCAAGGATCGTTGCAGCTGGATCGATAAATCGCATATGGAAAGGTATGCGACGATCCGAGTTGTGGATCGCCTAGAGCCTGCAATCAGCATCCTGATGCGGCAGGGACTCATGACCAACATTACCGATCCACCTCAGCCAGGCCGAAAACCAAAAATCCGATTTGGGCTAAATGTCCCATACTTCGAACAAGCGGCCGCACGGCTTCAAATTAATGGACCTGCCTGATCAGCCAAGCAACCTTTCCGGGGAACCAATCCCCGGAAAAAACAACTATGACCCCACATGCGAAGGTGCAACATTGCGAAATTCGCAATATTCGCTGATTCGCAGAAGCCGACCATCTGAGAACAAGCAGTTTGCCCAGGTGCACGGTTCTGCAAAGCAATAATTACAAAACGAATCATTAGCGTGTTTGCCATCATCCCAAATGCGCAAGCGAGCAACCAATAGTATTTCCCACGAGTGCACCGCCCTATCGGTATGACTGAAAATCCAACACTCGATGAAAACAAATGCACCGGGACGCCAGCACACCAAATTTCGGTATTAATAATATATTAATAAATATAAACAAATAGTTACAAGAACATCAGACAACTGAAATTCTTCATGAAACGACACCCAAAAAATAACAACCTGAAGCTGTTCTTCGGCGAGTCATACGAAGGATTTGACGTGCAGCACCGGTACGCACCCCTGGTCGAAGAATATCTATCGAGAACGTTATACGTCGCTCGACTTGCGTTGCTGCAACATCGGAAGACTTTTGCATTCCGCGTTGACCTTCGATTCCCTACCAATCAATTGATTGACGACGCACAAACCAACAAGCCACTGGAACGCTTTTTCAAGTCATTGCGGGCAAAAATCGAGCACAAAAGGCTGTTGCGCGAAAAGAAGTCTGGACACGCTCACGGCACAGCAGTCAGCCACATCTGGTGCAGGGAAATCGGGAAGCACGGAGTGCCGCACTACCACCTGGCGATACTGCTCAACAGAGACGCTTTCTTCAAGCTCGGCAAGTTCAAAATCGGCAAAAGGAATCTCTTCAATCTTCTGGTAGAAGCATGGTCCAGCGCATTGAAGTTGCCGGTCGAGGATATGGATGGTCTCGTCCATATACCGAAAAAACACGGCTACAAGCTAACCAGCGATGACCGGGATGCATTCAACGACTTTTTTCATCGCGTCAGCTACCTCTGCAAAGCCGAAACCAAGCATTTCGGCGACGGCGTGCACAGTTTCGGAACCAGCCGCATTTAGCCGCTGACAGCCAGCAAAAAATAACTGCTTGGCATTGAAGCGTTCATGAAATGGCAGTACATTGGCAGTCATTGCCAATGAGGCTCGCTATGTCACGCCAAAAGAACGAAACGCTGACCATCAGGACGACTGCTGAGATCAAAGACCTGCTGCGACAGGCAGCAGATCGTGAGCATCGCTCCCTGGCTTCCATGATTGAGGTTCTGGTCATGGAATACGCCAAAAAAGCCAAGCTGCAGGCATCGCCGACATCCCTGAGCAAAGGGGAGAACTAGCCGATGCGCGTACTTAAAAACTCCGGCACTGATCGCCTCGTTGACCTGCTTGATCCCAAGTTGCAGAAGGATAGCCAGCTTGATCTGATCACCCCGGAATTTTCCTTATTTGCCTTCTCGGCGCTTCAATCCAAGCTGGAGACGCTGAAGCAGAGCAACATCGTGCTTCCTGCTGTCGATGGTGAGTTGAAGCTGCTTGGCAACGAGGCAGACCGTGCAGCAAGAAACCAGTTGCAGTGGCGTTGGCTGGCAAAACGGTGTGCGGAATGGAGCAAAGCCAAGGCAGAGATTCGCCTGGCCAAAGGGAAGGTGCCACAGGGGGTTGCGGTCATTCGTGATGCAACCGGCGCCGCGCAGCAAGTCGTAATGGGTTCATTCGGCCTAACCAGCGATGGCTTGGGTATTACGCCGGGGAATCCCCTGAATCTGATTCAGGCATCGGACACGGCAGATGAAGCCGCAATGTTGAGCCAATGGTTCGACATGCAGTGGAACAGCCTTCCTCATGACGCCGCCAGCAAAACTGCTTTCCTTGAAGCCCTGGAAGGATTGGCTGCTGATACTGCGCCATTTACCCTTTACGCACTGATTCTCTTCCACCTCTTCAGCAACACGGAGGATGAGATGGATGAGGAGCGCATCGTCAAATCCGCCACAGGCATTCGCAATACCCTGGTCTGGAAGAAGCTGTACAAGTTCCAACGCGATGGCGTTGTTGGCGCAATCGACAAGCTGAATCGTTTCGGTGGCTGCATCATTGCCGACAGCGTTGGTCTCGGAAAAACGTTTGAAGCCCTTGCCGTCATCAAGTACTTCGAGCTTCGCAACGACCGTGTGCTGGTGCTGTGTCCGAAGCGTTTGCGCGACAACTGGACGCTCTACAAGGCAAACGACAAGCGCAACGTGTTGGCTGCTGATCGCTTCAACTTCGACGTCCTCAATCACACCGATCTGTCTCGTGAAGGCGGAGCGTCAGGAGATATCGATCTTGCCCATGTTAACTGGGGAAACTACGATCTGGTTGTCATCGACGAATCGCACAACTTCCGCAACAAGGCGACGCACAAGGGACGAGAATCCCGCTACGACCGCCTGATGCGCCGGATCATCAAGGAAGGCGTCAAGACCCGTGTGCTGATGCTCTCAGCCACACCGGTCAATAACCGACTCGCTGATCTGCGGAATCAAATCGCTTTTGCGACTGAAGGCGACGACATGGCGCTGATGGATCACGGCATTGCCAGCATTGAAGCCACAACTCGCAAGGCACAAGCTCAGTTCAATCGCTGGCTAGCACTCGACGACGAAGAGAAGACGCCCAATCGCCTGGTAGAAATGTTGGGTTTTGACTACTTCACGCTGCTGGATCACCTGACGATTGCTCGCTCCCGCAAGCACATTCAGAAGTATTACGGCACGGCAGAGACTGGCTCGTTCCCGCAGCGGCTGCCACCGATCAACATCAAGCCAGATGTGGATCGCGCAGGCGAGTTTCGTTCGATTCGAGACATCAACCTGGAGATTCGTCGTCTCAACCTGGCTGCCTATGCACCGCTACGCTACGTTTTGCCGCACAAGCAAGCCGACTACGACGCCAAATACAGCACCCAAATTCGCGGCGGAGAAAGCTTCTTCCGGCAGGTCGACCGTGAAGAAAGCCTGATCCACCTATTGCGCGTCAATGTGCTCAAACGCATGGAAAGTGCTGTGTCGTCATTCACGCTGACCGTACATCGACAGTTGAAGGATGTCGAAGCCACTCTGGCACGTATCGAGGCACACGATCCCGAGTTTGAAGAGCTGGATATTGCCGATGTCGACATCGACGATCCGGCCTTTGAAAGCCTGTTGGTTGGCCGCAAGGTAAAAGTGCTATTGAGCGATGTCGATTTACTGCGCTGGCGACAAGACTTGATCGAAGACCGCAATCGACTGGCTGCGCTGTATGCAGCAGCCAAGCAGGTTGATGCTGCTAGAGATGCCAAGCTGAGCGCATTGCGAGAAGTCATTGCGCACAAATTCGAACATCCATCTAATCCCGGCAACAAGAAGATCATCATCTTCACGGCCTTCGCTGATACAGCGTCCTACCTTTACGAACAACTCTCCGCCTGGGCGAAAACAGAGCTTGGTATCGAAAGCGCCCTGGTGACAGGAAGCGGACGAAATCAGACGAGCCTTCCGCATCTTCGCAAGGATCTCGCTTCCATCCTCACAGCCTTTTCACCCCGCTCCAAGGAACGTCCGGCCGATCTGGCGCATGAAGGCGAACTGGACCTGTTGATTGCCACAGACTGCATTAGCGAAGGCCAGAACCTGCAGGACTGCGACTGGCTGATCAACTATGACATCCACTGGAACCCGGTCCGCATCATTCAGCGCTTTGGTCGTATCGACCGTATCGGTTCGCCGAACGAGCGGATTCAGCTGGTGAATTTCTGGCCGAACATGGAGCTGGACGAGTACATCAATCTCGAACAACGGGTGAGCGGACGGATGGTTTTGCTCGACATCTCAGCAACCGGTGAAGAAAACCTGATCGAGCAGCAATCCGGCAACCCGATGAACGACCTGGAATACCGCCGAAAGCAACTGCTCAAGCTGCAAGACACGGTCATCGACCTCGAAGACCTTTCCTCCGGTGTGTCGATTACCGATTTGACGCTGACTGACTTCCGCATCGACCTGGCGCAATACCTCAAAGCACATCCCGGCATGCTGGAATCCCTGCCTCTGGGTGCATGCGCAGTCACCACCAGCATGGATGCCGACATCACGCCGGGCGTCATTTTCTGCCTCAGGGCGGAAGGGACCGCTGCGCAGAAAGTCACGGATGCAGGCTATCCGCTGGCACCACATTTCCTCGTTCATGTCAGTGAAACGGGATCAGTCGAACTCCCCTACACCCAAGCTAAGCGCATCCTGGACTGGCTCAAGCGAGTCAGTCTGGGACGTGACATCCCCGATTCGGCTGCTATTCAGCGCTTCGACAAACAGACTAAGCACGGCGCAGACATGGCATCAGTTCAGCAATTTCTGGCTACCGCTGTTAGCTCGATTGTGGGCAAGAGCGAAGAAAGAGCGATTGCCAGCTTGTTTACGCCGGGAGGAACCCATGCCTTGAAAGGCGAGTTCGCAGGCAGCAACGATTTCGAAGTGGTCGGGTACATGGTGGTATTGCCGGAGCTACCGAATTGACGGTCAGTTTCGATCTCTCTCGCCTCGTCGCTGCGCTGGGTTTTCCGGAGAGTGCTGCGGTCAACCAGCGTATTCCGAAGAAAATGCTGGTCGAGACAGGCATGCCGACAGCGGCAGATAAGCGTGCCATCACCGACGGCATCGACGATATCCAATGGCTAGCCGCATTGAAGCCGGTAACGGTTGGCATCCCGGCCTATCAAGACGAGGCGCGGGATTACCTCGAAATCGCCATCTTGAGCCTCAATCTTCGCCCTGATGCCAAAGCCAGTCGCATCGCCGAACTGGTACATCGTGCAGTTCCCTACCCAACTTTCCTGATGGCCTATTCCTCATCAGGTGTCAGCATCTCGCTGGCTCATAAACGCTGGGCGCAAAACGAAGCAGGAAAGACGGTGCTCGATGGTGATGTACTGGAAACTAACCTGCATTCCCCCGGACGATACGACCTGGTACAGCAATTTGTCGATGCGCTTGCACTCGACAAACAGCCACGCCTTTCCCTCCATGCCCTTTATCAAGGATGGATGGATACGGTGATCGCCTTGCAAACAGCCTTCATCACAGGGGTCTTTGCTATCACGTCCTCTCGGGAACATGCGGCAGAACGTCATCAGGCACTGCAGGAAGTGAAAAAGCTGAGGGTAGAAATTGCCCGACTTAAAGCCGCTGCGACCAAGGAAAAACAGATAGCTCGACAAGTTGAACTGAATACGGAAATCAAGCGCCTGGAACGAGACGAAACCCAGTTCCTCAAGCTACTCAGAATCGACAAACCATGAGAATTGCGAGAAACCTTGACCATATTGATAGCGGTCACTTAGCCTCGCCGATTTTCCAGCACAGTTATCGCAGCTTCACTTCCGTGTCCGCCTTCCGCGAATACACCCCAAAAGACATCCTGGCGCTCGAACAAGCCGACTGAAGAATAAAACCATGACCATGCAGAAAATTGAAGCCAACAGTCCCGAAGCACAGTCCGCCGATCTCTTGGCCGGCAACCTGGCGCAACTGAAAGCCCTGTTTCCCGAGCTGATCACGGAAGGAGCGAGCGGACCGGCCATCAACGTCGACGTGCTGAAAGCCTTAATTGGCGACCAGACTGTGACCGATGCAGATGAGAAATATGGCTTGAATTGGCACGGCAAGAAGAAGGCACGGCAAATTGCTCTGACACCGAGTACCGGCACTTTACGTCCCAGCCCAGAGGAGAGCGTCGACTGGGAGACAACGCGGAACCTGATGATTGAGGGCGATAACCTTGAAGTGCTGAAGCTGCTACAGAAGAGCTACGCAGGGAAGGTCAAACTCATATATATCGACCCACCGTACAACACGGGTAAGGATTTTGTTTATCCCGACAACTTCCAAGACAACATCAAGAACTATCTGGAGCTCACCGGGCAAACCGAAGGTGGAGCAAAGATTACAAGCAACACGGACGCCAGTGGTCGGTTTCATACTGACTGGCTAAATATGCTTTATCCACGCTTAAAACTAGCTCGATCTCTGCTGACTGATAGCGGTCTTCTTTTTCTAAGCCTAGACGATGGCGAAGTGGCTAATGCGAGAAAAATATGTGATGAAATTTTTGGTGAAGAAAATTTCGTTGATTGCATGGTGTGGAAGAAACGATATGGCGGTGGTGCAAAGGAAAAATACCTTGTTACGCTTCATGAATACATATTGGTTTATGCAAAATCACTTGAAGATATTTCTGAGATTGAAATTCCTTTAAGTGAGGCATCCGTAGAACGATACTACACACTTAAAGATGAATACTTCGAGGAAAGAGGACCGTATCGGATTCATCCGCTTGAGGCCATGAAAAGCTTTGAAGATCGTCCCAACCTTTGTTTCCCAATTCCATCACCCGACGGAGGAAGCTTTTATCCAAAACGTCAATGGCGGTGGAGCAGAGAACGAATGGATGAAGCAATTTCCAATGGTCAGGTAGCCTTCATCAAAGGTCGTGATGGAACGTGGACAGCCCATTCAAAACAGTACTTGAAGGATGACAGCGGAGAAACTCGCTCAGCAAAGGCATTTTCAATAATTGAGGGGATTTATACCCAAGCTGGCACAAACGAAACCGTTGAAATGTTTGGAGATGCAAGGGCTTTTTCTTTCCCCAAGCCAACTCTGCTACTTCAGAAACTGATTGAAATAGCTACTAGCAGCGACAAAGATGCACTGGTAATGGATTTTTTTGCTGGTTCAGGAACGACTGGTCATGCGGTGATTGCCCAAAACGCAATCGACTCGGGAAATCGTCGCTATATTCTTGTGCAACTACCAGAACCCCTTGATGAGGACAGTAGAGAGCAGAGCGTAGGTGCAAACCTATGTAAGAAACTTGGAAAGCCTCTACGAATCTCAGAGCTTACAAAGGAAAGATTACGTCGTGCCAGATTAAAAATTAAAGGTGAAAATCCTTTGTTTGCTGGAGATACTGGTTTCCGGGTTTTCAAACTCGACACCTCCAACATCCGCGCCTGGAGTCCGAAGAGCAACGACCTGAAAACCTCGCTACTTGACCATCTCGAACACCTCGAAACTGGTCGCGGCAGCGATGACATCCTCTACGAAATCCTGCTCAAGCTCGGTCTGGACCTTTGCGTTCCCATCGAACGGCGAGAAATCGCCGGCAAACAGGTCAATAGCGTTGGAGCAGGAGTACTGATGGCATGCCTAGTCGAAAGCATCAAGGCAGCCGAGGTAGAAGCTCTAGCGCAGGGCATCGTCGCCTGGCGTAAAGAACAAGGAACGGTCGGCGATACCACTGCGGTATTCCGCGATAGCGCCTTCGAGAACGACGTTGCCAAAAGCAACCTGGCTGCGATCCTCGAACAACACGGCATCAAGCAAGTGCGGAGCTTGTGATGAGTGAGTTCCTGATTTACCAAGCGGAGGATGGTAAGACCCAACTTTCCGTGGTGCTGGAAAACGAAGAGTTGTGGCTGAGCCAGAAACAACTGACCGAGTTGTTTGGCAAAGCCAAAACCACGATCAGCGAGCACATCAAGCACATCTTTGAGGATGGAGAGTTGCGGGAGGATTCAGTTGTTCGGTTTTTCCGAACAACTGCCGCTGATGGCAAAAACTATGAGGTGGCGCACTACAACCTCGACATGGTTCTGGCTCTGGGCTACCGGGTGCGCAGCCAGGCTGGCGTTCGCTTCCGCCAGTGGGCGAGTACTCAACTGAAGGAATACCTCGTCAAGGGCTTTGTACTCGACGATGAGCGTCTGAAGAACCCTGGTCAGGCACGCGACTATTTCGATGAACTCACGCGGCGCCTGCAGGACATTCGCACCAGCGAACGTCGCTTCTACCAGAAAATCACCGATATTTACGCGACTAGCGTCGATTACGACTCGACTGCCTCCATCACGCAGGAGTTTTTTGCGACGGTACAGAACAAGGTGCACTTCGCGATCCACGGTCACACTGCAGCTGAACTGATTAAGCAACGTGCGGATAGCAGCCAGCCGAACATGGGATTGACCAACTGGAGTGGCGCACGCATTCGCAAAAGCGATGTCAGCGTTGCCAAAAACTATCTAACTGAAGAAGAACTGCGTGCCCTGAACAATCTGGCCGAACAATACCTCGTGTTTGCCGAAGGTCAGGCAGCACGGCGTATTGCGATGACCATGAAGGACTGGATCACAAAGCTGGAAGGATTCCTGACCCTGAACGACCGGGAAATCCTACGCGGTGCTGGGCAAGTGTCGGCTGATCTGGCGAAAAATCATGCAGAGAAGGAGTTTTCGAAGTTCCGCGTGATTGACGATGCACGGATTGAGTCTGATTTTGACCGCATGGTGAAGTCGCTTCCTCCGCCAAGGAAGAACAAATCGTGAAACGGCACATTGGCTCCGGCAACGGACAACAACTCTCCTTCATTGACCGGTCTGGCATCCAGCAAGTGCGGGGTACAAATTGACCTCCATTGGCGCTGTATTGGTGCTGTTGGTCGACCGTTACATAAAGGGTCTGCTGGATACGTCGATCTCCCTGCAGGAGGTGCACAAGCTGATGTACTTCATGCAGCTTGCCGGCGAACCGCTGCATCTCGAATACAGCCTCGGACCCAACGGACCTTGCGCCGACAACCTTCGATCCGTGCTTTTCCCCGCTGCAAACCTAATCTCTGGTTATGGTGACAGCGACGATACGTCCGACGAACCGCTGAGTCTCGTGTCAGGCGCGCTGGAAGATGCCACTGCCTTTTTGCTCGCCAATCCGGACACCCGTACCCGCATTGAACGGGTGGGTGCTCTGGTAGACGGTTTCGAGACACCCTTTGGCTTGGAGTTGCTGGCAACCGTTCATTGGATCACCAAGCATTCCCAGGATTCGGATACCCATGTAGATGTGATTGCCAATACCTGTACCGGGAACGACAGAAAGCGGCCGTTTTCTCCCCGACAAATCGACATTGCGTTGACGACCTTGTCTGATAAAGGATGGATTCGCCAGTTATCAATGGCGTAGTTTAGATAAGAAAAATACGTATCTCATTGATTTTTATGTTTGCTAAGCTCGTTTTATAGCTGAGCTTAGTTTAGGAAGCTGCATGAAACTGCATTTTGAATCCGACCTGCCGTATCAAATCGACGCCATTGAGGCCGTGTGCGATTTGTTTCGCGGCCAGGAGGTTTGTCGCTCTGTTTTCACGGTCACTGCTCAAGCTTTGGGTGGTGCCGGGACTCAGCAAAGCTTTGAAGGCAAGCAATTCACCGAGAGTGGTGGTATCGGCAATGCCTTAAAGCTGCTGGTGGATGAGCACGTCAATGAAAACCTGCAGAACATCCAGCTCCGTAACGGCTTACCCCCTTCCCTCCCCTTGAAGGGTAACCAACCGCTCGATTTCACGGTCGAGATGGAAACGGGGACCGGGAAGACCTACGTTTACCTGCGCAGCGTGTTTGAGCTGAACCAGCGCTACGGATTCACCAAGTTCGTGGTGGTCGTGCCATCCGTGGCGATCAAGGAAGGCGTGAACAAGACGCTGCAGATCACCCGTGAGCATTTCGAGAACATCTATCCCGCAGCCAAGGGTTATGAGTTCTTTCAGTACGACTCCGACAAGCTCGGCCAGGTCCGCAACTTCGCGACCAGTCCGAATATTCAGATCATGGTCATCACGGTTGGCGCCATCAACAAGTTTGGTGATGAAGCGGCAGCGCAAGCGGAAGAATCCGATGAAGCCAAGCGCCGCGAGAAGTCCAAGAACAAGATGTACCGTGCCAGCGAGAAGACAGGTGGTGAGCGTCCCATCGATCTGATCCGCCAAACGAGTCCAATTCTGATCGTCGATGAGCCGCAAAGCGTTGATGGCGGTATCGACGGCAAAGGAAAAAAGGCACTGGCGCACATGTCGCCGCTGTGCACCCTGCGTTATTCAGCGACGCACGTGGAAAAGCACAACATGGTGTACCGCCTGGACGCCGTGGATGCTTACGAGCAGCGGCTGGTGAAGCAGATCGAGGTGGCAGCAGCCACGGTTCAGGGTGGCAACAACAGACCTTACGTGAAGCTGCTTGCGATCAATAACAAACGCGGCGTGATTACGGCCAGCATTGAGGTTGACCGTGAAAATTCGGCAGGCGTTGTGCGCCGGGACACAATCACCGTTCAGGATGGCTTCGATCTAGAACAGGAAACTAACCGTGCCCTATATGCGGATATTCGAATCGGCGAAATCCGCGCCGGCAGTGGGAAAAAAGGCAGCGATCAGTTCCTTGAACTGAAAGTACCTGGCAACGAAGTATTTCTGCGAGTCGGTGATCCCTGGGGGGATGTTGATGCCAGCGCCGTGCATCGGGAAATGATTCGTCGCACCATCAAGGAACACCTGGACAAGGAAAAACGCCTGCGGCCGCTTGGCGTAAAGGTCTTGAGCCTGTTCTTCATCGACGAAGTGGCCAAGTACCGGCAATACGACGAGCAAGGCAATGCGGTGAAGGGCGAATACGCAGTGATCTTCGAGGAAGAGTACAAGCGTTGGGCTCGTCACCCTGACTACCAGAGCCTGTTTGGTGAGATCGACCTGGCAACGGCTGCCGACGAAGTGCATAACGGCTACTTCTCCATCGACAAAAAGAAGGTCGGTGGCAAAACGGTTGAAATGCTCAAGGATACGAGCGGCACAACGGCTGCTGACGACGATACCTACAACCTCATCATGCGTGACAAGGAAAAGCTGCTTTCCTTCGAGTCGCCACTGAAGTTCATCTTCTCCCACTCTGCGTTGAAGGAAGGCTGGGACAACCCGAATGTCTTCCAGATTTGCAACTTCTCTACCCGCGAGACCGAACGCTGGCGCCGGCAAACCATTGGCCGTGGTTTACGCCTCTGCGTCAATCAGAAGGGGGAGCGACTGCGTGGTTTCGAAATCAATACGCTGACGGTGATTGCCACGGAAAGCTACGAGCAGTTTGCCGAGAACCTGCAGAAGGATATCGAGAAGGACACGGGTATTCAGTTTGGTGTGGTGCATGACCACGAATTTGCCGGCATTCCGGTGACATCTGCCAGTGGCGAGGTTTCGCCCTTCGGCTTTGAGGCATCCAAGACCTTGTGGGGACACCTCCAGGCACAGGGCTACATCAGCGACCGGGGTAAGGTGCAGGACTCCCTGAAGACAGCGTTGAAGAACGGCAACCTGCAACTGCCGGCTGAATTTGAAGCACAGCGCCATCAAATCGTTGCAGTTCTGAAGAAGCTTTCCGGCAAGCTCGAAGTGAAGAATGCCGACGACCGCAAACCGATTCCGGTCAGAAAATCAGTCTTGCTCAGCCCTGAGTTCAAGGCGCTGTGGGACCGCATCAAACACAAGACCACCTACCGCGTTCAGTTTGACAACGAAAAGCTGATCGAGCGCTGCATTGAAGCGCTGGACAATGCTCCACCTGTGTCCAAGGCCCGCTTGCAATGGAAAAAGGCTGGCATGGCGATTGGCAAAGCAGGGGTCGATGCCTCACTTCTCTCCGTATCCGAGCCTATCGCCCTGTATGAGGCGGATATCGAGTTACCCGACGTGCTGACCGAGCTGCAGGACCGAACCCAACTGACCCGTAAAACGATTGCTCGCATTCTGACCGAAAGCACTCGGCTGAACGATTTCAAACGAAATCCGCAGCAGTTCATCGAACTGGCCTCGGATGCCATTAACCGCTGCAAGCGCTTGGCGCTGGTTGATGGCATCAAGTATCAGCGCCTCGGTGACGAGCACTACTACGCACAGGAAATGTTCGAGTCGGAAGAGCTGTCCGGTTATTTGCAAAACCTGGTGCTCAACACAGAGAAATCGGTTTACGAGCACGTCGTCTATGACTCGGCTGTCGAACGGGATTTTGCGGAATCACTGGAGAAGAACGAGGCAGTCAAGGTGTACGCCAAGCTGCCAGGCTGGTTCAAGGTCCCGACCCCACTGGGTACATACAACCCTGACTGGGCTGTTTTAGTGACCCTGGATGGCCTGGAACGACTGTACTTTGTCGTCGAGACCAAAGGCGGCTTATTCGAAGATGAGCTTCGTGATCGCGAAAGCGGGAAAATCAAGTGCGGCGCGGCTCACTTTACTGCCCTGACGACTGAAGGGAAGACTGCAACGTATGTTGTCGCTCGCACCTTGGATAATGTGCTGGCAGCTGCAGAGACTTAAAGCTTTTGGAGAGGCAGCGATCAGGAATTAATCCGTCGCTGCGCTGGAAACCCCGGCACAGCTTATCCACCTCCTTGTCGAAACGGCGGTCGCCCACTAGAATCGATGACGAATGCAAAAAAATCTTCAGGGGGATCTCATGGACCAAATGTGGTCTCACATCTTGGCCTTTATTGGTGGGCTGGGTACTGGCTGGGTTGCGAAGGTAGTTATCTCCTCTCGTTCTTCTACGACCAATAGGACTACCGTCGTCTCCCAGAAGAATAATCAGGCGAATGGGGATATCGTCGCTGGCGACATGCATAAGAATAATCGCGGGTAAGAACCGTGTTTGTCAGCCAGAGCAACAACCAGGCAACGGGTGATGTTGTAGCGGGCTCCAAGACCGAATTCAACTTCATAACGTCCGGCGGCAGTACAGATGAATTGTCCCTTCTGTATGCAAAGCTAAAGGCCGATGGCGTGGGCGACTCGTCTGGCAATGCATTTTGCGAGAAACTCCAGCATTACATGGCGGCGAGGACTGATGGCGATGTCCGCGGCCTCGAAGAAAAGCTTAAAGCGAGCGATCGTCTAGATCAGCTCCCTTTGGCGAAAGAGCTGAAAGAATTTGCCGCAAAATCGATCGTAAAACGGCAGGGGTCACAAACAGCTCAGAGAATCTTCACCATCGTTCTGGACGAATTGCACACCAATTTCACACTTGTCGTTACTCCAGCCATTCAGACTGAGGCATCACGACGAGAAGTCGATCTATGTATCAGCCAGGCACTACAGACCACCAAGGGGATGCTTGGAGAGAACGTGCTTGAACTTACCGTCAAAGACTTATTTGGCCTTCTTTTTTTCCTAGGTGGTAACTGTCACATTCGGTGGGATAAATGCTGATCTACCACCCAGGCTTTGATGCCTATCACTGCGTCTTCCGTATGCTTGCCGTATGCGAAACGATCGGTGATTTGGAAATTGAGAAGGCTCGACTGATCGATTTTTACCTGCTTTATCCGGCGTTGGTTGCAAAGATCAAATTACCTAGGCCACTTCGTCCCATAGCTCGGGATGCAACAGCTATTGCAAATGTTTATCACGACCCTAGTAGTCCAACGACTATGTTTAGGGACATGCGACATATACAGGAAGCGGCTCTACGTTGCATTGCTGCAGCAGGCTTAATTGATGTCAGGCGCTATGAAAATGGGTTTGTGACTCGCACCGGAGCTGAAATACCAGAGGCCATTCGAGGGAAGATCGAACAGTTTATTGACGCGCGTCAGCCAATCTCCGAATTCGTCCTTAAAGAGCTTGCCGTCATTCCACTGGGAGGCACTGATGGCCTGAAACATCGCTCTCAACTGATGGACCATAAGTATGACTATGTATAAGCCAACTCTGAGGGTAAATCGGTTAGTCGTATTTCAGAATGGCCATCCGGCCTTCGACTGTACCTTCCACGCAGGTGTGAATGTTATTCGTGGCCGAAACAGTTCCGGCAAAACAACTGTGATGGATTTGTTGGCATTTTCCTTGGGCGCGGAAGCTATTCGTTGGAAGCCCGAGGCACTCCAATGCACAACAACGATGGTCGAAGTCGAATTGAACGGCCAAGTCGCATGTTTGCGACGTGAAATTGATTCGGCATTGCAACGCCCAATGGCAATTTTCTGGGGACCTCTCGATAAGGGACTAGAAGCTGGAACACAGAAATGGGAGCTATACCCCTTCAAACGAACAGTGCACCGAATAAGTTTCTCTCAGTCACTATTTAATGCTCTTGAAGTACCACAAGCCCAAGGAGATGGCTCCTCAAATCTGACTATGCATCAACTGCTCAGAGTCCTGTACGCAGACCAGCCTTCGGTACATAGCCCAATTTTCCGTCTTGATAACTTTGACAGCCCTCTGACCCGCGAGATGGTTGGCGGCTACCTTTGCGGAGTCTATGACGAGGAACTCTACACGGCGCAGCTTCGAATTCGTGAAATTGAAGCATTGCTGAGCAAGCAAGAGAGCGAGCTCAGAAGTATCTTTAACGTGCTTGGGCGCTCGGGACAATCGGCAGATATTGAATCTCAGGGCTCAAAAATTCTTGGGCTGGAGGCAAAACGACAGCAACTCCATGAGCATCTTGTCCAGTTGAAAGAAACTCGCCAGCTCCCCAAAAAGGAAGCCACAAGACTGAATCAACGATCAGAGGTTCTTCGGCAAGAGTTAAATGGTGCCAAACGCAGAGAGTTAGAGCTAAGAGACCGTATCGAATCTCTCGATCTCGATGTAAAGGACTCCAAAGCCTTTGTTGAGGAATTAGAGCTACGTCTTCATAGCCTCGGAGAATCGGAAGAAACTCGCTCTTTGTTCGGGAATATGTACTTTCCCTTCTGTCCTAGCTGCCTAACCCAGTTGGCTCCAGTCGAGACGGATTCACACCACTGCAATTTATGCAAAACAGAGCTGAACGATAGTCCAGCAGATACTCAACTCCTCCGCATGCGAAACGAGTTAACGATTCAAATCAAGGAATCGAAATCGTTGATAGAAGGCCGGCTTAACGAAATTGATGCTTTGCAGAGAGAGCTACCAGAACTGAATAGCAAGGTACAAGCGCTCCGCCGCGAATACTCTTCAGTTGCGTCAGCTTGGTCTAGCGAGATAGAGGCTGCAGTCGAAGAAGCTGCTCGCAAGCTTGGAATGCTTGATGAAGAGATTCGGCAAGCCTATGAGCAACAGAAACTTGCTTCGGTAATTGCCGACTTACAAAAACGGCGGGATGCTCTGCAGACAGAAGCTGCCAACTTGTCTGACAAGATAACAGCGCTTGAAGCACGTCAAGAAAGTAGAAAACTAGAGGTTGCAGAAACAATCGCAACCGCCATGATGCGTCTTTTGAAGAAGGATCTACCTCTTCAAAAAGAATTCATCGAGCCACACTCCGTCAATTTCGATTTTGTAGGTAACGCGGTCTATGTAAACGGCGCGAAGAACTTCTCTGAAAGCTCGGCAGTCGTACTAAGGCATATCTTCCATCTCTCCCTATTAACTGCGAGCATGGAAAAAACATACATGCGAGTACCGCGCTTCCTCATGCTGGACGGGATAGACGATGGCGGCATGGAAAAGAGCCGGAGCCACAGGCTTCAAGAAATAATAGTTCAAGAATGCGCTACATATCTGGCGGACTTCCAGGTCATATTTGCCACCTCGGAAATTAATCCCGATCTTGAAGGAACAGAGTTGGTAGTTGGCCGGGCATTCAGTCCTGATGCGCGCTCCCTTGATGTGCGATAGCTGTTTTCTTAGTTCTGCTCACCCAGCGGAGTGAAATCTCTCCTGATCGGAACACCGTGCCGGCCTTCGGCAGAGTAGCCTTTCGCAGCAATTTTCATGTGCAATTAAGGGCTATTTCCTCGGTGCTACTGCCCGCCCGAAAACGATCGGTTGCCGCCAGGAGTAACTTCAAAAACTGAAACGAACCTCCTGCCTCGGATAGCCGGGGTAAGGTTTATAAAGGGTCTCCGAAAAGTAGCTTGCAACAGCTTTTGCGGTTTTCTCTAGCGTAACTACCACTCCCTCTATGACATCACTCGCCAACATGTGGCGATACGGCTTTTCATGATCACGAGGGCTGAGTCGCCGATTAACAAGGGATGCTGCGAAACAGTCGCGCGCTATCTCCCCTCTCATTGAGCCACAATTACGCTCAGCACTGGCATCAAGCGCCGCCCTAAACAGATTTGCCGCCAACTTGAAGTCATTTTGTGCAAGATGATGTTTTGCTTTGTACTGCAACAATGCAGCTTCCCACTCTGTTTTTCCTGGGCTAGCTTCAGCTTCTGCAATCAAGGATTTCACGCGGTTTTCTACGTCAACTGGCCTTTCCTTGACTCCAGCATTGAGCAGCATGTGCAGTTCAATCAGGATGGCACCGACAAATTGACCTGGTGTCGTGGCCAATTCTCGCATCCGCTTAATCACCCTCTCACGTGCGCTTGCAGACAGGTTTTCGTCTTGTGCCACTTGGCCAACAACCCAATAGCTGCTTTCGTTTTCCAAGGGACTCCAGGGGAGCGATGTTTCGACACATCCACGCAGGTAACCTACACGTTTGGCCTCATCAATCAGGCTCTTCAGTTGTTGGCGTTTTGCTTGAATGACTCGCCGCGCGTTGGCTTCATCCATCGGCACCAGATCCTCCAATGGAGTTGTTGGATCAAGCTTGGCAAACTCCCTTGTCAGCAATTCAGGGACCTCCTGAAATGCGGTGCCAAATCGCGAAGGAAGAATAGACAGAAAGATTGTTTCTTTGTCCCATGGAGCGAGGTTGCTTTCGAACCATGCATCCTCTTCGGCACGATTGTCACAATTTTTGTAAGCACCAATGGTGATGTTGTATATCGTTTCTACAATTCCGATCAGCTGAAGCACCTTGTTCTGATAGGGATCGGTGCAAGTGGGATCGATTCCAGGGCACAGAAACTTAACGAGACGTTTGTATCCATCCTGCACCATACGGGCGACTCGCAAGCGCTGACGAACAGTCCGCATGTCAGGCTTGCCATAGCGAATAGAGAGTAGTCGTATGAACTCTTGCTCGATATCGACAGGTGACTCTCCGGCAAGAATTGCCTCGATGACTCCAGGTTGTGTGATCGGAATTTGATCTCTCAGCGAATCTGCATCTAGCCCTTTATGTCGCAAGAATGCCTTGGCATCAGCAAATCGCTCAGCATGCGACTTCTGGCTGTCTGGTTGAAAGGTTCCTTTGAATTCGAGCTGTGCATCGTCGGGAAAATAGCTCTCAATAGACTGAATGTGCGGTGTCTTGCCATCAAGCCAGTTGTATAGCGACCGTTCCATTGAGTCGTATGTATCCCCATCAATGCGCTTTGCTCTCTTGCCACCCAAGTCAAGTTTCAACTTATCCATCGGCAGATCGAGCAGACCCATCAGCCAGGCAACAACCTTTTGTACCGGTAGCACTAGGCTTTGTGTGCGCTCATCGTTGCTGGGCAAAAACCAGAATTCACCTCCCGGCATTCCTTTGTCAAAAGCACCCTCCAGATTCCAGTTGGCCAGAATTCGTCCGATTGCGGGCGCGTAGCAGTAGCCACTCATGTACCAAGCGACTTGCTGAGGACTCGCATTACAGGTCCACGTCCGCTGAATAAGCGCTTGTTGAAAGTTGTTCCAGTCGAATAGGTTCAGTGAAGCGTCGCGCCGGGCATCGGTGTCCAATTCGAGCGCATCGAAAACCTTTTCGAGTTCACTTTCGAGCAGTGCGCGATAGGTCGTCAGAGACATATCCAGGTTCAATAAGTCTTCCTGCTTCTTGGAGGACAACCGCTCAAGTCCAAGACTCTGACGGACTTCTAGAAGTAGAGATTCGAAGTTTGGGATAACAGCCATGATCGTTAGGTACGTGGTTAATGACAGCGAGAATACTGACTAATCGCAGCCTCTTCCAACAGTGAAACATCCCGTCCCTCTTGATGAACTCCATGTACGAGACAAGGGACGGCATCTTTCATTTCGATCACAGTGCATGCTCGGCAAAGTAGGCGCCACCTAGACATTACAGGAGGCCTACATGCTAGCAAACAGCTCAGAAATATCCGTGCAGGATGAAATCGTCATCAACTGGCACATTACAGAGGCATGCAACTTTGCTTGCCGTTACTGTTACGCAAAATGGGATAAGCCAAATGCGTCGCGAGAGCTAATTCACGACATACCGCGCAGCACTCAACTTCTGAATGAGCTTCGTACGTTTTTTGCCACAGACAACCCGACAAATCCCCTCAGCCGGAAGATCCAATGGCGCTCGATCAGGCTGAACTTTGCGGGCGGCGAACCCCTACTCTATGACCAGCAGGTTCTCCGAACCATAAGCGTGGCACGTGAACTTGGATTTTCAGTATCCATGATTACTAATGCCAGTAGGCTCAATACCGGCCTCATCAGAGAGTTAGCGCCTCAGTTGTCACTCCTGGGCGTAAGTATCGACTCCACGAATGCTGCTAGGAACAGAGAAATTGGTCGATGTGACAAGCTAGGACAAGTTTTGTCGGTCAATACCCTGGCGAAGAACATCAGGACTGGGCGGGAGATCAATCCTGATCTGCGGCTAAAGATAAACACCGTCGTCAATGCACTCAACTTTGATGAGGACATGACGGATTTGATTCATGAACTTGACCCAGAGAAATGGAAAGTTCTGCGCATGCTACCAACCGTTACGAATGACCTGAATATTTCTGACGCACAATTTTCAGCATTCATCGACAGGCATGCCTCGCTTCCGCTAAGTATTGAAGACAACGTCGACATGACAAAGTCTTACATCATGATTGACCCTCAAGGTCGCTTTTTCCAGAACAATGCGGACACCAGAGGGTATCGATACAGCCACCCGATCATTGAGGTCGGCGCAGAACAAGCATTTTCCCAAGTCTCGTTATCTACCGATCGATATTTGGCGCGCTATCGCTCCATTGCGGTGCCGAAATGAGGTATTCATCGGAAAAAGAGATAAATAAGCTGGTGCGTCGGCTTGTGATGAGCGGGTGGGAGTTCTGGCGTGGCGGTCGGCACGGGCGTTTAAGGGCGCCAACCGGACATTCAACTATTTCTGTGCCTTGCACGCCCAGTGACCATCGAGCAGTTCATAACTTCCGTTCGGAGGTTCGTAGGTTGAGTCATGGGCTGGTTAGCCGAGCAAAAAACAATCTGGCAGGATAGGAATTGAAATTACGAGAGGGATGCTTTGCGCATTCCCCTCGTAATTTATTGAATCAAACTGCACTCGTCTCCCTGCCGAGTCTCACGACTTGATCCTCAAGTTTGCTGACCAAACTTGGCAAAGTCGCCATTTCAGACGAAAGAGCTGATCCGGCATCTCCACTGGCATCCGCCTCCGGGTAGAACTCCTCCACCACTGAATCCCCTTCCTCCTCGCTTTCCTCAAAAGCGCCATTGGAGAATCCCTGCCGAGCAGCCGTTTCCAGCGCAACCTGATCAAACCCAGCTTCCTGGCGATCAGCCTCCAGCCGTTTGGCCTCCGTCAGCGCATCCTCGACCGAAACACCACTGCGCACCGTGAGATCGACGTAATAAATCGGGGTGCCCATGCTCTGCCGAGTCGACTTTCCTCTCAGCCGCAATTCCAGCGGCAAGTACGCCAGCCGATTCCCGGAAATCGCCTGGAAGTATGCCAACCGTGCCGACAGTGTCCGAATACTGTTGAATCCCGTGGTCCTGAACACAAAGCTCCCCAGCGGATCATCGTCGCCAATCAGTACGTTCAGACGGCCATAGGGTTTGCAGGCACCGTTCTGTGCCAGCGTACAACCCTCTGGCGACGGACACGGCAATGACTGAACCCCCGATTCCGTACGGCGCTTGCAGCTCTCACCGTTGCCGACACAAACCGGCCGACCGCTCCTGCGATCAAACAGAGCATATTCAGCCCGGAAGTTCAGATCGGGATCGTTGAACAGCAGCCGAATCGGAATTGCACGAATCTTCCCGCCCTGGGCTTTCCGGAAACCTTCGTCGAAGGGATGTGGCAGCCAGCCTTCTGCACCTTGCACCTGGCTGGTGATGGTGAACTGGTCGTCCTTTTCCGGGAGACGTTTGCCAGCTTTCTCGACGACCTTTCCAATTGAAATCCGTCCAAGTACGGGCGGAGTGATTACTAGACCCTTCAACATGATGTGTCCTCTCAAATAAAAAAACTCCCCACCGGCACCGGATGTATGTCCGGTTGCCGATTAGGAGTTGGTGGGTTGGGTACTACTACGTTGGGTTTTCGGAGGCGACTCAAGCGAGCACAAATCGCCGTGATCCTTGGCGCTGCATTCCGTAGGTTTTGAGCAGCTCTGGCTGATCAGCCAGTAGCCGCGCAGTATCGAGCACCACGCTGTCCTTGGCTTTCTTCCAGGTGACTTCGCCCGTCTCAAAGATGGCGCGTGATGCTTCACCCATGGCCTGTTGCAGGGCTTGCTTCAACTTCGCCTCCAGCTTCTCTGTTTCAGCCAAGGTCTGACGAACACTGATCCAGTCGGCAAAGGTCGCCGACAGGTTACGGTCAGTACTGAAATCGACTGCGACTCCCTTGTCCTGCGGGTAGAGACAACGCAGAGCCAGCTCTGCCGATTCCGAACCATCGGCCGGCGGTGGTGTATCTGTCTCGACGTAACGCCAGAAGGCAGCTTCCAACTGGATCAATCGAGCGATCAGCGCTTCATCCCGATGAATGCGATGAATCTCCAAGTGCTGACCACCGAGCAGCACAGCCACATCAGCAGCAGCCTTGCCGGTCACGACGAGCTGATGTTGAACCTGCAACTGAACGTATTCAGGCACGCCGTCTTTCCACAGCAGACTGCCGTTGATTCCGGCAGTTTTGCATTCGAGGATCTGAACGTCCGGCGCGCCGATGACTTCCCGATCAATGTTGGCCAGCATCCAGTGCAACTGGGGATCGGGATGCTGAAGGACTGCGTTGATACGACGCACTCGATTGCCGGAACGCCGGGTGTAATGCGCAGCCACAATCGGTTCAAGGATGTTTCCCCAGTACGCAGGGCTTTCCTCATCGAGCGGATCAGTCTTGGGCAATAGGCCATCACGGCCTGTTTTTTCCAGCCAGAGTTCAAGTTGGGATTTGTAGGGGTTGAGACCGACAGCAGCAGCCGCATCGGAACTGCCGATGCCTTGCCGACGGACGTTCAGCCAATCCTCACGAGGCAAGGCCTTGGTGCTGACCAGCCTCAATGCTGGCCGACTGGATTGCGAGGGTGAAAACGGTACAGATGGGAGTGCCATGACAATCTCCAGAATGTGGGTAGGTAATAGATAAGCCTCACGAATTCCGGACAACAAAAAGCCTGGCCGGTATTTACCAAACCAGGCTATCGAAGCGGGGAAATCGTGAGGAAGCTGAAAGCGAACTACGCCACCAGTTTTAATGCCGTATCGAGCGCACGCTGTTTAATGACGGCACCTTGGCCGAACCAGGCGGATTCGAGTCGGTACTCCGGACTACGTGCACGGCGCTCGTGATCGACGTACTCGGTGACTGCGTTGAGCAGTCCCCAAGCCGTTCCTTTTGCCGCTTCCAACTCGGCACCATGACCCTGGCCGTCGTAGAGCGATTGCACCTTCAACAGCGCGCGTTCATTGGTCAGATTCGTCAAGTCGGAACTGTTCGGATCGACTTCGCAGAGCACGCGGAGAAAGTAGGCCATTGCTTCATGGCTTTTGACCTTCCGTTCAGCGAGCGTCCGCATGCAATGCATGAACCCGTCCCATTGCGAGACGGCAATGCCGAGTTGCTGCTTGACTGCCTGTGCATCGAAGCGGGTGTTGTGCGGCACCTTGATGGCTGAAACAGCTCCATTAACCGCAATAGTCAGCGTGTTGTTGCAGACCACCCGTACGGTAGTCGGTGTTGCAGTGGTGGCCAGTGTGCCGTCACAGGACGTGGCGAGCAGCAAGTAGCCCTGGACGATATCGTTACCTTTCAGGGCTGATGATTGGCCGGTTTTTGCCAGTGCCCAAAACTTTTTCCCGCCTTTCAGCACCCCGGCTGTTTCGAGCTCGTAGCCAGCGACTTCAGTGAGATCGCGGTAAAACTCCAGCACCTCACAGGGTTGGACGACTTGATAACGATTCGAGACGACCGATAGGGCATCCTGCGTATCAGAACGGTAGAGGACTTTCTGATCGGCGAAGGTTTTGATGGAACCGAGCGGACCGGCCGATTCCGCCATGAAACGGACGGGGGTTTCGAGAATCTGGAAGGACATGCCGGACTGTTCTGCCCAGACTTCAATCGGCTGCTGCGGCGTGAGTTCGTTGCCCAGGCCATGCCAGGGTGTCTCACCGACATACGCCATGTGTTGAACTTGATGTGCCATTTTTGGCTCCTTCGAAAATGAATAATCGAGATCACGAAATCAGCGGTCGCTGAAGACATGGCCGCAATCGCCGCACTGGAGATTGCCGAGGACTTTTTCGTCGATGACGTCACCGACTTTTTCGCCGGCCATGGAACCGGCAGCGCTACCCAGCAGACCACCGAGGATGGCACCGGCGAGACCGCCGAGAAACATACCGGCCGGACCACCAACAGCACCTACCGCTGCGCCAGTTTGTGCACCGGACAGAGCACCACCAGCACCGGTTGCGGCACCACCGACTGCGCCGACCGTGCTGCCGATTCTTCGGGCAGTGTGCAGGCGATAAACGTTGGTCGAATTACAGATTGGACATGAATTGCGCATGGATTTTTCTCCTGAAATGCAAAGAGCCAGTTACCTCAGCAGGTAACTGGCTCTCGGATGGATGGAAACAGAGGTTTGAAGACCAGGACGGCCTAGTTTTCAGTTTTTATATATGTAACCAAGAAAAATTCAGATGCAAAACGTAATCCACATGGGCTTAAACGTTGTTGCGAAGTGCGTAAAAACTGAGCGGATTCGTCAGTTCCATAGCCCGTTTGTGTGTGTCTTTGGCTCTTTTTGTCCAATCGCCATCATCTTCTTTTTTAGGGTTATTGGGATCATGGTAAAGAATCTCGCCTATGTCTGGAAAAGGGAACGTGATACTGAACATTTTCTGGTATAGCCACAGGTCAATGTAAGGAACCAACCGCATTTCTGCCCACTCTTCCAGAGTGGCTGCTGTTATCCCTTTATGTTTCGAGAAATGTGGCACTGCAGCCGCTCTCGTTGCCTTTAGCCATTTTGCAAATTCTGAAATCAGCACTTCGTCATCGTGAAACAAATTCACTTTCACGCCGAATTCACCTGAAAAATTCGACATCTGTATATCCGCTTTCCACATGCTGTAACTGGTAACGAAGTGCGTGGCGTCTCCAACGCTATGGCTTTCGCCAAATAAATGCTTCAGTGGAATACCCGTTAGACCAGAGGAGAAGAAACGCTCACTTCTCTGATTCAAGTTCTCGATCTCCTTGTCAAACAGCCATCTATAACCCTCATCATGGAGTTTCGTCGCAGAGCGAAACTCATCAACAAGCAATCTATCGCTCACTGCCTCCGGTTTCCTAAACCAATGGTGATCCCAATCCTTGCTCACTTCTGCCTGATCCTGCAGAAGCGGACTATCCATCAATGACAGAATTTTTATTTGCAGACGCGTTAACGCATAGTCATAAATCTCTGAGCGTTGCTCGGAGATTTCGAATTCCGAGACATTCCAGGCTAAAAACGCCTCAACTTCCTTTTTTAATTCAACCCGAAGAGCAAGCGCTGAAAGCCAAAGTTCGCAGTCGCCCTTGAAATCGTATTTATTCAAATTGAATTCACAAGGAATCTGTGGCGGTGGCTTTAGTGAAAAATTACGATGTCTGCTCATTCTAGTTACCTCAAGCCGCACCACAGTTGGTTTTTTTTCGCGCCGACGCCGGTGTAAAACTGACCAAAAAGTCGCTCCATTTTTCCAACGCAACCCTGCGCTCGTCGTAGTAGGTATGTTGATCGTAAATACCCTCTACCCCCGGCAGCTTGTGATTCAAGCACATCTCTGACACCTCACGAGGCACACCCAGTTTTCTCAGGTGACTTTTCATTGTGCTTCGCAAGTCATGCGGCGTGAAACGCCTTATCTTGGGTGAGTACTGCTCGATCCAGTAATCGATTGCCTCGCGCATCGCATCTTTCGAAACCGCAGCATCGCCGTCATAGCGAGCCATGCGCGCTCTTGATCGAGCCGGCAGAACATAATCCGAGTTGCCAGCAACGTCGATCAAGGTTTCAAACCACTCCGTAACAGCTTTCGAGAGCGGAATATCGATTGCATTCCCCGTCTTGGTTTTGGGGATGTGCCAACGTTTCTCTTCAAGGTGAACATTGGCCTTCAAGGCATTGTTCAGTTCAGAAATACGGACACCTGTCGCCAAGAGAATCCGGACCGAAAGCAGATTCTCCAGGTTCATGTCAGCATTCATGAGCACCGCGATTTCGTCATCGGTGAGCATCAATCTAGTGCGCTTTTCCGGACGCTTACCAATGATCGCTTCCAGTTGAATGCCTGCACACGGAGACGCCACGATCAGTTTTTTGCCAGCCGCGTGTTTGAAGATGCCGCGTAAGGCACACCAAAGGGTGAACAACTCAACCCAGCCAGCCTTGACCCGCTCGATTTGCGCCACAACATCTGCAGGAGCAACAGACTGAACTGACATGGCACCCATGCCGTTTTCAATGCGCTTGAGATTTCTGCCATAGCTCCGCTGGGTACTTTCTGCCAGCGTACTCAAAACCAATTCCTTGTAGTCGCGAATCAGTTCCCGAATGGTCCAATCTCGGTGACTTTTTGCCTTGCGCACTTCATCTGCCGGATTAACACCCTCAACCAAGGCAAGGCGCTTTTTAGCTGCCATCAACCGTGCAGCAGCAAGGGACAAATCCGGGTAACGACCCAGCGTGACCTCCTGTCGCCTGCCGGCATGCCTAAATCGAAGTACCCAGACGGCAGCACCAACAGACGACAAAGTAAAGGTCAGTCCTCCGCCATCAGACTTTGCAATCGGAGCGCCTGCGCGTATCCATTTGCGAATCTGGATATCGGTCAGAAGGTTGGTTTGAATCTTGGCCAAGGAGGCTCCTCGAAATGCCTGGGTAGCTACCGCTCTAGCTACCCATCTAGCTACCCAAAAGTTGATAGCTTCGATTATACGAGGATCACTTCAGATCAACAGAACAAACGAAATAACATTGATTATTAACGATAATTTTCACAAACGATGATCGCGGATCAACGAAAATTACGCTACATCAAAACAATGTCGTACTGCTCGGGCGAATAACTGGGTTCGGATTGCAGTGAAACGGATTTGCCGATGAAGTCGGAGAGCATGGCCAAGGCCTGCGACTCTTCGTCGAGGAAGAGGTTGACCACGGCCGGGCCGGCCAGGATGCGGTATTCGCGGGCATTGAACTGGCGGGCCTCGCGCAGCAGTTCGCGCAGAATCTCGTAGGCCACCGTACGCGCCGTCTTGACCTCGCCACGGCCGCCGCAGGTCGGGCACGGCTGGCACAGCACGTGGGCAAGCGATTCACGGGTCCGCTTGCGGGTCATTTCAACCAGGCCGAGCTGGGTGAACCCGTTGACCGTCAGTCGGGTGTGATCGCGGGCCAATGCCTTGTTGAATTCATCGAGCACGGCTTTCTTGTGTTCCTCGTTCTCCATGTCGATGAAGTCGACAATGATGATGCCGCCGAGGTTCCGCAGGCGCAGCTGGCGGGCGATGGTGACGGCGGCTTCGAGGTTGGTCTTGAAAATGGTGTCATCGAAATTGCGCACGCCGACGAAGCCGCCGGTATTGACGTCGATGGTCGTCATTGCCTCGGTCTGATCCATGATCAGGTAGCCGCCCGACTTCAAGTCGACGCGGCGGGCCAGGGCTTTCTGGATCTCGTCCTCGACGCCGTGCAGGTCGAACAGCGGGCGCTGGCCGGTGTAATGCTCGAGCAGCGGAATGACCGCCGGGGTGTATTCCTGGGCGAAGGCGGTGAGCTTCTGGAAATTCTCCCGCGAGTCGATGACGATGCGCGTCGACTCCGGATTGACGAAATCGCGCAGGACGCGCTGGCCGAGCGACAACTCCTGGTAGAGCAGGGTCGGTGGCGCCTGGGTGCGGGCCTTTTCGCGGATATCGGCCCAGGTCTTGCGAAGGTAGGCGATGTCGGTGGCGAACTCTTCGTCGCTGGCGTTTTCGGCCATGGTGCGAACGATGAACCCGCCCGGCTCGTCGGCCGGCACAAGGCGGTTGATCTTTTCGCGCAGGGACTCGCGTTCGGCCTCGGATTCGATGCGCTGCGAGATGCCGATGTGCTTTTCCTGGGGCAGGTAAACCAGCATGCGGCCGGCGATGGAGACCTGCGTCGACAGTCGCGCGCCCTTGGTGCCGATGGGATCCTTGACGACCTGGACGAGGATGCTCTGCCCTTCGTGGAGCATTTTCTCGATCGGCCTTTCGGTCGGCCTGTCCTGGTTCGGTTCGCGTGGCTGCCAGATGTCGGCGACGTGCAGGAAGGCGGTGCGGTCGAGTCCAACGTCGATGAAGGCTGACTGCATGCCGGGCAGGATGCGGCAGATGCGCCCGAGATAGACATTCCCGACCAGGCCGCGACTTGCCGTGCGCTCGATGTGGAGTTCCTGGACGACGCCCTGTTGCATGACGGCAACGCGGGTTTCCTGCGGGGTGAAATTGATCAGGATTTCTTCGGACATAGTCTCTACAATGCGCGGTTTCGCTGCATTCTACTATGTCCAAAGCCCCTGAACTCCTCGCCCCCGCCGGCTCGCTCGAGATGATGCGCACCGCCTTCGATTTCGGCGCCGATGCCATCTACGCCGGCCAGCCGCGCTACAGCCTGCGCGTGCGCAACAACGAGTTCGGCAGCCTCGAGAAACTGGGCGAAGGAATCAACGAGGCGCATGCCCGCGGCAAGCAGTTTTTCGTCGTCAGCAACATCATTCCGCACAACGCCAAGCTGCCGACCTATCTGGCCGACATGGCGCCGGTCATCGCCCTCAAGCCGGACGCGCTGATCATGTCCGACCCCGGCCTCATCGACATGGTGCGCGAAACCTGGCCGGAACAGGTCATCCACCTGTCGGTGCAGGCCAACACGGTGAATTGGGCCTCGGTGCGTTTTTGGCAAAAAATGGGCGTCCAGCGCATCATCCTGTCGCGCGAACTGTCGCTCGACGAAGTCGCTGAAATCCGCCAGCGTTGCCCGGACATCGAACTCGAAGTGTTCGTGCATGGCGCGCTGTGCATCGCCTACTCCGGTCGCTGCCTGCTCTCCGGCTACTTCAATCACCGCGACCCGAACCAGGGCACGTGCACCAATTCCTGCCGCTGGGACTACAAGGTCAGCACTTCCGACGGTCAACCGGCAAAAATGCTCAAAAACGAACAGGAAATCCTGCTCGAAGAAAAGCAGCGCCCGGGCGAACTCATGCCGATCGAGGAAGACGAGCACGGCACCTACATCCTGAACTCCAAGGATCTGCGCGCCATCGAGCACGTCCATCGCCTCGTCGAGATCGGTGTCGATTCGCTGAAGATAGAAGGCCGCACAAAGAGTCCGTATTACGTCGCGCGCACCTCGCAAGCCTACCGCCAGGCCATCGACGATGCCGTCGCCGGCAAGCCGCTCGACCCTGCCCTGCTCCGCGAACTCGAAGGTCTGGCCAATCGCGGCTACACCGACGGTTTCCTGCAGCGCCACCACGACGCCGATTATCAGAATTACCTGCGCGGCAGTTCGGAATCGGATCGCAGCCTGTACGTCGGCGACGCCGTGCGTTTCGACGCGGCGCGCGGCCTCATGGAAATCGAGGTCAAGAACCGCTTTTCCGTCGGCGACCGGCTCGAATGCGTGCACCCCTCAGGCAACACGACGCACACCGTGGAACGCATGGAAAACGCGGCCGGCCAACCCGTTGAGGTCGCCCCCGGCAGCGGCCACCGCGTCTGGGTAGCCCTGCCCGAAGCCAAGCTGGGCGCCTTTGTCGCCCGCTTTGTATAGACGGTCAGGCTCAAGTCCTACGGTCGACGCCGATTTTTGGCCAAAAATGAAATCGGCGGCGCCAGCGGCTAAACTGGCGGACACGCTTATCTTTGCCCCGAACATGCCCCAGACCAACGCCGCTTTTTCCGTCTTCTGCCTGTGCGCCGAATGGTGCGGCACCTGCCGCGAGTATCGTTCCGGATTCGAGGAAGTAAGCGCCCGCTTTCCCGGAGCGCGCTTTCATTGGGTGGACATCGAGAATCAGGCCGACGTTCTGGGCGACATCGATATCGAAAACTTTCCGACCCTGCTCATCAACCGCGGATCGTCCGTTCTTTACTACGGCGTGATGCTGCCCTACCCCGAGCACCTGGCGCGCATTCTCGACAGCTTTCACGAGCAGGATGCGCAACAGAGCGCGGCCTACGCGCTCGCCCACCCGGAGCGCCGGCAATGGCAGGAAGACGACGATCTGCGCGAGCTGATCGCGCATTTTTCGTAGGGCGGCATCCGCCCGCCGAAACTTAGCGCAGCAACAGGGTCGGGATGCGTGCCGAGCGCAGCAGATCGCTGGTCCGGCTGCCGAAGATCAGGCTGCGTAGCGGCGAATGGTTGAAGGCGCCCATGATCAGCAGGTCGATGCCGCGCTCCTGGACCGTTCGGGCGATGACCGTTTCGGCGTCGCCCGGGCGGTTTTCGGCAGTGACGGCAAAGCCGGCCTGCTCCAGCGTGGCCGTCGCCCACGCCGTCTGCTGCGGGCCGTTGGCATCGGCCTTGCCCGACATCAGAACGTGGCAGGGAAGGCCCTTGAACAAGGGGCTGGCGGCGACCATCTCGACGCCGCGCCGGGTCACCATGCCGCCGTCGAAGGCGATCATGAAACGCTCGGGCGCCTTGAAGGTTTCGGTCACGGTCAGGATCGGCTTGTGCAGCGCGCGGACGACCGATTCGACGTTGCGGCCCAGATCACGTTGCGTGGCTTCCGCCGATTCGCCACGCCGGCCGAGGACGAACAGGCGCACCTCGGCTTCCTGTTCGGCCAGGCTTTCTGCGAGGTGGCCGTAGCGCTGGCGGGTATCCGGGGCCGGCACGCCGGCGGCGATGGCCCGTTCGCGCAGACGGTTCAGGAAGAGCCTGCCCTCCTCGCGCATGGCCCTGGTCTTGGCCGCATCCTTGTCGCTGAGTTCCTTGAGCAGATGCTCCTGGGCGTCGAAACCGATGGCGCCGGAATGATCCTCGCCGGAGCCGATTTCCGGATGGCGGTCGAGAACGTGCAGGAATTCGAGCGGCGCGGCCATCCGGGCGGCCGCCCAGGCGGCGGCGTCGGCGATGGTGTCGGCAAAATGCGAGCGGTCGACGCAGGCCAGCACCTTGTTTTCGTTTTTCATGCTGCGCTCCTCAGTGACTGGCCAGCAGGTCTTCGCCGCCGTCCTTGTCGTGGATGGCGAAGCGGTCGAGCAGGGTGGCACTGGCTTCGTTGAGGCCGACGATGTCAACCTCGACGCCTTCGCGGCGGAATTTGAGCACCACCTTGTCGAGCGCACTGACCGCCGTGATGTCCCAGAAATGCGCCTTCGAGACGTCGATGACGACCTTCTCGATGACTTCCTTGAAGTCGAAGGAAGCAACGAAGCGGTCGGCCGAGGCGAAGAAAATCTGGCCGGAGAAGCGGTAGACACGGGCCCGGCCTTCGTCTTCCGAGTTCGAGCGGACGCGGAACAGCAGCGCCACCTTGTGGGCAAAGAAGAACCCGGAAAGCAGCACGCCGACGCCAACGCCCTTGGCCAGGTCGTGGGTGAACACGGTTACGATGACGGTGGCGACCATGACCACGCTCGAACTGGCCGGGTGTTCGCGGAGGTTGCGCAGCGAAACCCAGTTGAAGGTACCGATCGAGACCATGATCATCACGGCGACCAGCGCCGCCATCGGGATCCTGGCCACCCAGTCGCCGACCAGCATGAGCAGCGTGAGCAGGAAGACACCGGCGGCGAAGGTGGATAGCCGACCGCGGCCGCCCGATTTCACATTGATCACCGACTGGCCGATCATCGCGCAGCCGGCCATGCCGCCAATGCAGCCGGCGGCGATGTTGGCGACGCCCTGGCCGACGCATTCGCGGTTCTTGTTGCTGGCGGTGTCGGTCAGGTCATCGACGATGGTCGCCGTCATCAGCGATTCGAGCAGGCCGACGACCATCAGGGTCAGCGAGTAGGGGAAGATGATGCGCAGCGTGTCGAGATTGAGCGGCACGTCGGGCAGCAGGAAAGCCGGCAGGCTGTCCGGCAGTTCCCCCATGTCGCCAACCGTGCGGATGTCGAGATCGAGAAAGATGGCAACGGCGGTCAGCACGACGATGGTGACCAGCGGCGACGGCACGGCCTTGGTGAGGTAGGGGAACAGGTAAATGATGCCCAGCCCGGCGGCGGTCATGGCATAGACGTGCCAGCTGACGTTGGTCAGTTCCGGCAGTTGGGCCATGAAGATCAGGATGGCCAGCGCATTGACGAAGCCGGTGACCACCGAGCGCGAGACGAAGCGCATGAGCGCGCCGAGATTGATCCAGCCGGCGACGATCTGGAGCAGGCCGGTGAGCAGCGTCGCGGCGAGCAGGTAGTGCAGGCCGTGTTCCTTGACCAGCGTGACCATGACCAGCGCCATGGCGCCGGTGGCGGCGGAGATCATGCCTGGCCGGCCGCCGACGATGGAGATCACCACGGCGATGCAGAACGAGGCGTAAAGCCCGACCTTGGGATCGACCCCGGCGATGATGGAAAAGGCGATGGCCTCGGGAATCAGCGCCAGCGCGACGACGAGGCCGGCCAGCAGATCGTTGCGGACATTGGCAAGCCAGTCCTGACGGAGGGATTTGAACATGTTCTTTGCGGGGAGTTGGCCGCCGGCAAGGCGGATTCGAGGCGGCCATGTTAACCCGCATGCTGCAGCGCAGCAACGCTTACCCGGCCGGCGCTATGCCCCGCCAGCTCGAATGCGCTGAGCGCCTGCCCGGCCGGCGCTTATTTTTTCTCGTCCCACACCTGCGCAACGCGCGCATCGCGGCCGCAACTGGCGCGGTAGTAAGCGTAGCGGAAGGGATTTTTCCTGTAATAGTCCTGGTGATATTCCTCGGCCGGCCAGAAAGCCGAGGCAGCCTGCACTTCGGTGTAGATCACCGGAAAGCGGGCACTTTTGAGCAGGGCGTCGCGGCTGGCTTCGGCCGCCTGCCGTTCGGCCTCGTTCTGCCAGTAGATGCCGCTGCGGTACTGGCTGCCGACGTCGCAGAACTGGCGGTCCTTGACCGTCGGATCGATGTGCCGCCAG
>PHCF01000111.1 GCA_002842145.1 Betaproteobacteria bacterium HGW-Betaproteobacteria-6 | reverse complement strand
GCTGTCAATAAAGGCAGCGAGTTGGGACTTGGACAGTGCGCCAACCTTGGTTGCTTCGATGTTGCCGTTCTTGAAAATCATCAGCGTCGGGATGCCGCGGATGCCGAACTTGGCCGGAGTGGCCTGATTGTCATCGATGTTGACCTTGGCGACCTTGAGCTTGCCGGCATATTCGGTGGCCACTTCGTCGAGGATCGGAGCGATCATCTTGCAGGGGCCGCACCATTCAGCCCAGTAGTCGACGAGAACGGGCTGCTGCGATTGCAGCACTTCCGCTTCAAAAGTGTCGTCGGTTACGTAATGGATGTGCTCGCTCATGGTTGCCTCGTGGGATGGGTGAAACGAATCGGTGAATAGCGCCAAGGATGGCGCGCGAAGTTTGCGTGATGCTAGCGAAAAAAGAAGCGGTAGGGAAGCATCAGTGTCCTGGCTTCAGAAGGTTGGCCAGCTCGACTGCTGTTTTTACCTGCATTTTGTCGAATAGATTGGCCCGGTGAACTTCGACGGTGCGCATGCTGATATTCAGTTCGTCGGCGATGACTTTGTTGAATTTGCCGGCCAGTACCAGGTCCATGATTTGTCGTTCGCGGGTGGTCAGCGTCGAAATTCGCGCGTTTACCGAGTCGACCGTAGCGCTGGCGGCGCGCTGTCGGGCATCGAGGGCGATGGCCTCTTCTACGCGGCTGGCCAGATCGTTGTCGTTGAACGGCTTCTCGAAAAAATCGAAGGCGCCTTTCTTGAGCGTGGCGACGGCCAGCGGAACGTCACCATGGCCGGTCAGGAAGATGACCGGGAGCGTCGATTCGCGGGCGACCAGTTGATCGAAACAATCCAGCCCGCTCTGCCCGGACATGCGCATGTCGAGCACGATGCAGCCGCTCATGTCCTTGCTCCAGGCGGCAAGAAAGGCTTCTGCCGAATTGTAGCTGGCACACGGAATTCCGCGTGACTTCAGGAGCCAGGACAGGGCGTCACGGATCGCTTCGTCGTCATCGACCAGATGGGCCATGGGCATGCTCATGCGGCTTCCAGGGGCAGGGTGAAGCGGAATATCGTACCGCTACCGCTGGGTGAAAGGGGGTTTTCCTCAACCCATAGGCGGCCACGATGGAATTCGACGATCGAGCGACAGATGGACAGCCCGATACCCATGCCTTCCTGCTTGGTGGTGAAGAAGGCGGTGAACAGCTTTTCGCGGACATCGGCGGCGATACCGCAGCCTTGGTCGCTGACGCTGACCAGCAGTTCGTTGGTGCCGAGTTCGACGGCGACGCGCAGTACGCGATCGGCAGCCGGGGTGGCGGCCATCGCCTCCATGCCGTTGCGGATGAGGTTGAGCAACACCTGTTCCAGCATCAGCCGGTCGGCCGGGATGGGGGGGAGCGTCGGGATGTCGCACTCGATCCGAACCTGGTGTTTGCGGGCCTCGGCTTCGATGAAGCCCAGGCAGTCTTCGATTACTTCGCCAAGTTGGCAGGGAGCTCGCTTCGGCTCGCTCTTGCGGACAAAATCGTGGACGCGGCGAATGATTTTGCCGGCACGCTGCGCTTGTGCTGCGATTTTTTCCAGGGCTGGGACAATGTCCTGGGGGGCGGCCTGGCCGCTGCTCAGCAAGTTCAGGCAGCCCGTGTTGTAGCTGGCGATGGCGGCCAGTGGCTGGTTGAGCTCGTGAGCCAGGGTCGAAGCCATTTCTCCCATGGTGACGAGGCGCGAAGTAAATTGCAGTTGCTCTTGCTGCTGGCGGGCTAGTTCCTCGGCATGCTTGCGTTCGGTAATGTCGAGGACCGAGGCCATCCAGCCAGTGTGCTTGCCGTTGCCGTCGATCAGTTTGGCTTCGTATACGAGGGCGTGAAAACGCTCGCCGTTCTTGCGCATGAAGGTGATTTCAAAGCCGTCGAGCGGTGCTTTGCCAGCCAGCACGGTCTGGTGCATGGCCAACGTTTCTTCCAGTTGTTCGGGAGCCCAGTAGGGCATGGGCGGGGTGTGGCCAACGAGTTCGCTCGCGCTGAATCCGGTCATCGTGCAGAACGCCGGGTTGACATAGATGACGTGACCTTCGAGATCGCGGGCGCGCATGCCAACCGTCAGCGAATCCTCCATGGCAGCACGGAAGGCGTGTTCGGCCCGCAACGCTTCTTCGGCCCTGGAGCGCTTCTTCATCAGGTCGCGAACCATCCACAGGCTCAGGAAGACGCCGGCGGCAAGGAGAATAATGGCTGCAACGAGCAGGCGTTGCAGGGTGTTGTCGGGGCTGTGATAGCTGGTGACACGCAGTAGCAGGCCGGATCCAGGAGGATCGAAGGGGATCTCGTAGCGCAGGTCGCTGTTGCCTTGTATGCGGGTCTTCGTGGCGTATTGGAGATCGTTGTCATCGACGATCTCCACCTTGTATTTTTCGGTAAACCACCAGGGCACCTGATTGGCCAGCAGGGTGTCGAGCGGGTAGGCGGCGACCAGCATGCCGGAGACCCTCCGCTCATGGAAAACGGGAACGTGCAACTCGACGAAGGCGCGTCCGCCCTCGAGAAAATACGGTGCGCTGTACTGGCGTTTGCCGAGACGGCTGGCTACGTCGAAAGCCCTTGCCGAAGCTGGGGGGCCGGCCGCGTTGCTGTCTGGTTCATTGCCGGCAGTGGGCAGGGCGTCGACAACCTGACGGCTGCGATCCAGCCAGAGAATCTGTGCAATGTCCGGCGAATTCTTGAGCATGTGTTCGGCGCGTAATCGAAAACGTCTCTGGCCGGTAGGCAGGTCGGCGATTTCCAGGGCCAATTGCTGAAGTTGCTCTTCGTTGCCGTTCAGGTGGAAGCGCAGATTCTGCTCAAGCCACAGCACGTCCTTGATCAGCGATGTGCGCTCCTCCTCGGCTTCGTTGCGGTGCAACAGCCAGAGCAACGCGAGCAGCGCGACCAGCAGCAACACGATGCCCAGCTTGGGTACGGCGAGCAACCAGCCTAGCCGGCGCGAATTGCCTTGGGAGTTCTGCGGAGGGTGATTCATCGTCAAAATGGTACACCACGTTTTTGCAGGCGGGGAATTGTGGCCTGTTGCTACAGCGACTAGTACCTTGCCGGCCGTCGATCGGGGCAATCAGGGTATGTGGAAATCCACAATACGCAGGGGTTATCTCTTTCGTAATAATTTCACCCAGTCGCAATTACCGATATTTGCGATTCATTCCTGGAGGAGAGAACAATGAAAGTATCCAAGCTTCTGACAAGTTCAGCCACGTTGTCGCCAATGACACGCCCAAGGGCAAGGCGGCCGATTATTTTGCCAAGAAGGCTGGCGAGTTGACCGGTGGCAAGGTCAAGGTTGAGGTTTATGCCAACTCGACTTTGTACAAGGATAAGGAAGAAATGGAGGCGCTGCAGCTTGGTGCCGTCCAGATGCTTGCGCCGTCGCTGGCCAAGTTCGGCCCGCTGGGTGTCAAGGACTTCGAGGTGTTCGACCTGCCTTACATCTTTGATGGCTACGACGACCTGCACAAGGTTACCACCGGCCCGGTTGGCCAGAAGCTCCTGTCCAAGCTGGAACCCAAGGGTATCCGTGGTCTGGCATTCTGGGATAACGGCTTCAAGTCTCTCTCCGCCAATACGCCGATCAACCAGCCGGCCGATCTGAAGGGCAAGAAGTTGCGTATTCAGTCGTCCAAGGTGCTCGAGCAGCAGATGCGTGCCCTGGGTGCGTTGCCGCAAATGATGGCATTCTCTGAGGTCTACCAGGCGCTGCAGACGGGTGTGGTCGACGGTACCGAGAATCCGATTTCCAACCTCTATACCCAGAAGATGCATGAGGTGCAGAAGCATCTGAGTCTGACTGAGCACGGTTATCTGGGTTATGCCGTCATCGTCAACAAGAAGTTCTGGGATGGCCTGCCGGCTGATATCCGCAAGCAACTGGAAGAGGCCATGGTTCAGTCGACCCGCTACGCCAACCAGATCGCCAAGGTTGAGAACGATACGGCCCTGGATAATGTCAAGAAGAGCGGCAAGACGGAAGTGCACATGCTGACTGCCGCCGAGCGTACCGCATTCAAGAAGGCGCTGGTCCCGGTGCATGAGAAGATGGAAAGCCGGATTGGCAAGGAAACGATCCAGGAGGTCTACAAGGCCACCGGCTTCAATCCGGCCAAGCTTTAATCCATAAGAAAAATCTGGTCTGCCAGTCCTGAAGCGCCCGCCGTTGCCCATCGTGGCGGCGGGCGTTTTTGCGAGGAGAGGGTAAATGGCGAAAATACTTGACCGCCTGGAAGAAATAATTATTGGCTCACTCATGGCCGTGGCGACAATCGTCGTCTTCGTTTCGGTGGTGCACCGCTACGGTTCCGGCTTTGAAATCCCGGTTGTCCAGGATTGGCTGCTGTCGATCGACATGGGCTGGTCCCAGGAGTTGGCAATCATTCTATTCGTCTGGATGGCCAAATTTGGTGCGGCCTATGGCGTGCGCACCGGCATTCACGTCGGGGTCGATTTGCTGATCAATCGGCTCAAGGACAAGCGGCGGGCGGCGATGATTCTTCTCGGCTTGTCTTGCGGTGTGTTGTTTACCCTGGTGATTGGCGTGTTTGGCGCTACCTTCGTCTGGGAAAACGGCATGGCCTACGTAACACTGAATGCACTGGGCATGGATATTGGCGATCACTTCGAGGGACCGACCACGCCTGATCTGGAGTGGCCGACCTGGATGGTTTATCTGGCTGTGCCGATCGGTTCCTTCCTGATGTGCTTCCGCTTTGTCCAAGTGATGATCAAGTTTGCCCGCACCGGCGAGTTGCCATCGCATGACCATGGTCATGTCGAAGGGCTCGAAGAAGGCGAGGTTCTGGTTGTTGGCGAAGCCATCGAAATTGCCGAGCAGCGGGAGCACGCGCATCGCGGCTTGAGTGAAAAGGAGTGGGAGAAGGAGCATCCCACGGTCGACGAGAAGAAAGAGGAGAAGTAGGCGATGAGCGCACTGATTATCTTTGGTCTGCTGCTCGCGCTCATGGTGGTCGGCATGCCGGTTGGCGTGGCGCTTGGCCTGACCGTGCTCGGCTTCATGTTTGCCTTTACCGAGACGCCGATCGCCTCGATCGCACTCAAGATGTTTACCGGCATCGAGAAGTTCGAGATCATGGCCATTCCGTTCTTCATCCTGGCCGGCAACTTCCTGACCCACGGTGGCGTGGCGCGCCGCATGATCAACTTTGCTTCGGCCATGGTCGGTCACTTGACCGGCGGTCTGGGCATGTCGGCGGTGCTTGCCTGTGCCCTGTTCGCAGCGGTTTCCGGCTCCTCGCCGGCGACCGTGGTGGCCATCGGCTCGATCCTGATTCCGGCGATGGTCAAGCAGGGCTTCCCGATGCGCTTCGGCGCCGGGGTGGTCGCCTCGGCCGGCGGTCTGGGCATCCTGATTCCGCCGTCCATTGTCATGGTGATGTATGCGGTGACCACCAATTCATCGGTTGGCGCCCTGTTCATGGCGGGTGTCATCCCCGGCTTTCTGCTGGCGCTGACCCTTGGCGTGACGACCTGGTGGCAGGCGCGCAAGGGTAACTATCCTCGTTTGCCGAAGGCGAGCTGGAAAGAGCGTTTTTACACGTTCCGGCAAGCCTTCTGGGGCCTGATGTTGATCGTCGTGGTCATGGGCGGGATCTATTCCGGCATGTTCACCCCGACTGAAGCGGCAGCGATGTCTGCGGTCTATGCTTTCTTCATCGCGGTTTTCGTGTACAAGGACCTGACCTTCAAGCAGATTCCGAAGGTGCTGATCGATTCGGCCAACATGAGCTCGATGCTGCTGTTTATCATCGCCAGCGCCATCCTGTTCTCCTTTATCCTGACCTCCGAGCAGATTCCGCAGGGCATCGCGGACTGGATCGTCAGCATGGGGATGGGGCAGGTTGGTTTCCTGGTCATGGTCAACTTGCTGCTGCTGGTTGCCGGCAACTTCATGGAGCCGTCGTCGATCATTTTGATCCTGGCGCCGATTCTGTTCCCGGTTGCAGTGGCCCTGGGTATCGATCCGGTCCATTTCGGCATCGTCATCACGGTCAACATGGAAATCGGCATGATCACGCCACCGGTCGGTCTCAACCTCTTCGTCGCCAGCGGCATCACCCGCGCCGGCATGTCGGAGATGACCGTGGCTGTGCTGCCGTGGCTGTACGCCATGCTGGTCTTCCTGATCTTCATTACCTACGTGCCGGAGATTTCACTCTGGTTGCCGCGAACGCTGGGCATGATGTAACAGCTTTTCGCCGCTAACAAATGCCGCGCCCCGGATGCTCAGGGCGCGGCATTCTTGTTTGGGGCCGCGCCGGCTATGGCACAATCAGCCCCCTTGCCCGTTGGTTGGAAATCCATGAAATTTGCCCTCTCCCTCGTTGGCCTTGTTTTGCTCGCGCTGATTCTCCCCTTCTTCCTGCCCGATGCCGGCAGGCAGCCAGGTGTTGATCCGAACACCAACCTGCCTTGGCAGATTGCGCTTGATGGGCAGGGCGGCAGCACGGTTTTCGGGCTGCAACCGGGGGTCAGCACGCTGGCCGATGTGCGCCGGAAACTGGGTGATGAGATCGATGTCGCGATCATCGCCGAGCCTCACGAAATGGGGGCGCTCGAAGGTTATTACTCGCAGGTTGCGCTCGGTTTTGTGCTGGCCAAGGTGATTGTTACGGTCGACGCGAAAAATGAGCAAATTTCAGAAATGCGTGATCGCGCCCTCAAGGCCAAGCACATGGAGAGTACGACGCGCAAAATCACCCTGCATCCGGATGATCTGGCTGCGATCGACAAACTGCCGGTCAAGGCGATCAGTGTCGTGCCGGCGGTCAATCTCGACGAGGCGACGGTCATCCAGCGCTTTGGGCCGCCAGGCGAACGTCTCGCTGTATCCGAGAGGCGCACCCATCTGCTCTACCCTGAGAAGGGCCTTGATGTCGTGGTCGATAGCGATGGCAAGGAGTTGCTGCAATACGTCGCGCCGCGCAGTTTTGGCGACCTGCGCGAGCCGCTGAACAAGCCGGACGGCGAGAAATCGCCAGCGCAGTGAATCGGGCGTTCGGATTCCGAATCTGCTAAAATCGTCCGTTTTTCAACTGACTAGCTTTTGCGGAGCAATTAAATGGCTATCGAACTCGCCCTCTCCATCATCAAACCCGACGCTGTTGCCAAGAACGTTATCGGCAAGATTTACTCCCGTTTCGAAACCAACGGTCTGAAGATCGTTGCCTCCAAGATGGTCTGGTTGTCCGAGCAGGAAGCCGGCCAGTTCTACGCTGTCCATAAGGCACGTCCGTTCTTCAAGGATCTGGTTGCCTTCATGACCTCCGGTCCGGTCATGGTGCAAGTGCTCGAGGGCGAAAATGCCATCGCCAAGAACCGCGAATTGATGGGTGCCACCAATCCGAAGGAAGCTGCGCCGGGTACCATCCGCGCCGACTTCGCCGAATCGATCGACGCCAACGCCGTGCACGGCTCTGACGCTCCGGAAACTGCTGCCGTGGAAGTTGCTTTCTTCTGACCGTCAATCTGCTGGATTTCGATGGCGAAAGCCTGACTGCCTGGTTTGCCGAGCAGGGCGAAAAGCCCTTCCGCGCCAAGCAGGTCTTGCGCTGGATTCATCGTTCCGGCGTGGCGGACTTCGATGCCATGACCGACATCGCCAAGAGCCTTCGCGAGAAGCTCAAGGCGAGGGCGGTCGTGGCCCCGCCTGCTGTCGTCTCCGACAAGCTGTCGGATGACGGTACGCGCAAGTTTCTGATCGACGTCGGCAACGGCAATGCCGTCGAAACGGTGTTCATTCCCGAAGACGACCGCGGTACGCTGTGCATCTCTACGCAGGCCGGTTGTGCGCTCGATTGCGCCTTCTGTTCGACTGGCAAGCAGGGCTTCAACCGCAACCTGACGGTGGCGGAAATTATCGGCCAGCTCTGGCTGGCAAACCATGCACTCGGTGCGGTCCACGGTGATGAGCGGGTCATTTCCAACGTTGTGCTGATGGGCATGGGCGAGCCGCTCGCCAATTTCGACAATTCCGTTGCCGCCTTGAAGCTGATGCTCGACGACAACGCTTATGGCCTCTCACGCCGCCGCGTCACCGTCTCCACTTCCGGCCTAGTGCCGGTCATGGATCGACTCGGCGATGAGTGCCCGGTTGCTTTGGCTGTCTCGCTGCATGCGCCGAACGACAAGCTGCGCGACCAGATCGTGCCGATCAACCAGAAATATCCGCTGAAAGAACTGATGGCAGCCTGCCAGCGTTACCTGGACAAGGCGCCGCGCGATTTCATCACCTTCGAGTACATAATGCTCGACGGCATCAATGACAGCGATGCCCATGCCCGCGAACTGCTGGCGCTGGTCAAGCATGTTCATTGCAAATTCAACCTGATTCCCTTCAACCCCTTCCCCGGCTCGCCATTCAGGCGTTCGTCGGCCGAGCGTGTGCGTCGCTTTGCCGATATTCTGATGCAGGCTGGCATCGTCACGACGACGCGTAAGACCCGTGGCGACGACATCGACGCGGCCTGTGGCCAGTTGGCCGGTCAGGTCAAGGACAAGACCCGACGGACTGCCGGACGAGTGATTCCCTTAGTGGAGGCAAGATCGTGAAAGTTTTTTCGCTGAAAAGCCGGGTTGCGAGCATTTTTCTCGGTGTGTTCTGCGCCTTCTCCGTTCAGGCGCAATACGACTTCAATCCCTCGGCAACCAGTCAGTCGAATGGCGGACCTGATCCCCGTAATCGGGCCAGGCTACATACCGAGCTTGGGGCCATGTATTTTCAGGCGGGAAATCCAGGGGTGGCGCTCGACGAGCTGCGCATTGCCCTGAGCGCCGATTCCAGTTACTTCCAAGCCTATAGCGTACGTGGCCTGGTTCGGCTTTCGCTCAAGGAATACGACAAGGCGGAAGAAGATTTTCGTCAGGCTTTGAGCATGGCGCCCAATGACCCCGAGGTTAACAACAACTATGGCTGGTACCTTTGCGAGACGGGAAAGGAGCGGGAGTCCATCGCCTACTTCCTCAACGCCTTGAAGAGTCCCTTGTACGAGACCCCGGACCGTGCCTACACCAATGCCGGTACCTGCGCTTTCAAGGCAGGCGATCTTGATGGGGCCCAGAATTACCTGCTCAAGGCCTTGCAGCTTTCACGAGATGGGGCCGTTTTGGCACGTCTGCAACTGGCCAGGATTTTTTACCAGCGTGGCAACTTTGATGAGTCACGAATTTATCTGACCGAGTCACTGAAAATGATGGAGCCGCCAACGGCTGATGCGCTCTGGCTCGGTCTGCGCCTAGAGCGCAAGCAAGGTAATCGAGCCGCCGAAGCCGGCTACGCTTCGCAACTGCGTGGCCGTTATCCGACGTCAGCGGAGTATCAGGAATTCCTAAAGGGTAATTTTGAATGAGTGAGCAGGTGAATATCCAGGACGTTGTTGCCGAAGAGGCAGTCGTGGAAGCTGGGCCGTCGGTTGGCGAGCAATTGCGGCTGGCGCGCGAGGCGCGCGGATTGGAGCTGGCGGATATCGCACAGGCGCTAAAGCTCGGTCCGCGGCAGGTTGAATCGCTTGAGGCCGGCGATTGGAAAGGTCTGCCGGGCAATACCTTCATCCGTGGATTTGTGCGCAACTATGCACGCCTCATTCAGATTGATCCAATGCCGCTTATGGCGCAACTCGACGAAGTGCTCGAAAAGCCGGTTAGCAGCCTTGGCGTTTCTGAAATGACGCCGGCAGCCATGCCGCATTCCGGCAGTGTTGGCTCCAGGCGTAGCAAACTCGTTGTTTTGATCGGTGCCGGTTCGGTCGTCCTGGCAGCATTTGTGTATTTCCTAATTCCCGGTGATCTGTCGTCTCTGCGGGAAAGCACGCAATCCTTGCTCGACTCGCTGGCTAGAGGGGGGAGCGAAGTATCCGTTTCGGCACCCGCGGCGACTGTCCCGGATCCCGTTTTTCCGCCGGGTACAACGCCACAGCAGGTGATGAACCCGCAAGTGTTGGAGCCGATAGAAGTCCCCGCTCAGCAGGCCTCGTCTTCTGCACCTTCCGTTAACACCGATCAGCAAGCGTCCGTCACGACGTCGGTTGAAGCGCCCCAAATGCGTTTCTTGTTCGAGAAAGAGTCCTGGCTTGAGGTTCGGGATCGTGACAACAAGGTTGTCTTTTCTCAGCGCCTGACAGCGGGCTCCGAGCAGGCTCTGTCCGGTCAGGGACCATTTTCGGTAACGATTGGCTATGCGCCCGGTGTCCGTGTTTATTGGCACGGTGAGGCTGTGGATCTGGCGCCGCACACGCGTGGCGATGTCGCCCGTCTGGTTTTGGAGTAAGTCGTGAGCGCAGTTGCCAAACGCCTGACCCGCTCCTGTTTTGTCGGGCACGTGAAGCTGGGGGGCGATGCTCCAACGGTTGTCCAGTCAATGACCAACACCGATACCGCGGACTATCTGGCCACCGCCCTGCAAACAGCAGAGCTGGCCCGGGCAGGCTCCGAGCTGGTCCGCATCACGGTGAATTCGCCGGAGGCCGCTGCCGCCGTACCGAAAATTCGCGATCACCTCGACCGGATGAATTGCAATGTGCCGCTGATCGGTGATTTTCATTACAACGGCCATCGATTGCTGACCGACCATCCGGCCTGTGCCGAGGCGCTGGCCAAATATCGGATCAATCCGGGTAACGTCGGTTTCGGCAAAAAAAAGGATGAGCAGTTCGCCCAGATGGTCGAGCTGGCCTGCAAATACGATAAGCCGGTGCGTATCGGCGTTAATTGGGGCAGCCTCGATCAGGAATTGTTGGCGCGAATAATGGACGAAAATTCCAGTCGACCGCAGCCTTTGGATGCGACCGAGATCATGCGCTACGCGATGGTTACCTCGGCCCTTGAGTCTGCCGCCAAGGCCGAGGAAGTTGGCCTCCATGGTGGAAAGATCATCCTGTCCTGTAAGGTCTCGAGCGTTCAGGACTTGATTGCCATTTATCGCGAGCTGTCGAAGCGTGCCGATTACGCGCTGCATCTCGGTTTGACCGAGGCGGGCATGGGGTCAAAGGGAATCGTTGCGTCGACCGCTGCGCTGTCCGTTTTGTTGCAGGAAGGTATCGGCGACACCATTCGCATTTCGCTGACCCCGGAGCCCGGCGGTTCGCGAACGCAGGAAGTCATCGTCGGCCAGGAAATCCTGCAAACGATGGGGCTGCGTGCATTTACGCCGATGGTTGCGGCTTGTCCCGGCTGTGGCAGGACGACCAGCACCCTGTTTCAGGAACTGGCTGGCGAAGTTCAGGATTTCGTGCGCGCCAAGATGCCGGAGTGGAAGCTGCGCTACGACGGGGCCGAGAACATGACGCTGGCTGTGATGGGCTGCATCGTCAATGGCCCCGGCGAGTCGAAGCACGCCAACATCGGCATTTCCCTGCCGGGGACAGGAGAGGCGCCATCGGCGCCAGTTTACGAGGATGGTCAGAAAACGGTCACTCTCAAAGGCGACAACATTGCCAACGAATTCAAGCAAATCATTGAGCGCTACGTCGAGCGCACCTACTCCAAGAAACTGAAGTCATGAGTCAAACCTTGCAAGCCGTCCGCGGGATGAACGACATCCTGCCCGACGAAGCCGCATTCTGGGAGCTGTTCGAAGATACCATCCGGTCATGGCTGAAAGGCTACGGCTATCGTCCGATCCGAATGCCCATCGTTGAGCCGACGCCACTCTTCAAGCGCGCCATTGGCGAAGTTACCGACATCGTCGAAAAGGAAATGTATTCCTTTATCGACGGTCTCAATGGCGAAGCGCTGACCCTGCGCCCGGAGGGTACGGCCGGTTGCGTGCGGGCCGTCATTGAACACAATCTGGCTGCTCGTCAGACCCAGCGCCTCTACTATATTGGCCAGATGTTTCGCCACGAGCGTCCGCAGAAGGGGCGTTATCGCCAGTTTCATCAGGTCGGTGTCGAATCCTTCGGCATGGTTGGTCCGGATATCGATGCCGAAATGATCCTCATGGGCGCCCGTTTGTGGAATGACCTCGGGTTGGATGGCATAGAACTTCAACTTAATAGCCTTGGTCAGCCGGCAGAGCGTGCTCAGCATCGCGCTGCGCTGGTCACCTATTTCGAGGAAAACGCCGAGTTGCTTGACGAGGATTCCAAGCGTCGTCTGCATACCAATCCGCTGCGCATTCTCGACACCAAGAATCCGGCCATGCAGGATCTGTGCGCGGGAGCACCTAAGCTGATCGATTACCTCGGTGCTGAGTCGCTGGCTCACTTCGAAGGCGTCCAGCGCGTTTTGCGCGATGCAGGAATACCCTTCAAGATCAATCCGCGCCTGGTTCGGGGGCTGGACTATTACAATCTAACCGTTTTCGAGTGGATCACTGACAAACTGGGGGCTCAGGGTACGGTCTGTGCCGGTGGTCGTTATGATGGTCTGGTTGAGCAACTCGGCGGCAAGCCAACGCCCGCCTGCGGTTTTGCAATGGGCATCGAGCGTTTGATTGCCCTGATCAAGGACTCCGGTGGTGAACCGGCGGCTCCGGCGCCCGATGTCTATCTTGTGCACCAGGGAGGGGATGCGGCTCGCCTTGCCTTCCGCGTCGCAGAAGGCCTGCGTGATCAGGGCATTGACGTACTGCAGCATTGCGGTGGTGGCAGCTTCAAGTCGCAGATGAAGAAGGCGGATGGTAGCGGAGCGACCTTTGCTGTGATTATTGGCGATGACGAAGCGTCGACCGGTGAGGTTCAGTTGAAATCGCTGCGTCAGGCCGGGATCGAGCAACGTAAACTGAAAGTTGATGAGCTGGCCGAGGCCATCATCGACCAAATTATTGATTCGGACGAAGAGGAATAAGCAGCATGGCGCATTACGACCTCGAAGAGCAGGAACAGATTGATACCCTGAAAACCTGGTGGAAAATGTATGGCAACCTGGTGACGAGCGTGGTCGTCGCAGCTTCGCTGGGGGTGGTCGGCTGGCAGGGTTGGAACTGGTACGAGCGGGGGCAAACGACGCAGGCTGCTGCCATTTATGCAGTGCTGGAACAGGCCGCTGCCATTGGCGATGCTCAGAAGGTTAAGTCAGCTGCGGGCGAGTTGGCCGAGAAGTTTGGCGGAACCAGTTATGCGTCTCTTGGTGCCCTGTTGGCTGGCAAGCAATCATTCGAAACGGGCGACCTCAAGACTGCCAAGTCCCAATTCGGTTGGGTGGCGGAAAACGGCCAGGACGAGATCAGGGATCTGGCGCGTCTGCGTCTGGTAGCAGTTCAAATCGACGAACAAGCATACGAAGAAGCGCTGAAGCAGCTCGATGCTGCCCATGCGCCAGCTTTCGATGCACGTTTCCAGGAGTTGAAAGGTGACCTTTTCGCCGCTCAGGGCAAAAAGCCCGAAGCGCGTTCAGCCTATAAGGCAGCCTTGGGAAAGATGACTGGCAAGCAGGGAGCGGGCCGTGAGCTACTTCAACAGAAGCTCGATAATCTGGGTGAGGCTGTCTGATGTCACCTCAACTTGCCGCCCTTATTGTTGCCTCCGGTCTGTTTCTGGGAGGCTGTGCGACGGTCTCCGATGCGATTGACTCGATTAATCCTTTTGCCAGCACCGGACCCAAAATGGCGCCATTGGGGCAACTGACTCCGACGGCCGAGGTCAAGACGGCGTGGTCGGCCAGCGTCGGCAAGGCTGGAGACTACACCTTCACCCCGGCAGTGGTAGGAAATGTCGCCTATGTGGCGAGCCGAAACGGGACGCTTGTTCGCCTTGAAGATGGCAAGGTGGTCTGGAAAATCGAGGCTGGCCAGCCGCTCTCGGCTGGCGTAGGGGCGAACAGCCGCCTGGTTGCTGTTGGTACATCAAAAGGTGATGTACTCGTGTTTTCAGCCGACGATGGCAAGGCTCTCTGGCAGTCCAAGGTCTCCAGCGAGGTACTGGCGGCGCCGGTCGTCGGCGATGACGGCGTTGCAGTGAAGAGCGGTGACAACCGGATTCATTTGCTTGACGCAGGGGACGGCGGGCGAAAATGGGTTTATCAGCGGTCTACGCCTTCGTTATCTGTGCGTAGCGCTGGTTCGCCAGTGTTTGCCGATCGTTATATCTTTGTTGGATACCCCGGTGGCAAGCTCGTGGCGCTGGCGATACAAAATGGTGCGCCGGTCTGGGAGGGGGCAGTGGCCTTGCCCAAGGGGGCGACTGAACTTGACCGGGTGGCAGATATTGTGGCATCACCCGTGATAGATGGCACTCTGATCTGTGCAGTTGCCTTCCAGGGGCGTGTTGCCTGCTTTGACATGGGGCAGGGTGGGGCGCTGGTCTGGTCACGTGACTTGTCCTCGGTGGCCGGTTTGGTGATGGATAGCCGCTATCTATTTGTTGCCGATGACAAGGGGGTCGTCCATGCGCTCGACCGTCACTCCGGAAGCAGTCTGTGGAAGCAGGATAAACTCAAAAATCGTCGCCTTTCGGCCCCCGTTGTGCAACGCGGATTGGTTGCTGTTGCCGATGCTGAGGGTATTGTTCACTTCCTTTCACGTGATGATGGCAGCTTTGCTGCGCGTCAAAAAACCGATGGTACGCCGGTTCGTGCGCCACTTCAGATGCTGGGTAATGCTGTTCTGGTGCAAACCACCGGTGGTAGCGTTAGCGCAATCGAGGCTCAATGAAACCTACGCTAGTTCTGGTTGGCCGACCCAATGTCGGAAAATCCACGCTTTTCAATCGCCTCACCAAGTCCCGTGATGCCATCGTGGCCGATCTGCCTGGCTTGACCCGGGATCGTCACTACGGTCATGGAAAACTTGGCAAGAAGCCTCATCTGGTGGTTGATACCGGCGGTTTTGAGCCGCTGGTCAAGGAGGGAATTCTCCATGAGATGGCACGCCAGACCGAACAGGCGATTGCCGAAGCTGATGCCATCATATTTGTGGTCGATGGCCGTACCGGTCTGACTCCGCACGATAAGGAAATTGCCAATAAACTGCGTCGTGTGGATTGTCCGGTCATTGTTGCGGTCAACAAGGCCGAAGGCATGAATACCGGGATGGTTGAAGCAGAATTTCATGAGCTCGGTCTTGGTGAACCCAATGCAATTTCGGCAGCCCATGGCGAGGGCGTGCGTGGCTTGGTCGAGTTGGCACTCGAAGATTTTCCCGAGCCAGAGGATGATGAGTGGCATTCCGACGCCATCCGCGTTGCGATTGTCGGCCGGCCCAATGTCGGCAAGTCCACTCTGATCAATACTGTGCTTGGTGAAGAACGAGTTATAGCCTTTGATGCGCCGGGGACAACCCGTGACTCGATCGAGATTGATTTCGAAAAAGCGGGCCGTAAGTACGTGCTTGTCGATACTGCTGGCATGCGAAAGCGCGGCAAGGTTTTTGAATCGATCGAAAAGTTTTCGGTGGTCAAGACGTTGCAGGCAATCGAGGATGCGAATGTCGTCATACTGATGGTTGATGCGCGGGCTGATGTATCAGATCAGGATGCGCATATCGCCGATTTCATCGTTCAGTCTGGTAAAGCACTAGTGGTTGCGGTTAACAAATGGGATGGCCTCGATTCCTATGTTCGAGAGCAGACGCGCCAGATATTGCAACGTAAGCTGCAATTTCTCAGCTTTGCCAAGTTTCATTTCATTTCGGCGCGCGACAACATCGGTTTGGAATCACTGTTCCGTTCTGTTGACTCCGCTTATGCAGCCGCCATGGCCAAGATGACCACCCCGCGCCTGACCCGCGTGCTGATCGATGCTGTCGCCAAGCAGGCTCCAGCCAAGCATGGTCTGTTCCGCCCCAAACCGCGCTATGCCCACCAGGGCGGATCAAATCCGCCAATCATTGTTATCCATGGCAACGCGGTTGATAAAATTACGTTTGGGTACATTAGGACCCTCATAACAATTACATGGAGTCCACACCATGAGTAACAAAGGGCAACTTTTACAAGACCCCTTCCTTAACGCTCTCCGTCGCGAGCATGTTCCCGTCTCAATTTACCTGGTGAACGGGATCAAATTGCAGGGCCAGGTTGAATCGTTCGATCAGTACGTTGTGCTGCTCAAGAACACGGTTACCCAGATGGTTTACAAACATGCCATCTCAACGGTGGTTCCGGCCCGCCCGGTTAACCTCCAGCAGGAACAGGCAGCGGAATAATCGACTCCCGCCCAGCGACCCGCCTGGATGGTGGGTTCGCGTACATCTTTCCCGGAAACACCCATGATTGAACGACCTGCCGCCGGTGAACGTGCAGTGATCGTTCAGCTAGATTTTGGTCAGCCTGATCTCGAAGATCAGTTGGGTGAGGTACGTTTGCTGGCCGGGTCGGCAGGTGGTGTTGTAGTCAGCGAAGTTTTTGGCCGGCGCCAGAGTCCTGACCCCAAGACCTTTGTCGGCAAGGGAAAGGTCGATGAGATCGCGGCCATGGTTTCGGCCGGTGCGGCTGATCTGGTGATTTTTAACCATGAGCTATCACCGGTGCAGGAACGTAATCTTGAGCGAACCCTCAAATGTAGGGTGATCGATCGGACCAGTCTCATTCTTGATATATTTGCCCTGCGCGCTTCAAGTGCTGAGGGTAAGTTGCAGGTTGAGTTGGCTCAGCTCGAACATTTGTCGACGCGATTGGTTCGTGGTTGGACTCACCTTGAGCGGCAACGGGGCGGTATCGGCATGCGCGGTCCGGGTGAGAAGCAACTGGAAACTGACCGCCGTCTCCTCGGTAATCGCGTCAAGCTGTTGAAAGACCGGCTTGGGAAACTCTCGCGGCAACGCGGTGTTCAGCGCAAGGCGCGGATGCGTGGTGATGTCCTGAATGTTTCGCTGGTGGGCTATACCAATGCCGGAAAATCAACCTTATTCAATGCACTGACGCACGCCGGCGTTTTTGCAGCCGATCAATTGTTTGCCACACTCGACACGACTTCCCGCAAACTATGGGTCGAAGGGGCAGGTAATATCGTGATTTCCGATACTGTTGGCTTCATTCGTGATCTGCCTCACTCGTTGGTCGACGCTTTTCATGCGACGCTGGAAGTGGCAACCCATGCTGACCTGCTATTGCATGTTGTAGATAGCGCAAGTCATGCTCGCGACGAACAGATCGATGAAGTTGACAAGGTGCTCAGGGAAATTGGTGCTGACCGCGTCAGGCAATTGATCGTCTGGAACAAGATAGATCTGACCGAGGCCCTGCCCGGCGTCGAGCGGAGTGAGTATGGTAATATCGCGCGCGTTCGAGTCAGTGCGCGGACTGGAGATGGATTGGATTTGCTACGCCAATCCTTGGCCGAATATGCCCGAGCCAAAGCTGATGCCCGTCAGAAGGCGATTGCTGAGGCTGAATATGAAGCACAACACGATTACATCAACTGAATCCCGACACCCATGATTCCGACCCTAGGTATTTTTATGTCAATCAACGACCCGCAGTGG
>PHCF01000110.1 GCA_002842145.1 Betaproteobacteria bacterium HGW-Betaproteobacteria-6 | reverse complement strand
CGGCGGTTTCGACCATTCCGACAAGGAAAACGACGTCAAGGCCACCATCATGTTCCCCAACGACAAGGTGCCGCTGGCTGAGCAGGCCGGTTGCTGGGCCGCTTGCCACCAGGATTCCAAGGGCATGCCGGGGGCCAAGGACAAGACCAAGTACGTTACCGCTGGTGCGCTCGACCTCGTGCAATGGGCGAGCAGCGGCAAGTCGGTCGATGGTTACGTCGCCGACAAGCGCCACATGGACGGCGGCAAGGCCGGCGCTTCAGCCGAAGGCGCCAAGGCCGGCGATACCTACACCGTGACCTTTACCCGCAAGTTGACCGGCAATGCCGTACTGGCGCCGGGCAAGGCCGTGCCCTTCGGCATCGCCATCCACGCCGACCATGCCGCCGGGCGTTTCCATCATGTTTCCTTCGGCCATACGATTGGTCTGGGTGCCGATGGCGACGTGAAGGCGGCCAAGCAGTAAGCCAGCATGCCATCCGGACTCTCGCTGCATTCCGGATGGTCGTGCCTGAAAAGGGCGCCGCTCGTGCTGGCGCTCTTTTCTTTTTCCGCGTTGGCCGGCAATGTGGTCGAGGTCAGTATCGAAGGCTACCAATACCGGCCGGCCGAAGTGAGCATCAAGGTCGGTGACAGCGTGCGGTGGACCAACCACGAAAAACGGACCAGTCATTCCATCGTTTTTCCGGCCGAAGGCGGCCGGGAGTCGGAGCGGTTTTTCCCCGATGAAAGCTGGCAGCGCCAGTTCGATAAACCGGGGCGTTATCCCTATCGTTGTGGGCCGCATCCGGAAATGGAGGGGGTCGTCCTTGTCGCCGAGTAAGTTCATTTTTGGCCTTTTTTTCCTGTCGACCGCGACCGTAGGAAGTGCAAAGCTAGCAATCGCCGGCGAGCCGGATGTGGCGCGCCAAAAAGAGCTGGTGCACATCGTTCGCCAGGATTGCGGCTCCTGTCACGGCATGACGCTCAAAGGCGGACTCGGCCCGGCCCTGCTGCCGGAAAACCTGCGTGACAAGCCGACCGAGGGCCTCGCCGCGACGATCTACTACGGCCGCCCGGGTACGCCGATGCCGCCGTGGAAAGCGTTCCTGTCGGAAGCCGAGGCTGCCTGGATAGTCGATAAACTGATGACCGAATTCCCTGAGTGAGAACGCCATGCGCCTGCTGCTGATTGCCTGTTTTACCCTGCTCCTCAACGCCTGCGCTGGCCCGCAGCTGCGCGGTACCGGCGATCTCGGCCTGATCATCGAGCGGGCCAGCGGCCACGTTACGCTGGTTAACACCACGTCACGCCAGCCCTATGCCCGCATCGGCGGCCTCGGCGACCTTTCACATGCCTCCGCCGTTTATTCGCGGGATGGCCGCTACGCCTTCATCTTTGGCCGCGACGGCGGGCTGACCAAGATCGACCTGCTCGAAGCCAGGATCGTCAAACGCATCATCCAGTCCGGCAATGCCATCGGCGGCTCGATCTCGCAGGATGGCCGCATCGTCGTTGCCCAGAACTACAAGCCGGGCGGCATCAAGGCTTTCGACAGCGAGACGCTCGAACTGCTCTCGGAAGTCCCGGCCGAATTCGCCCCCGGCCAGTTCTCCAAGGTCGTCGGCCTGGCCGACACGGCGGGCAACAAGTTTGCCTACGCGCTGTTCGATGGCGGTGAGATCCGCGTTACCGACTTCAGCCAGCCGCGCCAGCCGACGACGCAAAAATTTCCGGCCGGCAAGCAGCCCTACGACGGCCTCGTCACGCCGGATGGCCGCTACTTCCTGGTCGGCCTGTTCGGCGAGGATGGCATCGCCATGCTTGATCTCTGGCAGCCGGAAAAGGGGGCGCGGAAGATTCTCGAAAACTATGGCCGCGGCGAAGAAAAGCTGCCCGTCTTCAAGATGCCGCACCTGCGTGGCTGGTCGGTGGCGCAGGGGAAAGCCTATTTGCCGGCGATCGGCCGCCATGAAGTGCTGATCGTCGATGTCGCGACCTGGAAAGAAGTCGGCCGCATTCCGGTACGCGGGCAGCCGGTCTTTGTCATGGCCCGGCCGGACGGCCGCCAGATCTGGGTCAATTTCGCCTTCCCGGACAACGCCAAGGTCGACGTCATCGACACCCTGGCTGGCCAGGTGGTGCACCGGATGGCGCCGGGCAAGGCCATCCTGCACATGGAGTTCGCGCCGCGCGGCGAAAACGTCTGGCTCTCGGCGCGCGACGACAACAAGGTTTTGATTTACAACACCGAAAATTTTGCCAAACTGGGTGAAATCCCGGCCGAAAGCCCGTCCGGCATATTTTTTACCTCGCGCGCCGTGCGCACCGGCTTTTGATGAACGCTTTGGCCATGAACAACAGCCTCGACTTTCAGTTGCTCAACGACTTCCAGCGCGACTTTCCGCTGGTCTCGGCGCCGTTCGCCGAACTGGCGGCGCGCTTGGGCGTCGGTGAGAAGGTCGTCCTCGGCCGCCTCGATAACCTCCGCCGCGAAGGCAAGATTTCCCGAGTCGGCGCCGTCTTCGCGCCAAAGCGCATCGGCGCCTCGACGCTTGCCGCCATGGCCGTGCCGCCGGAAAAGCTCGAAGCCGTCGCCGCTGCGGTCAACCGCTTTCCCGAGGTCAATCACAACTACGAGCGCGAGCACCGCTACAACCTGTGGTTCGTCGTCACCGCGGCGAGCGAAGGGCGTCTGCAAGCCAGCCTCGGCGCCATTGAAAAGGCGGCCGGCTATCCGCTGCTGGCCCTGCCACTGGAAGAAGAGTTCCACATCGATCTGGGCTTCTGCCTGAACGGCGACAAGCAAAAATGTGTTGCCACGGCCCAGCCGGTGCAGCCGACAGCGCTCATTGACGAAGCCGAGCGTCGTCTCGTTTCCGTGCTGCAGGAAGGCCTGCCGCTGTTCATTCGGCCCTTTGCCCTGATCGCCGAACGCATCGGCGCCTCCGAGCCGGAAGTCATTGGCCGCATCCGCCGCTGGCTCGAAGAGGGCGCCATCAAACGCTTTGGTGTCGTCGTCCGCCACCACGAACTCGGTTACCGGGCCAACGCCATGCTGGTGCACGACATCCCGGACGAGCAGGTCGGCGACATCGGCCGCGCCCTGGCCGAGGAGCCGGCCGTCACGCTGTGCTACCGCCGCCCGCGCCGTCTGCCCGACTGGCCGTACAACCTGTTCTGCATGATTCATGGCCGCGAACGCGGCGAGGTCGAGACCATCATCGCCGACCTGCGCCAACGGCACGGCCTTGAAACGGCTGCCCACGAGGTGCTGTTCTCGCTGACCCGCTTCAAGCAGAACGGCGCGCGCTATGCGTGAACTCTCCACGGTCGACCGGAAAATTCTCGCAAAATTGCAAGGCGACTTCCCGATCTGCGAACGCCCCTACGCCGAGGCCGCCGGGCAACTGGGCATCAGTGAGGACGAGTTGCTGCAACGCCTGCAGCAACTGCTCGACGACAAAGTGCTGACCCGCTTCGGCCCGATGTTCCAGATCGAGGAAATGGGCGGCGCCTTCGTGCTGGCCGCCCTCGCTGCACCGGAGGAGCGCTACGACGAGGTCACGGCACTGGTCAATGCTCTGCCGCAGGTGGCTCACAACTACCGCCGCGAACACGCGCTCAACATGTGGTTCGTGCTCGCCACCGAAACCAGGGACGGTATCGCCGAGGCCATCGCCCGCATCGAACGCGACACCGGCCTGCCGGTCTACGCCTTCCCCAAGGAACGCGAATTCTTCGTTGAAATGAAACTCGAGGCGCGCTTGTGATCGACGACATTGATCGCACCCTGATCGTCGCCACCCAGGGCGGCCTGCCGCTCGTGCCGCGCCCCTATCACGCCGTCGCCGAACAACTGGGTCTGTCGGCAGAAGAGGTCATGCGCCGGCTCAAAGCCATGCTTGAAACCGGCATCATCCGCCGCATCGGTGCCGTCCCCAACCACTACGCCATCGGCTGGACCGCGAACGGCATGACGGTGTGGGATGTCGCCGACGAACTGGTCGACGAACTCGGCGAGCGCATCGGCGCCCTAGCTTTCGTCACCCACTGCTACCGCCGCCCCCGCGCCCTGCCAGCCTGGCCCTACAACCTCTTCGCCATGGTGCACGGCGCCTCGCGCGACGAATGTTCGGCCAAGGCCGGTGAAATCCGTGCCCTGCTTGGTGATGCCTGCCGGGCCAGCGACATTCTCTACTCGACGAAAATTCTCAAGAAATCGGGACTGCGAATCGCGAGCTGAATTGCTACGGTCAACCGGAAAAAACGGCAAAAATGAAATCCGGGAATTGGTTGGTTAAGCGCCCCCAGTTGCCCCACTTGATTTGCTCCGGCATGAGTCCGACCGTACTAGGAGCACCAAAAAAAATCCCGCCGAAGCGGGATCTGTAGAGGGGGGTAACGGATTTACCCGATCTTCTGTTTCCTGCGTCGCGCTGCAGCAATTCCGGCAAGACCAAGTCCAAGCAATGCGACAGAGCTGGGCTCTGGAACGTTGCTGGAGCCGGTTGTAAGGTCATTGAAATGGAACCAGTAGGAAGTTTGAAGGCTGCCCATACCGTACCCACCATTGACCTGCAAGTCGCTATTTGAGACCGGAAACGATGCTGCGGCCCACTTGCTGTTATTGGGGTCTTGCGAGATTAGATCGTAAGTGGTTCCTGCCGTTAGAGCCCAGTTAACCGAGATTGTGTCAGCTTGTTCGCTGCCGCTACCAGTAAATGCATAGGACATCAATATGTTGCCAAGGGTGTCAGTTAGCTTGATCGTGTCATTGGCGCCATAGTTCTGAAATACAAAGCTTTGCAACGTAACATTTTGCAAGGCGGTAAATTGAAGGCCGGTATTCGACCATCCGGTATTGTGATTGCCGAGGGTCGGGCCGGACAAGATAGCAGCGCTTGCTAACGACGCCGTGGATATGGAAGTAACCACAAAAATCAAGCGTGCAACAAGTGCGTTTTTGAATGAGCTCATGATATTCGAATGGGTATAAGAGTTTAGGTTTTTTGATAAAGCAATAATGGCGCCAATTTATATTTTCATCGTAAAATCAAATACATATGTAATATGATATGTGGTTTTGTAAAGAATGCCGACAATATTCGGCCATTTTGATGATTGAAAGCCTGGACCGATCTCGCCGCCAGGGAGTAAGGCTTTCCCTGAAGTATTCCAAATCCCCAAAAAAATAAGGCCCGGACAGTGCCGGGCCTCTTCGCGAGTCATGCGAGTCAGTTTGCCTCGGCGATCCGCTTGGCGATATGCGCCAACGCCTCATCCTCCTGGTCGATCAGGATCAGGCACAGGTCGCCCGGTTGCAGGCGGGCCAGTGCCGTGTCGATGGCAATGAACTCGCCGGTGATGGCGTCGATCTGCTTGGTGCGGCGGGCGTTGGCCAGGCCCTCGCGGAGCAGGCCGATGACTTCGCCGTCCTGACGGCCGCGCTGGCAGGCATCCTGGTAAAGAATGACGTCGTCGAAGGCATCGCCGAGGATTTCGGTCTGCTGGCGGATGTCGTCGTCGCGGCGGTCGCCGGCGCCGCTGATGACGACCGAGCGGCGCACGGCGGGCATGTGTCGATGGCGTCGACCAGCGCCAGGATGGCGTCCGGGTTGTGGCCGTAGTCGGCGATCAGAGCACCAAAGGGGTCAGAGACATTTCCCTTTTTCTCCCAATCGTGTTTTTCCAATTCCATCCTTCTCAGAATCCAAAGTCCTGTTGATCTGTTCTCGGCAACGCGCTCTTTTCATCCAGCATTCCATTTGGCCGACCGCGCTTGCCGGTGTTGTGCCGGATACCCAGTTGCCCACAGATCACTTCGGCAAAACGCTCACTACCGACAGGCATGCCCAGTTGCAAGGCTTGGCGAATATCGTCGATGGCCTCGGCATCAAGTTCCGGGCGAAAGAGTGCTCGATAGGCGGCTTGCCGTTCTCCGCCATCTCTGCCGAGCGACAGGTAAAGTTCGTGCTGCGTAAGGCGAACATCGGGCTGCCCCAACCCGTTGGCCCGATAGCTCGACCAGCGGTACTGCCCCGGATCGACCACCATGCCAGCCCGTACCGGATTGAGTTCGATGTAACGCTGGCAAGCCAGCAGATAGCTTTCGGCTTGCACCACGCTGGATTTGTAACGCCCTTCCCACAAGCTGCCCGTGCGCCGGTAGAACGGGTTGGCGTACTGCACGTAGCGCCACCCGAGTGACTGCATAAGCCGCGATGGTGCGCCGCTTTCCGCAGGCGTCAACAGCAGATGGACGTGATTGGTCATCAGCGCATAGGCGTGAATGGCGCAGCCACAAGCGCGAGCCGACTCTTCCAGCCAATGGAGGTAGCAGTAGTAATCCTCATCGGTGAAAAAACACGGCTCGCGGTTGATGCCGCGCTGAACAATGTGCAGCGGGTAGTCAGCGAGCAGAACGCGGGGGCGGCGGGGCACGATTGTTGGCTCAGTTCAAAAGACTAAATGTCTCTGACCCCTTTGGGCTGGACCTTTGGGCTGATGCCTGCCAAGCCAGCAACATTCTCTACTCGACGAAAATTCTCAAAAAATCGGGACTGCGAATCGCGAGCTGAATTGCTACGGTCAACCCGGGAAAACCGGTAAAAATGAAATCCGGGAATTGGTTGGTTAAGCGCCCCTGCCAGTCAGTCGAGGAAAGTGGAAGCGGCCATTCAGGCTGCTCACAGCATGGTGCGATATGTGTGGTTCTTTTGCAGCTTAAACAAACCAAAACATTTTCGGTTGACCGCACAGCGACGGAGATTGGGCTGACAAGCCGGCATTTGCCAACTTGCTAATCGGAGAGAAATCCGTCGCTGATCCGGATTGCCACATCCGGCTGCTTGACCTCATCCGAAAGTTGGCAGAATAGCCGAGCGCTGCCTCAGCGCACCAAGTCCGAGCAGGCCAGCGCCCATCAGCAGCAGTGTGGCAGGTTCGGGGGCGGCGTTTTCCTGCACGCCATTGTCTGCCATCCCGACTGCCGTGAAACCGTAATCGATGAACCAATAATAAGTCTCTCCTTGAATGGGATTAGGGACTGTCAATCCGGAAAAAGCATTGGCATGACTGTCATCAAAATTAAGCAACTCATTACCAACAAGTGAGAGAAGGCTCCAGTTGTCATAGGCGAGGTTGGTATGAATCCAACGAGAAGCAGTATCGTCATAGTAGGAATAACCAACAGTGAAACCTACACCCGCGCCGATCTGTTCGCTTGCGGAATCTTTGCTGCCGCTCGTGGTGAACGTGTAGCTGAAGTCTGGCAAGGTCGAATAAGGACCGAGGAACTGGAAGTACCCACCCATTCCGCTCAAACTTATCCAGGTCTGTTTCGTATCCGGATTGTTGTCGATGGCATGCAAATTCAGTGAGCCATTACCCGTTGTGGCACTCCAACTGGCGGTTACGTTTCCCCATGCGCCTCCCTGTGAATCCTGATAGCTTGGGTCAAGATACAGATTGCCATTGGGGGCCCAAGGGTAACTAATAGTCGGGCCATCACTATAACTAACCGAGCCGTAATATTTATCGGAGCTTAAATACATGGATGGTCTCGGTGCCGCAGTAAAACCGGAAAAGTTGAAAGCGAGGCTTGAACTGACTGACACGTCTGCAAATACAGTGGTAGGCAATGCTAGTGACAAGCAAAGGCTGGCGGCAATAAGATTGTTCTTCATGTTGTTCTCCCTTCTGAGTTCCAGTAGGTGACAACTCCCCCCAAAGTTGTCGTTTCACAAGCCAAACATATCGCAAGCTTTTTATAGCATTTTACGTACCGCAACAAACCGAACTTTCGTTAGATCAGTTACTTGCAAAGCCATAATTCATCAGGACTTGTTTGAATCCCGCTGAACGACAACAGGCTGTAAGATTTCCCGACATGCAAAGAGGGTTATTGGCGCAGCGCACTGTGCTCACAAAGTCAGCACTGGTAAAACGGCGATTAGGGATTTTGGCCGCCGGGCAGTGATTCAGCCTTCTGGCCGACAGAGGGTTGTGCATTCCAAATCCCAAAAAAAAGCCCGGACAGTGCCGGGCCTCGTCGGGAGTCATGTGAGTCAGTTTGCCTCGGCGATCCGCTTGGCGATATGCGCCAACGCCTCATCCACCTGGTCGATCAGGATCAGGCACAGGTCGCCCGGTTGCAGGCGGGCCAGTGCCGTGTCGATGGCGACGAACTCGCCGGTGATGGCGTCGATCTGCTTGGTGCGGCGGGCGTTGGTCAGGCCTTCGCGGAGCAGGCCGATGACTTCGCCGTCCTGACGGCCGCGCTGGCAGGCATCCTGGTAAAGAATGACGTCATCGAAGGCATCGCCGAGGATTTCGGTTTGCTGGCGGATATCGTCGTCGCGGCGGTCGCCGGCGCCGCTGATGACGACCGAGCGGCGCACGGCGGGCATGTTGTCGATGGCGCCGACCAGCGCCAGGATGGCATCCGGGTTGTGGCCGTAGTCGGCGATCAGCGTGGCGCCCTTGTAGTCGAAAACGTTGAAGCGGCCGGGCGCGGTCGCCGCGTCGCTGACGAAACCGGCCAAGGCGCGCTCGATGACTTCCCACGCGTAGCCAAGTGCCCAGCCGGTGGCGATGGCGGCCATGGCGTTGTCGACCTGGAAGCCGATGCTGCCGTTGCGGGTGAGCGGGATGTTGGCCAGCGGGATG
>PHCF01000109.1 GCA_002842145.1 Betaproteobacteria bacterium HGW-Betaproteobacteria-6 | reverse complement strand
CGCAATCTTGAATTCTTCCGGGTAACGCTTGCTGCTCATGAGGCCTCCTTGACCCTAAGTTTAAGGCTCAGAAGTATCTAAGGGGGCCGGGGCGATTCATTGTTTTAGTTGTTGTTCTGCTGTTCTGGCCTGATTGCGAAGGTCTGAGGGCTTCCCGTATTCAGCATCTGTGGTTGTTAAACGCGCTAACAGATCGGCATATTCAGGGCGATCCTCAAGCAGTTCGTAAATTTCCCAGAAAAGCGTCGATTCTGATTGTGCTTGTCGAGCTTTTTGCACAAAGATGGCTAACAGGGCTGGGGCAATATTTTCGGCGTTTCCGCTTTTTACCTTACTCAATAATGTTTGTAAGGTGCTTTCAGATGGCCAGTGTCCGCTGAGGCTCAAGTAGATTTGGTCTGCGCAGTAAATGCCAGTTTCTGCATTCAGGCTGGCTAGTATGGCTTCGAACAGTTCAGACTCTCGGTGTTGGCCCGGTTCCAACCATTTGCCAACTGCAGCCCTTGTTTCTTCATCAGGATCATTGTTGTGCCAGATGTATTGGCGCGAGTTGACAACCCAGCGCCACAGTTTTTCTCCCGTGAGTTCCTGGTCAGAAAGAATGCTGGCTGCCAACATCTTATCCAGCAGGCGGTCCACTTCTGGGCTATTGGAAGAGGATGGGGATGGGCGCCATGATGTATAGGGCGACTCGAAAATGGCCGAAAAAGGATTTTGGGCAAACGCTTTTTCCAGAGAGCACAGACGGCCGATAGTGCTGTCTTCCGGAGTGCGTTCGAAATCGGCCAGCAGCTTTTGTAGTTCTGTCACCATCAAGTGTTTTGGATGCAATTCCCCGGCAATTGCTATCCGCAATTCCTCGCGCTCCATTGATGCGGTCTCACAAGCCAATTCGTCGAACAGCTCTCGCAAATCAGCTATTCGGTTTTTCGAACCGTGGATGAAAGCTTCCAGTATTCGTTTGCGTTGCCAACCCGTATGGTTCGGGTTGAGCACAAATTCCTTGAGATGAGGTTGAAGTGCGGGAATCGGCTGACCACTGGCTAGAGATTCGGCAATGGTGAGAAGCAAATGCGATTCTTTTGGTGGATTCTTTAGTATCTTGATGACGTCTTCGATCAATGTTTGATCGAGCAGACCTCCGAGGACCGTGATGCCCTGTTCGGGGGCACGAAAATAGGGATCATCGCGATCCAGATTGTGCAATAGGGTTCTTCTGGTGTCGGTGTTGAAGGCGGCGGCATCGCCATAGGTCAACAAACTGCATGCATCGATTTCGGCCATTTGTCGAGCGCCGGTATGGTCACCTTGTTGCGCCAGATGGGCTGCAAACCAGGCAAAAATACCTCGCAGTTCTGTGGGGGGGCAGTCATTACCCGTCACGAGTGCCAAGGCTCGGCGGAGCGGGAAACGTGCTTTGGGGCCATGCGCGGTTACCGCGCTTGCCAGTGTTTGTCCTGCGAGAAACTCGGCGATGGTTCGGTGCATGAATTCAAAACTTTCACCTTCGCCACGAAATAGCGGTGTGTCCAAGCTGTCGCGGAGCAGGTTGGGTCCCAGTTGAAGGTCATGCATGGTGACAAATGCGCGTTGATCCGCATCATCAGGCGTCGGGCCTTGTGAGCGCCAGATGGCGCGGGCTCCGGACAGTAATTGCAGGAGTGCGATTTTCCCTGCCGCTTGAATAATTTTTCCCGGAGAGCTACGTTCGTAATCGGCTTGATATTCCTTATTGTGTTCGTGCGCCAGTTTTGTAATGGCACTTGTGAATAGTTCAAAGCGTGTGGCAGGCCAATTTCCGTCGTCGCTGACTGCTTTGTGGAGCAGCTTCAGGCTTAGCGGATTTTCGGTAAAAGCATGTGCGCCAAGGTTCTCAGCTTGCTCCATGAAAGCATCTGAATTTTTTTCACCCAAGCTACTTAAGACTTTGCATGCCTCGTCGTAGTCCAGTGGCAATAGCTGCGCGACAACAATTGATTGCGTACTACCTTTTTCGAGTGGGGCTGTATCAGCTTGATTTCGCCAATCTTCCGCCCGGCAGGTCAAGCGCCATCGATCTGGCGACTTCTCTCGAATTAATTTTGCCAGCGTGTAAATCTTGTCCTTTTTGCCACCATCACTTCGATATTCGTCCAGCGCATCCAGGAACAACCCGTTGTTGGCGTTTGCCGGAGGATCATTGATCAACTCGCGAACATTAGTTACGTGGGCTTGTTCCCGATCAGCCATGAAGTTCAAAGCGGTCGTTTTTCCGATACCGGGCTCGCCGAGCAGAACAACTTTTTGGTATGCGGCAAGGTCGTTGAGAGTTTGAACGCCAAGTCGCGTCTTTTCATCTAAACCAGCAATGACCAAAATCCGACGATCCATGTTGCTTTCCTTTGAGAGCACTGAACAGCAAATTGCCGTCAAGATGTAATTTCGATTTTGGCCTTTTTTTCCGGTTGACCGTAGTAATCAGAAAACAACCGGGTCGCTGACCACGCCGGCTGCTGCCAGGCGTTCGATGTCTTCCAATGACAAGCCCAACGCGGCGAGGCGTTCGCGCGAGTGTTCGCCGAGCAGCGGGGGCGGACTCTGGATGGCGCCGGGGGTGCGCGAAAGGCGGGGGGCGGGCGTCGGCTGCAGGACGCCGGCAACCTCGGCAAAGGCTTCACGGGCGACGTTGTGCGGGTGGGCCGGGGCGTCGCTCATGCTGAGGACGGGCCAGACGCAGTCGTCGGTGTCGTCGAACAGGGTGGTCCAGTGGTCGCGCGGCTGGGCTTTGAAAATCGCGGTCAGGCGGTCCTTCATCGCCGGCCAGCGCGTCGTGTCGTACTGCTTGCCGGTGAAATCCGGGTCGTCGACGAGGCTGAGGCGGTCGACGAAGGTCTTGTAGAACTGCGGTTCGAGCGGGCAGACGCTGATCCACTCACCGTCGGCACACTGGTAGACGTCGTAGAACGGCGCGCTCGAGTCGATGGCGCACTGGCCTTTCCATTCGCCGAGCGCTTCGAGGTTGAACAGGCCGTGGGCGAGGACGGCGGCGCCTTCGCACATGGCGGCATCGATGACCTGGCCCTTGCCCGAGCGTTGCGTTTCGATCAGGGCGCAGGCGATGCCCCAGGCCAGCATGAGGCCGCCGCCGCCCATGTCGCCGACCAGCGTCGGCGGTGCCCACGGCGCACCGCCGTGACGTCGGCCGGTGTCGAGCACGCCGGCGATGGCCGCGTAATTGGCGTCGTGGCCGGCGCGCGGGGCGAGGGGGCCGGTCTGGCCCCAGCCCGTCATGCGGCCGTAGATCAGGCGCGGGTTGCGGGCCAGACATTCCTCCGGGCCGAAGCCGAGGCGCTCCATGACGCCGGGGCGGAAACCTTCGATCAGCACGTCGGCGCCTTCAATCAATTTGAAAACCAGCGCCTTGGCTTCCGGATGCTTGAGGTCGATGCACAGCGATTTCTTGCCGCGATTGGCCACTGCCTTGCGTCCGCCACCGAAAAGCTGCGAGGCGAAGGTGCCGCCGGCGCGCTCGAGCAGCGTGACCTCGGCGCCCATGTCGGCGAGCAACATGCCGCAGAACGGCCCGGGGCCGATGCCGGCGAATTCGACGACCTTGATGCCGGCCAGCGGGCCGCGGGTTGGGTTGGGTGTGTTGGTGGGCATGGTTTTGGCCGGAGGTTGATTCGGATGGAGGAAGAACATATCACCCAATGGGCATCGTCCGCAGTGTAGGTCACCCACCGAAAAACACTGTCGCAAACACGACAATTGAATGGTGGCGCGCCCGGAAAGGCAGGCCAGAGCGCGAAGTGCTGTCAGGCGTGGAATTTGCTGAATAGGGCTACCCCCCTTTCAGAGCATACAAAAATGACCCCAGAACTGCGCGAAAAACTGCTGGCCGGCCTCAAGGATGGCAGCATCGTTCCCTACCTCGGCCCTGGCGTTTTGGCCGATGTGAAAAACGTGGCGACCGGTGCGCCGATTCCGGCCGACAGCGATTCGCTGATCTACGCCATGAACGACGGCAAGCCGATGGCGCCCAAGCTCATGTACGAATTCCCGCGCGCCGCCATGAACGTCGAACTCAAGCGCGGGCGCAGCGCCGTCACCAAGTTCCTCAACCGTGTCTACGGCGAAACGGCCTGGACGCGCGGCGCCGTGCATGACTGGATCAAAGGCATCGCCCCGCACTACGTCATCGACATCAACCGCGACACGCAGCTGCAGGACTCCTACGCCGATGTCCCGCACAACCTGATCGTCGGCGTCGCCCGCATCGCCGGCACCAGCTTCCGCTACAAGCTGTATTTCTGGGATGGCGTCGCCTACCAGAACACCGAGGCCATCAATCCGGCCCTGCCCATCCTCTACAAGCCGATGGGCACGCCGAAGCCGGAAGCCAACTACATCGCCTCCGATGCCGACTACGTCGATTTCATCACCGAACTCATGGGCGGCTTCTCGATCCCGCCGGAAGTCAAGGAACTGCGCAAGGGCAAGCAATACCTGTTCATGGGCGTGCGCATGAACCGCGACACCGAACGCATGGTGCTGTCCGACGTCATCTACGCCGCCGCCGAGCCGGCCGGCTGGGCGCTCATCCAGAACCCGACCGACAAGGAACGCCGTTTCTGCAAGAAGCAGAAGCTCGAACTGATCGAAGCCGACGTCTTCGACCTGATCGGTGCCGCAATTGCCGCCTGAGGCCACCCAATTCATTCAATCCACCAAGGAAGCAACATGTCGCTTGACCGTTACGAACCCCTCTTCTTCAACGCCAATTTCAAGGAAGCCGCCACCTCCGGCGGCCTCGTCGCCTATCGCGGCGAGCTGATCCTGCAGGAAGGCGAAGTGGCCGATGCCAACGGTCGCCGCAAGCCGCCGACGGAAGTCCTCAAGCAGGCCATCCTGCTCGGCGATGCCGGCGGCCTCAAGCTGATCTCCGGCTCGCTCGATGAACTGCAGCAATACCCCTTCGTCGTTGAAAAATTCGGTGCCGAATTCAATGCCGGAACGATTGCCGTCTTCTTCACGGTCAACATCCCGACCGGTTTCGTCACCACCACCAACGGTGCCAAGGTCGTCTTCATCCCGCTCGTTCAGGGCATGGTGTGGACCGAGCTGGCCGACCTCGTCGCGCTCGACAAGGGTGACTTCAAGGGTCTGAGCGCCGCCGACAAGGTCGTCACGGTCTTCGACGCACTCAAGGGCCATAAATTCAAGCTCGCCGAGAACACCGTCGACGAAGCCCTGAAGACCACCAACAACGCCAAGCGCGAAACGCACGGCGCCATCTGATGGCCTGGGACGAGGCGCAACATGCCCTCGGGGTGCCGGAAATGGACGGCACCCATCGCGAATTCGTCGAGCTGGTCTATGCCCTGCTCGTCGCCTCCGACGAGGACTTCCCGGCGCTCTTCGTGCGCCTGCACGAGCACACCCGCCAGCATTTCGAGCACGAAGGCAAGCTCATGAAGTCTTGCCGTTTTCCCGCCATCGGCGAGCACAACAGCGAGCACCTGCGGGTACTCGGAGAACTCGCCCACTTCGCCCGCGGCGTGGCAGCCGGCCGGCTGGGAACGGCGCGTGAATACGTCCGCAACCTGCCAACCTGGTTCGCCGGCCACCTGGCGACGATGGACTCGGCCCTGGCGGGGTGCTTGAAAAAGGCGTGATGGCGGACCGCATCGCGCCCAAGTTTGCGGTTTGCCCGAGTGCCGAACTGGCCGACGGCGAGCACCGCAAACTGACCCTGACTTTCGAAGGGCGGGAGGAGGAATGCCTGCTCCTGCGCTTCGAAGGGCAGGTCTACGCCTACATTAACCTCTGCGTGCACATGCCGCGCCGGCTCGATGGCGAGGAGCCACAGGTTTTCGACCACACCGGTCGCTACCTGCGCTGCTCGATGCACGGCATCGTCTATACCCCGCAAACCGGCGCCTCGGTCAGCACCATGTGCGAAGGCGAACGCCTGCGCGCGGTGGATTGCTATGAGGATGGCGGGGAAGTCGGCATTGCCGATTTTCGGGTGGGCGCCGTTGTTGTCCCTGTCAAATAAGCCTGTCACCCCCGCATAAGCGAGAGTCCATGGCTAAACTGAATTCCCGCTTGCGCGGGAATTGCGTTCGCTGGGTAAGCGGCCTTCAGGTGCGGAGTCGCGTTGTGTTGAGCACCGAATCGCATCGGTGTTGACCAGATGAAATCTCAACAAGACCGGCTCAAGTCGAACGACACTTCGGTGCTCTAAATAGCCGTTCAGGTTTTGCCACCAACGGACCGCAAGGCAAAACGATACCAGTCACTGGCCGTGGGTTGAAAATGCTGATGCTCTCATGATGTACCATTAACTCTGGATTCTTCTGATTAGTGTCTATTCTCAGCATGTTACCGCCAAGATTTCTCAACGTTGAGACAGCCGATGTGCCTACTGAGGTGCATCGAATAATGCCTGTATCTAGACTGGTTGAGTTGCTCACTCAAAATAGAAATACTCTTGTCTACCCGCCAATTTGGAACGACCCATACGAGGCAGTAGAGCTTCGAACGCAACAGGCATACCCCCTTTTCAAGGACTCTGCCGATGGAGCGATAAAGGTTGGGAGGCCATTTGTTGGAGAGCCAATTCGCGCAGGAACGCTTGTCTATGGCACGCCAGCTGAATACCAGTACTACTGCCAGAGCTGGAGCGCTGCAGATGAGAGCGAAACTATGTGGAGGGCTTACTCCCCTAACAGCGACTCAGTTCGTATTTCTATTTCGGCAAATGCTCTTCTCGACCAATCCTCACTGGCGTTACCGGATTACGCTATTTACTTTGGGAAAGTCACATACTGGCCGCGAAACGTGATCGAGAGCCTCGCATCTGATGGTCAGGCCAATCGTCGATTGCAAGGGGGCCGTGTGCGTGAAGGGGAGCCTTGGGGAAGATCCTGGGCGCTAAGTCTTCTCAAGAAGCGCGATGCCTTCAGGCACGAGGAGGAGTTCAGGTTGATTGCAATTCGGGGACAGTCCTTGATGTCGACCAAGATTCGTGCAGATCTGTTACAGCACGAAATTGATCCGCTATCCCTACTGAGTCGCGTCCAAATTGACCCTCGGTGCACCAAGTCAGATGAGATTATTAGTGAGGTTCGCCACGTGGGGTTTTTGGGTGAGATAACTAAGTCCAGTTTGTTTGAACCGCCGAATCTCCACGTATGGAATTCATCGCACCCGCGAGATTGGATACCATAGTCTTGACCCTTGATTGATTAATCCAGCAAGAGCCACTCAACCAAATCAAGCCAGAGAGGGCGTTAACCTGAAAAGACTGGTCGCTGGATGTGCATCTTACAACAGGCCAGAATCGGTCTTTAGCGGCCCGATAGTTCTTGCTGATATCTGTCTGATGGCATTTTCATTATTTCTGCGTCGAGCTGGCCTGGGGCCAGATATTCGCTGACCATCGTCCGTGAAAAACGATGGTCATCTCGGCTGATATTCCGTGTTCAAGCTTCCGCCGTCAGCTTTTCCAGCAACAGCGGTTTGATCTGGGCTAGCCAGGTGGTGATGCGCTCGTCGGTGAACATGCCTTGCGTGCGCTGGTCGATGATCAGGCCGATGAAACGGCCATCGACTTCGGCGGCGGAGTGTTCGTAGGTGTAGCCGTCGGTCGGCCAGTCGCCGACGATTTCGGCGCCCCAGCCCTTGAATTTCTCGACCAGCGCGAAAAGCGAGCTGCAGAAGCGGTCGGCGTAGCGTTCCTGGGCGCCGAGGCCGAAGAAGGCGATGCGTTTGCCGCTGAAGTCCACATCGGCCGGGAGCAGGGCGAGGAATTCTTCCCAGTTCGGCTCGAAGCAGCCGGAGGAGGCGCCCTTGCCGGGGATTTCGCCGATGCCGTAGCTCGGCGTGCCGAGGATCAGGGCGTCGTATTTGAGCATGTCGTCCGGCGTGATGCGATTGACGTTGACCGGCTTGTCGCAGACGTCGTCGCCGAGTTGTTTCTGCATTTTCTTGGCGATGAGGCGGGTGGTGCCGGTTTCAGTGCCAAAAAACATTCCGATTTTATTCATGGTTTTTCCTGGATGGGGTTTGAAAGTTGAAAGGCGCGGACTTGGCACGGCCGTTGCGAAGATGGGTGAAAGCAGGCTGCCGTCGTCGACTTTGCGACAGGGCAGCAGACCCAACCCCAACGGAGTTCGCCATGAGTGCCACCACCATTGATTGCAAGGGACAGATCGTCAGCATGGGCGACAAGGTCCGCGTTCTTGAGGTCAGCGTCGATCCCGGGCTGGATGAGGACGATCTGGACATGTTCCGCGACATGGTCGGCGCCATCTGCGACATCGAGCGCATCGATGGCGAAGGTGCCGCCTGGGTGGCGCTGTGGTGGAACGGCGACGAAGGCACGATCCTGACCCAGGTTGGCCTGGCGCCGCGGCAGATGGAGCGGGTGGCGGCCTGAGCCGCCTTTAACCGACTCATTCGTCGATTTCCGCCGCGCTGTAGTTCTTCAGCCGCTTCTCGGCCGACACGCCGAGAATCTTGAGCAGCCAGGGCGGTGGCGATTCGACCATGGCTACCTGGAAGGGCTGGAGGATGTCGAGCGCCGGCCCGCCATCGGGAATCTTGATCGGGTAGATGTCGGCGCGGATGACCTTGGCGGCAGCCGGGCCGCCAATCGAGACGACGTAGCAGACGTGACAATCGCCGATC
>PHCF01000108.1 GCA_002842145.1 Betaproteobacteria bacterium HGW-Betaproteobacteria-6 | reverse complement strand
TGTCAATGCCTATCCACTCTTTTCAACAAAAGGACAAAAAAAACGCGGCTCGCTGAGCCGCGTTAAATCCACACCAAAGGAGGAGGGTGGAGGAGACAAATCTGAACTGAAAATCGCCGTTAAGCCACTACAGTTCCAACGCTTCACATTCTCCATGAACCACAGGAGGGACGCAAGATATATTTGTGCAACGCACAATCTATATGCAAATATATAAATAAATAAACTTAATTATATTTAACAAACTGTTTTTAAACAAGTTGTTATCAACAAAATAACTTAATTAACCAATGATAAAACCAAATATAACCCCGGCAATACATTAAAAACCCAGAATCATTGCTGCGCCGCAGCATTTTCAGTCTACCAACCCAGACCAGCCACTTCCGCTAGAATTCACGATCTTGAAAGGAGTTCACCATGGAATGCACCGTTAGATGGATGGGTAACGACGCAGGTATGTCGTTTGTTGCAGAGACAGGCAGCGGCCACGCCGTAGTCATGGATGGCGCCCCAGAGGCGGGAGGGAGAAACCTGGGCCTGCGCCCCATGGAGATGGTTCTGGCCGGCACCGGCGGCTGCTCGGCGTTTGATGTGATCTTGATCCTTAAAAAGGGCCGCCATGCCGTCAGCGCTTGCGATGTAAGCCTAAAGGCCGAGCGTGCCGAAAGCGACCCCAAGATATTCACGCACATCCACTTTCATTACCGCGTCAAGGGAAAGCAACTCAAGGCGGATGTCGTCGCGCGCGCTATCGAGTTATCGAAAACGAAATACTGCTCCGCTTCGATCATGATGGCCAAGACAGCCGAGATCACTCACGACTTCGAGATTATTGAGGAAGCCTGAGACTTGGCCAGTCGTCAAATATGGTAGGCGGTCCCGGTCATGACCTTGGCCGCCAATTTCATCACTGTCTTCACCGGCCCGGGAAGCTCTGCAGCACCGTGTTGAATGGCCGTCTCGGCGTGCTGTATTTCGTCCCGCCGCATTTGCTCAACAATCGCCCGCGAACGAACATCGTCGACAGGGAGGCTGAGCAGATGTCCATCCAGATGCGCTTCGACTTGCCGCTCGGTTTCGGCCAGGAAGCCAAGATTCCATTTGTCGCCGAGCGCGCCTGCGGCAAGCCCTAGCGTCAAAGAGCCGAGATACAAGAGGGGATTCAGCAGGCTTTTGCGCCCTCCCAACTCGGAAATCCTTTGCTCCGTCCAGGCCAGATGCTCGGTTTCCTCATCCGCCGCGCCACGAAGTGCTTCGCGGATCGCCGGATCCCTGGAAGTCAGAGCTTGCCCCTGATAGAGGGCCTGCGCGCAAATCTCACCGCAGTGATTGACTCGCATCAGGCCCACGACATGGCGCTTCTGTTCGGTCTCAAGATCAACTTCGAGCAAGTTCTCACCCGGCGTTGGACGAACACTCCGGGCAGAGGCTAGAACCGTGCGCAGAGCACGGTCGAATTCGATAATCAGTTGATCCGGGGACATGGGTTTCAGTGCTTGTTATCCGGGTGTTCGCCTTTTATCAGGGCGTTTCGGGCCTCTGCCGCGTTTTGAACGATGTTGCCAATCGGACAGAAATATTCGAGGAAGAGCGCAGCATGGTGGCGATTGGCATAGACATCCTGAATACGCACCCATTCATTTTCCCGCGCTTTGGACCAGCTTCCATCCAAGCGGCCGGAGGCATAAATTCGGCGCTCGCGCGTCTGGCAGCGCATACCTTCAAACGTCACGTTGCGCGCGCCCTGGGGTGATAGGATGAGCAATACGTAACGCACGACGCCATCGCTGCCGACGCTGAGCGTCGCGCCATCGACGAAAAATCGATTTTCAGTTGCCGCGCTAACATAAAACGGCAGCAGGGTTTCCTGCTTTGGCGCGGCCGGCATTTGCACCTCTATCTCCTGCCACGGTTTGCTTTCGTAATCTTCCTCAAAATCCGCGGATGCGGCGGACGAAACGAGCAAGCTCGCCAACAGAAGAACGGAGTTGCGGAACAATGCCATGATTAATCCTCGTGCGAGGCGGGTTGGGCGGAATCCGCCGCTTCGTTGGCGAGCCGACGATGTTTCGCCCCTTTTCGGTCGAAATCAAGGAAGCGGACGAGCTCATTCAGCGCCTGCTCATACACCGAGCGCTTGAACTCGATCACGGCGTCGAGCGGTATCCAGTAGTCGTTCCACCGCCAGGCGTCGAATTCCGGCTTGGCTGTGGCGCGCAGACTGACGTCGCTGTCGCGCCCGACCAGGCGAAGCAGGAACCAGATCTGTTTCTGGCCCTTGTAGGATCCGCGCCACTCGCGCTTGATCCAGTGTGTCGGCACTTCGTAACGCAACCAGCCTTTGGTTCGCCCAAGGATACGCACGTGCTCGGGCAAGAGCCCGACCTCTTCGTACAGCTCACGGAACATGGCTTCTTCGGGCGTCTCGCCCCGCTTTATGCCACCTTGCGGAAACTGCCAGGAATGCTCCCGTATGCGTTTACCCCAGAAAACCTCGTTCTTGGCGTTACAGAGAATGATGCCGACGTTCGGGCGGTAGCCTTCACGGTCAAGCATAGAAATCCTGAAAAATTAATAGTTAGGCGGATTCTTTCACAAAGGGCTCCCGCATGCAAAGAACAAAGGGCTCCCGCATGCAAAGAAGCGGGACCGTGTAAAATCGAGGTTTCCCAACGAATTCAAGAGCATCCCATGCGCACTTCGCAGTTCTTTTTCACTACTCTCAAGGAAGCACCGGCCGACGCCGAAGTTATCAGCCAGAAAATGATGCTGCGCGCCGGCTACATCAAGCGCGCCGCTGCAGGTATTTATACTTGGATGCCGCTTGGTCTGCGCGTGCTGCGCAAGGTTGAGAATATTGTTCGCGAAGAGATGAACAACGCCGGCGCGCTTGAGTTGCTGATGCCGGCCGTGCAACCAGCCGAACTGTGGCAGGAGTCAGGTCGCTGGGAACAGTATGGCCCCGAGCTGCTGCGCTTCAAGGATCGCCATCAGCGTGAATTCGTGATCGGCCCGACACACGAGGAAGTGATTACCGACGTGGTACGCCGCGATGTGAAGAGCTATCGCCAGTTGCCGATCCACCTTTACCAGATTCAGACCAAGTTCCGCGATGAAATCCGCCCCCGCTTTGGCGTGATGCGCGGCCGTGAATTCCTGATGAAGGATGGTTACTCTTTCCATAGTTCCTTCGACGACCTGAAGCGCGAATACGGCAACATGTACGACACCTACAGCCGCATCTTCATGCGCCTGGGCCTGCGCTTCCGGGCTGTGGCGGCCGATACCGGCTCGATCGGCGGCACCGGCTCGCATGAATTCCACGTTCTGGCCGATTCCGGCGAGGATGACATCGCTTTCTGCCCGGATTCCGGCTATGCGGCCAACGTCGAACTGGCCGAGGCGGTAGCGCCTGCCGCCCCGCGCGGCGGCGCGACGAAGGCGGTGGAAAAGGTCGCCACGCCGGGCAAGATGGCTTGTGCGGATGTCGCCGAATGCCTGGGCGTCCCGCTGCAGCAAATCGTCAAGTCGATCGCCGTGATGAGCGAGAAGGAAGATGGCAGCACGACTTTCGCCCTGCTCTTGCTGCGTGGCGACCACGAACTGAATGAAATCAAGGCGAGCAAGATTGCCGCCATCAACCCGTTCCGTTTCGCGACGGAACGTGAGGTCGAGGAATATCTGGGCTGCCAGCCCGGCTACATCGGGCCTGCCACGGTCAACCGGGAAAAAGTGGCCATTTTTGCCGACCGCAGCGTTGCCGCGATGAGCGATTTCGTTTGTGGCGCCAACGAAGCGGGTTTCCACCTGACCGGCGTCAATTTCGGCCGCGACCTGCCGGAGCCGGAAGTGGCCGATATCCGCAACGTTGTCGAGGGCGATCCTTCGCCCGACGGCAAAGGCACGCTGGAGATCCTGCGCGGCATTGAAGTCGGCCACATTTTCCAGCTTCGTCAGAAGTATGCCGAGGCGCTGAACTGCGCTTACCTCGACGAAAGCGGCAAGAGCCAGATCATGGAGATGGGCTGCTACGGCATCGGCGTATCACGTATCGTCGGCGCCGCCATCGAGCAAGGCAACGACGACAAGGGCATCATCCTGCCGCCGGCCATCGCACCGTTTGAGGTCTGCCTGGTGCCTATGGGTTATCACAAGAGCGAGGCTGTCAAGGCCGCGGCCGACCAGTTGTACGGTGAGTTGAAGGCGGCTGGCGTCGATGTCGTGCTCGATGATCGCAACGAGCGCCCCGGCGTCATGTTTGCCGACATGGAGCTGATCGGCATTCCGCATCGTGTCGTCATCGGCGAGCGTGGCCTGAAGGAAGGCCTGCTCGAATACAAGGGGCGCCGCGATGCCGAGCCGACGATGATTGCGCAAGCCGATGCGCTCGGCGTCCTCAAGGGAAAGTTGTGCGCCGCCTGATTACGGCTATTTGTTTGTGTGGCGCGTCAGCGGCCTTCGCTGGCGCGCAAAAGTACGAACCGCTATCGGCCAGCGTACAGGCCGCGCTGCACAAGGCGGTCTCGGACTCCCGCCCAACAGTCAGCTCGTTCAAGAACCCGATCGAGGCAGCCGACTGGCTGGGCGAGATGTCGCGCCGGCTGGCAAAACGCATCCCGAACCGCGAGTACCGCATCGATCTGCTGCGCAGCGTGCATTACGAAGCGACCCGCGCCGGACTCGACCCGCAACTGGTGCTCGGCCTCATGCAGGTTGAATCGGGCTTCCGCAAATACGCCGTGTCATCGGCCGGCGCGCGCGGCTACATGCAGGTCATGCCGTTCTGGGTCAAGATCATCGGCCGCCCCGACAACTCGCTGTTCGACCTGCGGACCAACCTGCGTTACGGCTGCACCATCCTGCGTCACTACCTGGATATTGAAAAGGGCGACCTGTTCCGCGCCCTTGGCCGCTACAACGGCAGCCTGGGCAAACCGGAATACCCGAACATGGTTCGCGCCGCCTGGCAGAAACAATGGGGCTATACGCCCAGCAGCCTGGCGCAGGCAGGGCGCTGATTTTGGGCGTTTTTTCCGGTTGACCGTGGCATTCCTACGGTCAACCGGAAAAAACGCCCAAAAATCAAATCAGCGCATCCCGGGCATCATGCCCTTCATGCCGCGCATGAGCTTGCCGATGCCGCCCTTGCTCATCATCTTCATCATTTTCTGCGTCTGCTCGAACTGATTGAGAAGGCGATTAACTTCCTGCACCTGAACCCCCGCCCCCATCGCGATGCGACGTTTGCGGCTGGCCTTGATCAGCTCCGGCTTGGCACGTTCGAGGGGGGTCATTGAATTGATGATGCCCTCGACGCGACCGACCATCTTGCCTTCGGCTCCGGCCGGCAACTGACCGGCCATCTGGGCGATCTGCGCCGGCATCTTGTCCATCATCGCGGTCAGCCCCCCCATGTTGCGCATCTGGGCAATCTGTTCCTTGAAATCATTGAGGTCGAAACCCTTGCCCGACTTGAGCTTCTTGGCAAAAGCAATCGCCTTTTCCTCATCCAGGCCCTTCTTGGCATCCTCGATCAGCGACAGCACGTCGCCCATGCCCAGAATACGCGAAGCCATCCGCTCGGGATGGAAGGCCTCAAGACCCGACAGCTTTTCACCGACCCCCGAGAACTTGATCGGCTTGCCGGTGATGTGACGCACCGACAAGGCCGCGCCACCGCGCGCATCGCCGTCCAGCTTGGTCAGCACGACGCCGGTCAGCGGCAACGCCTCGTTGAACGACTTGGCCGTATTGACGGCATCCTGGCCGAGCATGGCATCGACCACAAACAGCGTCTCGATCGGAGCGATCGCCGCATGCAGCCGCTTGATTTCCGCCATCATCTCTTCGTCGATAGCCAGGCGACCGGCCGTATCGACCAGCACCACGTCGTGATAATGCCGCTTCGCCCAATCAATCGCCGCCAGGGCAATGGCCTCCGGCTTCTCGCCCGTAGTCGACGGGAAGAAGTCGACCCCGGCCTGCCCGGCCACCGACTTCAACTGCTCGATAGCCGCCGGACGATAGACGTCACAGGAAACCACCAGCACCTTCTTCTTGTGATTTTCCTTGAGGAACTTGCCCAGCTTGCCGACGGTGGTCGTCTTGCCGGCCCCCTGCAAACCGGCCATCAGCACGATCGCCGGGGGCTGGGTATTGAAGTTGATACCTTCGTGGGCATCGCCCATGATCTTGGTCAACTCGGCATGGACGACGCCGATCAACGCCTGGCCGGGACTTAGCGACCCGATCACCGCCTCGCCCACGGCCTTTTCCTTGACGGCGGCAATGAAATCCTTGACCACCGGCAAGGCCACGTCAGCCTCGAGCAGCGCCATGCGCACCTCGCGCAAGGCATCGGCAATGTTGGTTTCCGTCAGGCGAGCTTCGCCCTTCAGCGTCTTCATGACGCGAGCAAGGCGATTGGTCAGGTTATCGAGCATGTCGTTTAGGCTTCTAGTAGAATTCAAGGATGGTTGATATTGTAATTCAGCTTCTGCCGCACATCCTCGCCGCCCTGCTTTATGCCGCACTCGGTTTCCATTTCTGGAACACCCGCTGGCGCGAAGGCGAAAACCAGTGCGTCGCCTGCCCCATGCAAGCCTGGGAGCGAGTCGCCATTGCCGCCGCACTGTTCATTCACGCTGCCGCACTTTACGACGCCCTGTTTGCCGAAATCGGCATGCGCTTCTCGTTCAGCTTTGCCCTGTCGCTCATGATGTGGCTCGCCGTACTGATCTACTGGCTGGAAAGTTTCATGGCCAGAATGGAAGGCATGCAACCGATGGTATTGCCGCTGGCTGCTCTTTGCGCCGCGCTGCCGGTCTTCTTCCCGAACGTTCATCTGGTCGCCCACGCCAGCGCCACCGGCTTCAAGCTCCATTTCCTCGCCGCCATGCTGGCCTACAGTCTGCTGACCCTGTCGGCGCTGCACGCCATCTTCATGGGCTTTACCGAGAACGCCCTGCACAAGCGCTCGCTCAAACGCAGCCTGAACAGCCTGCCCCCCCTGCTCACCATGGAAAAACTGCTGTTCCGCATGCTGCTCGTCGGTTTCGTCCTGCTCACCCTGACCGTCGGCAGCGGAGTCCTCTTCTCCGAAGCGCTGTTTGGCAAGCCCCTGACGATCGATCACAAAACCTTGTTCGCCTTTGCCTCCTGGGGCATCTTCGCCACCCTGCTGGTCGGACGCCATGCCTGGGGCTGGCGTGGCAAGCGTGCCCTGCGCTGGACACTGGCCGGCTTCGCGCTGCTCATTCTGGCCTATGTCGGCAGCCGCTTCGTGGCGGAAGTCATACTCGGACGCGTCTGAGCCGTGGAAGAAATTCCGCTCTCAGCCCAACTGATCGCACTCGTCGTTCTCCTGGCACTATCCGGCTGCTTTTCGCTCACCGAAACCGCCATGATGGCGGCCAACCGATTCCGCCTTCGCCACCTGGCGCAAACCGGACATCGCGGCGCACAAATTGCCAATGCCCTGCTTGACCGGACCGACAAGATGCTTGGCGTCATCCTACTCGGCAACAACCTCGTCAACTCGGCCGCAGCCACGCTGGTCGGCGTCATTACCATCGAACTGTTCGGCGATGAAAAATGGGCGCTGGCCGCAGGCACCCTGGCCATCACCTTCGCCATCCTCGTCTTCGCCGAAATAACGCCAAAAATAATCGGCGCCACCCATGCCGACAGTCTGGCTATTCGACTTGGCTATGTACTAACCCCCCTGCTCCGCCTTTTCTACCCGGTCGTCTGGTTCGTCAATCTGTTTGCCAGCGCCCTGCTTCGACTTATTCGCCTGTCGCCCCAAGCCACCGACGGCCCCGCCAAGCTATCCCCGGAGGAGTTACGCAGTCTCGTGCTCGAATCATCGCACCTGATGCCGAAAAAACACCACGCCATCCTGTCGAGCCTGTTCGAACTCAACAACATTACAGTCGAAGATGTCATGACGCCCCGCGGTAATATTGAGATTCTCGATCTCGACCAGGAGTGGGAGGAAGTCCATGCCCAACTCGCCACGAGCCATCACAGCAGACTGCCGGTCTGTCGCGAATCACTGGATCAATTGATCGGGGTCTTACCGGTACGCCGCCTGCTCACCAACCTCGGTGACCCCGACTTCGACGAGGCAGCCTTGCTTCAACAGCTTCAGCCGCCTTATTACATTGCTCCGGGCACGCCGGTTTTCTCGCAACTCGCCTTTTTCCAGGAAAACCGCCAGCGCATCGGCTTCGTCGTAGACGAATATGGCGAAATCCTCGGCCTGCTGACGCTTGAAGACATCATCGAGGAATTCGTTGGCGACTTCACCACGTCACTCCCCGGTCTTGGCCATGAACTAGCCTGGTCGGGCGACGGGGACGCCATCGTCGAGGGCTCCCGCGCCCTGCGCGACATAAACCGGACGCTCGGCCTCAACTTTCCCCTCGACGGCCCCAAGACCCTGAACGGCCTCATTCTGGAGCATTTCCAAGACATCCCGGAGTCGGGCACAAGCATAAAACTCGCCGGGGTTGCCGTCGAAGTCCTCCAAACGCAGGACCGTAGTGTCGTCACCGTCCGTATCTTCCGGCCAGAAGCCACGCATCATCGGGCGATCTAATCGGCATTTCCATATCGATCAATGGCAGCAACACCTCAAAATCCTCCACTCGGCGGCCTGGCACGAGCGCTTGTACAGGCTGGGCAACTCAAGGAGGCCGAGGCAGAACAATTGCTGGCACAAGCGCACAACAGCAAGACGTCACTGATCGAGCAAATCATCATCAGCCAGAAAGCCGGAGCGCTGGATATCGCTCGTTTCGTCGCAGATACCTTTGGCTACCCCTTGCTTGATCTCGCCGCTTTCGATGAGGCGCACATTCCATCGGATGCGATCGACCGAAAATTGATCGCCACGCACAAGGTCATCCCCCTCAACAAGCGGGGCAACCGCCTTTCGGTCGCCATTGCCGACCCGACCAATCTACGCGCTCTCGACGAAATACGCTTTCAGACTGGACTTGCGGTTGACCCCATCGTCGTCGAACAATCCAAGCTCGCCCCGCTGGTTGCCAAATACGCCGAATCGGCAGCGGACGCACTCAAGAACTTCACCAGCGAAGACATTAACCTCGACTTTCTCGACGAGGAAGCCGCAGGCAAGGCCGACGAAGCGGCAGGCCAAGAGATCGATGATGCACCGGTTGTCAAATTCATTCAAAAAATGCTCCTCGATGCCATCAACGATGGTGCCTCGGACATCCACTTCGAGCCCTACGAGAAGTTTTATCGGATCCGTTTTCGCGTCGACGGTATCTTGCGCGAAGTCGCCACCCCTCCTCTCGCCATCAAAGAGAAAATCGCTTCGCGCATCAAAGTCATTTCGCGACTAAACATCGCGGAAAAACGGGTGCCGCAGGATGGACGCATGCGCCTCGTTCTTTCCAAGAATCGGGCCATTGATTTCCGGGTCAGCACCCTGCCAACATTGCAGGGTGAAAAAATAGTCATGCGAATTCTTGACCCCAGCTCAGCCACGCTAGGCATCGAAGCGTTGGGTTACGAACCGGAGCAGAAGGCACTACTGATGGATGCCATCAGCCGGCCTTACGGGATGATTCTGGTTACCGGACCAACCGGGTCCGGTAAAACAGTCTCCCTCTATACCTGCCTAAACATCCTGAACAAAGATGGCATCAACATTTCGACAGCCGAAGACCCCGCAGAAATCAATCTCCCGGGCGTCAACCAGGTCAACGTTGACGATCGCGCGGGACTGACCTTCCCTGTCGCCCTGAAAGCCTTTCTCCGCCAGGATCCGGACATCATCATGGTTGGCGAAATCCGCGACCTGGAAACTGCAGAAATTTCAATCAAGGCAGCCCAAACAGGCCACCTTGTATTGTCAACTCTGCATACCAACGATGCTCCGCAAACGCTTACCCGCCTTATGAACATGGGCGTTCCCATGTTCAACATTGCCTCAAGCGTGCTCCTGATCACCGCGCAACGCCTAGCCCGCCGACTCTGTAACTGCAAGAAGCCGATCACCATCCCCGAGCAAGCGCTTCTTGACGCAGGCTATACCGAAGCAGACCTTGACGGATCATGGACGCTGTTTGGCCCAGGCGGCTGCGATCGCTGCAAGGGCACGGGTTACAAGGGCCGTGTCGGCATCTATCAAGTCATGCCCATATCCGAAGCCACGCAACGCCTGATTCTCAGCGGCGCCACTGCCCTTGATCTTGGCGCTCAAGCCAAGGCAGAAGGCGTGAAAAACCTGCGGGAGTCCGGTCTATTGAAAGTCAAACAAGGCATGACGTCACTCGACGAAGTGTTAAGCACTACCAACGCCTAATGAAAAGGAAACGATATGGCTACCGCCGCAAGATCTAGGGCCTCGGCAGTCAAGGAAAACACCTTCCTATGGGAAGGGAAGAACAAGGATGGTAAAACCGTACGCGGCGAAATAAGAGCGGCCAGTGAGTCCGTCGTTCAAACGAACCTGCGCCGGCAAGGCATAACTGGAGCCAAAGTCAAGAAGGTTCGGTTCAAGACCGGCGGCAAAATTACCGAAAAAGACATCTCGCTGTTTACCCGCCAATTGGCAACCATGATGAAGTCTGGCGTCCCGCTTTTGCAGTCTTTCGACATCGTTGGCAGGGGGCACTCCAACCCCGCTGTCGGCAAACTCTTGCTTGATATTAAATCGGACGTCGAAACCGGTAGCTCACTCTCCCAAGCTTTCCGCAAGTTTCCCCTGCAATTCGACGCGCTGTATTGCAATCTTGTAGCGGCGGGGGAACAGGCTGGCATTCTGGACACATTGCTCGACCGCTTAGCCACCTACAAGGAAAAGATTCTGGCGATCAAGGGAAAAATAAAGTCGGCTCTATTTTATCCTGTGGCCGTCCTTGTTGTCGCTTTCATCATCACTGCCGTGATCATGATTTTCGTCATTCCAGCCTTTAAGGAAGTGTTCCAGAGCTTTGGCGCCGATTTGCCTGTTCCAACCCTGTTTGTAATAACCATTTCCGACTTTTTCGTTTCCTATTGGTGGGCAATATTCGGTGTTCTTGGTGGAGGAGTCTACGCCTTTCTGGAAAGCTGGAAGCGCTCGGAAAAGGTTCAGATGGCCATGGACCGACTGCTCCTGCGCATGCCCATATTTGGAGAAATTGTCCGCAAGTCGGTAATTGCTCGCTGGACCAGAACCTTGGCCACCATGTTCGCAGCAGGTGTCCCCTTGGTTGAATCCCTTGACTCAGTCGGAGGCGCCGCCGGCAATCACGTATATAAAGTGGCGACCCGACAGATTCAAAGCGAGGTATCGACAGGTGTGAATCTTACGAACGCTATGCAAAATGCAAACATTTTCCCCAACATGGTGATTCAAATGGTATCCATTGGCGAGGAGTCAGGGGCTCTGGACTCGATGCTGTCAAAAGTCGCGGACTTTTTTGAACAAGAAGTCGACGATTCTGTCGATGCCATGTCCAGTTTGATGGAGCCCATCATCATGGTCGTGCTGGGAACGCTGATTGGCGGCATGGTCGTTGCGATGTATCTGCCTATCTTCAAGATCGGAGCCGTCGTCTGATGCTACTCGAATCACTAGGTGGCCTGGCCGCCATGGCCGGGCTGCTTGGTTTGTGCGTTGGTAGCTTTCTCAATGTAGTCATTCACCGCCTCCCCAAAATAATGGAGAAGGAGTGGCATGCACAATGCGCCGAATTGCGGGGAGAGGCGGCACCGAGCACGGAAGAAACGTTGTCACTTTCCACGCCTCGCTCGCGATGCCCATCTTGTGGCCATCAGATTACGGCCGTCGAAAACATCCCACTGATAAGCTATCTGTTTATTCTCAGAGGCAAATGCTCTGGATGCCGCACTCCTATATCTCTGCGCTATCCAGTCATCGAGGCCATTACGGGCCTGATTTCAGCATATATCGCTTGGCATTTCGGCCCGACGCTGCAAGCAGCCGGGGCGCTTGCGCTGGTCTGGGCCTTGATTACCCTCGCCGCCATCGATCTGGATACGCAGTTGTTACCAGACTCAATCACCTTACCTTTGCTCTGGCTTGGCCTGGCCATCAACCTCGGGGGCACCTTCTCCGATCTACCCTCTGCGGTCATCGGTTCAATGCTCGGCTATCTGGCCCTGTGGAGCGTGTTCTGGCTTTTCAAACTGGCAACAGGCAAGGAAGGCATGGGTTATGGTGACTTCAAGCTTCTTGCTGCGCTTGGTGCGTGGCTCGGCTGGCAAATGTTGCCTGCGATCATCCTGCTCTCCTCGGTCGTTGGCGCCATAGTAGGAATCACGCTGATTGTTGCCACCCGACATGGTCGCAACGTGCCAATCCCGTTCGGCCCCTACCTTGCTGCAGCGGGAGGCATCGCCCTTTTCTGGGGGGAGAAGATAACCCAGACCTATCTCGGCATGATCGGTTGAAAAACCCGCCTTAGCCCCGATATGGGTAGCCACCACTCTCGGTTATAATTCAAGGTTTTGGAGGAGCGATCCAGTGCTCACGATTTGCCCGGAATGCAGCAAGGAAAGCTACAGCAAGCTCCTTTCCGCCGCCGGCTTTCAGCTCAAGGGCAACGGCTGGTATGCCACTGACTTCAAGGGTGGCGGCAGCAAGGCAAATACCGCCCCTCCCTGTCAGACAGGCGAGGGTAGCTGTTCATCGTGCGTAGCCAATTGATCAAACGCTATTTCATCACTGGACTCTTGATCTGGGTCCCGCTGGTCATTACCGGCTGGGTTCTGTCGCTTATCGTCAGCACGCTTGATCAATCCCTGCGCCTGTTGCCTGAAGGCATCCATCCGCAACATCTGGTTGGATTCGCCATCCCGGGGGCAGGCGCGGTCCTGACGCTGGCCATGATACTTCTGACAGGGCTGCTCGCAACCAATTTCATAGGCCAGAAACTGGTTGTATGGTGGGACAAGCTGCTGTCGCGGATTCCTGTTGTGAATTCGGTGTACAAGGCCGTCAAACAGGTTTCCGATACGCTCTTTGCGCCCAACGGCAACGCATTTCGCAAGGCCCTGCTTGTTCAGTATCCTCGCCAGGGAAGCTGGACCATCGCTTTTCAGACGGGGAGTCCGGGCGGAGACATTGTCAATCACCTGGACGGTGAACACGTCAGCGTTTATGTCCCCACCACGCCGAACCCTACCTCGGGATTTTTCCTGATGCTCCCGGCCAAGGATGTCATCGAGCTGGAGATGACGGTCGACGAAGCGCTCAAGTACATCATTTCGATGGGAGTCGTGGCCCCGCCGCCACACCCCCGCGTCTTCACTAACAACTGATTGAACCGGAAAGTTTCATGCGCACCCATTATTGCGGACAACTCAATGCCGCCCTCGACGGGCAAATCGTCACACTGTGCGGCTGGGCCCATCGTCGGCGCGACCACGGCGGCGTTATTTTCATCGACTTGCGCGATCGCGAAGGCTTGGCTCAGGTCGTTTGCGACCCTGATCGTGCCGCCACGTTCGCCATCGCCGAATCGGTCCGCAACGAGTTTTGCCTGAAAATCACCGGCAAAGTCCGTCCGCGCCCAGCCGGCACGACCAATGCAAATCTGGCATCCGGCGAGATAGAAATTCTCTGCCATGAGATTGAGGTTCTAAATCCGTCGGTGACGCCGCCATTCCAGCTTGACGAAGACAATCTCTCAGAGAACGTTCGCCTACTGCATCGCGTCATTGACCTGCGTCGGCCGCAGATGCAAAACAACCTGATGCTGCGTTACAAGGCCTCGCGAGCCTTCCGTCGCTTTCTGGACGACAACGGTTTCATCGATATCGAAACGCCGATGTTGACCAAGTCGACGCCGGAGGGCGCCCGCGATTACCTTGTTCCGTCGCGCGTCCATCCAGGCCAGTTCTTCGCCCTGCCGCAGTCGCCACAGCTCTTCAAGCAACTGCTGATGGTTGCCGGCTACGACCGCTACTACCAGATCGTCAAGTGCTTCCGTGACGAAGACCTGCGAGCCGATCGTCAGCCCGAATTCACCCAGGTCGATATCGAAACCTCGTTCATGAGCGAGGCCGAGATCATGGCGCTGACGGAAAAACTGATCCGTACCGTTTTCAAGGAAGCCATTGACGTCGATCTGCCAGAATTCCCGCGCATGACCTACGCCGAAGCCATGCACCGCTTCGGATCCGACAAGCCGGACCTGCGCGTCACGCTCGAACTGACCGAAGTCACCGACGCCTTCAAGGATGTCGCTTTCAAGGTTTTCGCCGCTGTCGCCAACAGCGAAGGCGGCCGGATCGCCGCCATGCGCATTCCGGGCGGCGCTGCCCTGACTCGCGGCGAGATCGATGCCTACACCCAGTTCGTCGGCATCTATGGCGCCCGCGGCCTGGCTTACATCAAGGTCAACGATGTCACCCAGATCAACGAAACCGGCCTGCAGTCACCGATCGTCAAGAATCTTTCCGAAACCTCGCTCAAGGCCGTCATCGAGCGCACCGGCGCCCAGTCCGGCGACCTGATTTTCTTTGGTGCCGACAAGGCCAAGGTCGTCAATGATGCCCTCGGTGCACTGCGCATCAAGATCGGCCATGAAAAAGGCTTCGTCACCGGCGCCAAATGGGCTCCGCTTTGGGTCATCGATTTCCCGATGTTCGAGTACGACGACGAGTCCAAGCGCTGGACCGCTTGCCACCATCCGTTCACTAGCCCCAAGGACGAGCATCTCGACCTGCTGGTCAGCGATCCCGGCAAGTGCCTGGCCAAAGCCTACGACCTGGCACTGAACGGCTGGGAGCTGGGCGGTGGATCGGTGCGCATTCACCGCTCCGACGTTCAGGAGAAAGTCTTTTCCGCCCTCAATATCGGCCCGGAGGAACAGCAGGCCAAGTTCGGCTTCCTGCTCGACGCCCTGAAATACGGAGCCCCGCCGCACGGCGGACTGGCTTTCGGCCTGGATCGCATCGTCACCATGATGACCGGCGCCGAGTCGATCCGCGATGTCATCGCTTTCCCGAAGACGCAGCGTGCTCAGTGCCTGCTTACCGATGCACCGTCCGGCGTCGACGAGAAGCAGTTGCGCGAACTGCATATCCGCCTGCGCCAAAAGATCGAAACCCAGGTCGAAGTCGGCCAGACCTAAGCGCCAATGCAGATTTGCCTGCGTCTCCTGATCGTCGCCTGGCTGGCGATCGGGAGCGCCTTCGGTTTCAGCTTTGAAAACGATTCAGCGAGCACGGACAAACAAGCGGTCCCCACGGTCGACCGGATTTTTGTCACAAATCTGCCACCCGAGGCGCGGCACACCCTGGCGTTGATCAAGGCCGGCGGACCTTTTCCGTATGAGCGCGACGGCATCATTTTCGGCAACTTCGAAAAACGCCTGCCCCCGCACCCGCGAGGCTACTACCGCGAATACACGGTGAAGACACCGTGGCGCCGCGATCGCGGGCCACGCCGCATCGTCGCCAGCCGGGATAGGCACTACTACTACACCGACGACCACTACCGGACATTCCGGCTAATTGTGGAATAGGGACGTATCGATGAGCGACAAACTGCTGAGAAATACCGAAATTTCCGGCGTATTCCATCTCGCGCCGGGACGGCACGACGCCATCGAAACGGCCTCGCAGCTGGCTCACCTCCGTTTCCTGAAAGTCGATATCGTCGGCCCCTCTTCGGCCCCCGACGTGTTACGCCAACTAGGCTCTGCGCTCGATTTTCCGACCTGGTATGGCGCCAACTTCGATGCCCTTTACGATTGCCTCGCCGACCCCGATTGGCAACCTGCCAAGGGACATATTCTGCTCATTAACGGTCTGACTCGGCTACGCCGACTCGCCCCCGAAGACTTTGCCACCCTGATCGAGGTCTTTCAGGCTGTCGTCGAAGCGCGGCGCAAGGCGCACACTCCCTTCTGGATACTGATCGACGCCCCGGCCCGAGGCATCCCGACGCTGCCCGCGGCATGAGCTCCGGCTGCAAACAGCCGGTCTCGGTACTGGTCGTCATTTACACTGCAGCACTCGACGTACTCCTGCTGGAACGATCAGCTCACCCGGGCTTCTGGCAGTCGGTCACAGGCAGTCGCGAGGGCGGCGAAAATCTCATCGACACGGCACGCCGTGAGGTGCTTGAGGAAACGGGGATAGATACAGCCAGTGGCCGACTTTCCGACTGGCAGATGACCAACACCTTCGAAATTTTCACCGAATGGCGGCACCGCTACGCCCCCGGGATAACCCATAACGTCGAACATGTATTCAGCCTGCAGTTGGCTGATCGACCGTCCGTCGTCACGGCGCCTGATGAACACCGTGACTGGCAATGGCTCCCTTGGCAGGAGGCGGCCGAGCGCTGCTTCTCGTGGAGCAACCGGGACGCCATTTTGCTATTGCCCCAAAGGCCCGCATCGGGGACTTGAATCTGCCATAACCTCTCCTATATTTGGTCCACGAGAGCATCGTTCACCAAGGAGAAAACCATGGCAAACATTACCCGAATCGATCCGTTCGACGATCTGTTCCGCGGCTTCTTCGTGCGCCCCGTGGATTTTGATGGCGCTCCGGCCCAACCTCCATCCATCAAGATCGATGTCAGGGAACAGGGTGAAAGCTATCTGATCCACGCCGACCTGCCGGGTGTCAAGAAGGAAGACATCCACGTCATCGTCGATGGCAATCAGGTCTCGATCAGTGCCGAAGTGAAACAGGAGAAGGAAGTCAAGAACGGCGAGCATATCCTTCGTTCCGAACGCTATTGCGGCAAGGTGTCCCGTTCTTTCCAACTGGGACAGGAAATCGACGATGGCAAAGCCGTAGCCAAGTTCAACGATGGCGTACTTGAGTTGACCCTGCCTAAGCGCACCGAAACCACCAGCAAGCGCTTAAGCATCGTTTAACCCTTCGTTCTCGAAAGGCCGGACCCCGTTCCGGCCTTTTTCTTTGTACAATCCGCGGCGATTCCACTTGGAGCCCGCCATGAGCATCGAAGACCTTACCCCCGGCATCAAGGCCGCCGTTCTGGCCGAAGCCCTGCCCTACATCAAGCGTTTCCACGGCAAGACCATCGTCGTCAAATACGGCGGCAACGCGATGACCGACGAGCACCTGAAAAGCTGCTTCGCCCGCGATGTCGTGCTGCTCGAACTGGTCGGCTTCAATATCGTCGTCGTCCATGGCGGCGGCCCGCAGATCGAAAGTCTGCTTGGCCGTGTCGGCAAGAAAGGCGAATTCGTTCAGGGCATGCGCGTCACCGATGCCGAGACCATGGAAGTCGTCGAAATGGTGCTTGGCGGCCAGGTCAACAAGGACATCGTCAACCTGATCAACCAGCATGGCGGCAAGGCTGTCGGTCTGACCGGCAAGGATGGCAACTTCATTCGTGCCAAGAAACTGATGCTGGAAAACAAGGAAAACCCGGGCGACCTGATTGACGTCGGCCAGGTCGGCGAGATCGTTTCCATCGATCCGACGCTGATCGATCACCTCGACAAGGGCTCCTTCATCCCGGTCATCGCTCCGATCGGCGTCGGCAAGGATGGCGAGACCTACAACATCAACGCCGATGTCGTCGCTGGCAAGATCGCCGAAGTCCTCAAGGCCGAAAAGCTGGTCCTGCTGACCAACACGCCGGGGGTACTCGACAAGAATGGCGAACTGATTACCGGCATCACCCCCAAGCAAATCGACGACATGGTCGAAGATGGCACGCTGTCCGGCGGCATGCTGCCGAAGATCGGCTCGGCGCTCGATGCCGCCCGCAACGGAGTAAAGGGCGTACACATCATCGACGGCCGGGTGGAACATGCGTTGCTCCTGGAAATCCTGACCGACCACGGCGTCGGCACCATGATCAAGTCGCACTGATCCTCGAGTGCTTCCGAAAAGCCCGCGCCAGCGGGCTTTTTCCTTTGCGCAACGGAAATTGCCATGAAAAACCCGGTCTGGTTGTTCGATCTCGACAACACCTTGCACAACGCGACGCCGCACATCTTCCCTCACATCAACCGCTCGATGCGCCAATACATCGAGCGCCACCTCGGCGTCGACGAACATGAGGCGACGCGCATTCGACAAGGCTACTGGGAACGCTATGGCGCCACGCTGCTCGGTCTGATGCGCCACCACAATACCGACCCACGCCATTTCCTGCGCGAAACCCACCGGTTTCCCGATCTGCCGCGCATGGTCGTCTTCGACAAGCCGCTGCTCCACACCCTGCGCCGACTGCCCGGCCGCAAGATCATTTTTTCCAATGCACCACGGGATTACGCCGAGGCAATTCTCGACATCACCGGACTCGACCGTTGTTTCGACGCCGTTTATGCGGTCGAAAACCTGCGTTTTCAACCCAAGCCCACGCTTCGGGGATTCCGCACCCTGCTCCAAGCCGAGCGCCTCGACCCGCGCCGCTGCATCATGGTCGAGGACAGTCTGGCCAATTTGGTCACTGCCAAAAAGCTCGGCATGAAAACCGTGTGGGTGAGCGCTGGCTTACGCCAGTCGCCTTTTGTTGACGTTAAGATTCGCTCCGCAACACAATTATCGAAATGCTACGGTCGACTGGAAATTTCGGCCAAAAACGAAATCTGAGGAGGGGGAAAACATGGCGACAAAGCCGGGGGAACGGCGCCTGCAAATCCTGCAGACGCTGGCTGAAATGCTGGAAACTCCGAAAGGGGAAAAGATCACCACCGCCGCGCTGGCCGGCAAGCTGGCATGCTCCGAAGCGGCGCTTTACCGCCATTTCGCCAGCAAAGCGCAAATGTTCGAAGGCCTCATAGAATTTATCGAGCAAAGCCTGTTCGGGGTCATCAACCAGATCACCACCGAGGAAAGCGAAGGATTAAAGCAAGTCGAGCTGATCATCGGTCTGCTGCTGCGTTTTGCCCAACGTAACCGCGGGATGACTCGGGTCTTGATCGGCGATGCCTTGGTCAACGAAAACGAGCGCCTGCAAGTCCGCATCAATGCCCTGCTCGACAAAGTCGAAGCGGCCATGAAACAGGCCTTGCGCATCGCTGCGACCCAGGAAAACCTGAAACCCGACGCCGACTTCGGCGCCCTAGCCAACCTGCTGCGCTGCTACGTCGTCGGCCGCTGGGAGCAATACGCGCGCAGCGGCTTCACGCGCGAGCCGCTAACGCAATGGCCGCAGCAATGGCCGATGCTTTATTTCGCCTGCCTGTCGCAATCCGGCGCACCGGGCGCCTGAAAAACAAAATGGCGGCCCGGGCCGCCATTTTTCCATCCAGAATCCGGCTGACGTCAGCCCTTCAGATACTCCGCCGCATCGAGCGCGAAATAGGTCAGGATGCCATCGGCCCCGGCCCGCTTGAATGCCAGCAGGCTTTCCAGCACGCAGGCCTTCTCGTCCAGCCAGCCGTTCTGCGCCGCCGCCTTGAGCATCGCGTACTCGCCGCTCACCTGATAAGCATAGGTTGGCACCTTGAACTCGTCCTTGACGCGCCGCACGATGTCCAGATACGGCATGCCGGGCTTGACCATGACCATGTCGGCGCCTTCTTCGAGATCAAGCGCCACTTCGCGCAAGGCTTCGTCGGTATTCGCCGGGTCCATCTGATAGGTGTATTTGTTGCCCTTGCCGAGATTGCCAGCCGAGCCGACCGCATCGCGGAAAGGGCCATAAAAAGCCGAGGCGTACTTGGCCGAGTAAGCCAGAATGCGCGTGTAAATCTGCCCGGCACCTTCCAGCTCAGTCCTGATCCGGGCGATGCGGCCATCCATCATGTCCGACGGAGCGACGACATCGGCGCCAGCCAGGGAATGACAAAGCGCCTGCCTGGCCAGCACTTCCAAGGTCTCATCGTTCAGGACGTAGCCTGTTTCGTCGATCAACCCGTCCTGGCCGTGGCTGGTATAGGGATCGAGCGCCACATCGGTAATCACCCCGAGATTCGGGAATTCGCGCTTGAGCGTCTTGATCACCCGCGGCACCAGCCCGTTGGCGTTGTAAGCCTCTTCGGCCCCGAGCGACTTCAGCGAAGCGTCGATTACCGGAAACAGCGCCAAAGCGGGAATGCCAAGCTTGACCGCCCGCTCCGCCGTCTTCAACAAAACGTCCAGCGATTGGCGCTCGACCCCGGGCATGGACGACACCTTTTCGACACGCCCTTCGCCCTCGAGCACGAAAACCGGGTAAATGAAATCATCGGCCGTCAGCACCGACTCCCGCATCAAGCGGCGGGAAAAATCATCGCGCCGCATCCGACGCATCCGGGTTCCGGGAAAACCACCACTCACTACAGCCATGCCTCAACCTCGTTCAATTGAACACAGAAAAATTTTGCTGCTCAGCGGAACTTCCCGCCTTGACACGCGTCACAATCCGCAGATGGCACGCGCTGTCTCCCGCTTCACCTCCCTGAGCGGGCGCCTTGACCCTGTTAAGGCTTTTTGGCCCCCGGACCCCCCTTATCCGGGGGCCCTTTGTTTTCTTTCGGCTTGATTTCGATATCCAGCCAGTTTGCGAGAACACCCTCAGCCTCCTCGACACCAGTCTTTTTCAAACTGGAGAAGAGCTGAACAGAATACAACGCCGCATCACCCCACGTCGCCACCTCAGCCTTGACCGAGCGGAGGGATTTGGTCTGCTCCTGCCGGCTCAACTTGTCGGCCTTCGAAAGCAGGATGTGGATCGGCCGTCCGGTTGGCCGAAACCAGTCAATCAGGCGCAAATCAAGGTCGGTCATCGGCCGACGGATGTCCATGATGACCACCAATCCGGCCAACTGGTCCCGCTTGCTGAGGTAAGGGCCGATCAGGCCTTCCCACTGCGAGCGGATCGCCTCGGGCGCCTTGGCATAGCCGTAGCCGGGCAGATCGACGAAATACTTGCCGTCGGCCAGCGTGAAATAATTCAGGTGCTGCGTCCGGCCTGGCGTTTTGCTGACATAGGCGAGACGAACACGCCCCGCCAGGGTGTTAATGGCAGACGACTTGCCGGCATTGGAGCGGCCGGCAAAGGCCACTTCACGGACAGCTCCGTTCCGGCCAAAGCGCCCATAAACGCGCACTAGGAGTTCGAAATGATCCGTAAAGCGGCACTGGCAATCCTTTTCGCCACCAGTTTCGTCACCCATGCTTCCGAAGAAGCCCATGCCAAGGCTGATCCGGCCAAGGGTAAAGTCATCGCTGAAACCATCTGTGTCGCCTGCCATGGCGCCGACGGTAACAGCCTGGCTTCCGCCAACCCGAACCTAGCCGGCCAGGTTGAAGAATACATCGCCAAACAACTCCACAACTTCAAGCCGGTCGGCGACAAACCGCCCGTGCGCAACAACCCCATTATGGTCGGTATGGCTGCAGCCTTGACCGACGAAGACATCAAGAATGTCGCCGCCTGGTTCTCCAGCCAGAAGCAAAAGCCGGCAGCCGCCAAGGATGAGAAGCAGATTGCGCTGGGCCAGAAAATCTGGCGACAGGGTGACTTCAAGAAAGGCATTCCCGCCTGCGCCGGCTGTCATGGCCCGGCCGGTGCCGGCCTTCCCGCCCAATATCCCCGCCTGGCCGGTCAGTTCCCCGAATATACCGAGGCACAGTTGAAGGCTTTCCGGGTTGAAGAACGCGCCAATGATCCGGAAAAAATGATGCGCACGATCGCCGCCAAGCTGTCCGACGTCGAAATCAAGGCTGTATCCGAATATGCCGCCGGCCTGCGCTGATCGGCCCAAAGAATAGAAAAAAGGCAGCTTCGGCTGCCTTTTTGTTTTTCCGATACTTGGCAGCCCAGTTCGCCGGGGCTAGACTGGACACACCCCTCAATGGAGCAGGAGACATAACATGAAGACCCTTAAACAGCTTCTCGCGGACAGGACTCGCCCGCTGGCGGTGGTCGCTCCTGGCGACACTGTCTTTCACGCTCTCACCGTCATGGCCATGCATGAAGTCGGCGCCGTGCTGGTTCTTGATGGCGAACAACTGGTCGGCATTTTTTCTGAACGCGATTACGCGCGCAAACTGATCCTGCAAGGAAAAACCTCCAAGGAAACCCTGGTCAGCGAGATCATGAGCGACAAGGTTGCCTACGTGACCCCTGCCGTTTCGCTCGATGAATGCATGGCGCTAATGACCGAAAAGCACTTCCGACACCTCCCCGTGCTGGACGATGCCGGAAATGTTCTGGGCATCATTTCCATCGGGGACCTGGTCAAGGAAACAATCTGTGACCAGCAGTTCCTGATTGCCCAGTTGGAACATTACATCGCGGGTTGAAATGGCTGCCACTAGCAGCATCCACTTTCGCATCCTTGAAGATATCGCTCGCGACCTGTCGGGCGATATCAATTTCCCGACTTGCCTCGATGCGGCCATGCTTGTCCGCAACGCGCTCAAGGATCCGTTTGCCAGCACGGAACAGGTGGTACAGGCCATCGGCACTGAACCGCTGATCTCCAGCAAGCTCTTGCGCCTAGCCAACTCCGTCGCTTACAACCCATCCGGCAAGTTGGTTTCTGATCTGCACTCCGCCATCAAGCGACTGGGCTTCGATATCGTCCGCACCACTTCACTCGCCGTGGCGATGGACCAGATGCTCAAGTCAAAGAATCTGGCAGCCTACGATCACATCGCACGACAAACCTGGGAGCATTCCCTGCAGGTTGCGGCCATCGCCCGCGTACTGGCCCGCCACCTGGGTCGGGTCCATCCCGAAATGGCGATGCTGACCGGCCTGGTACACAACATCGGCATTTTCTACCTGCTGTTTCGGGCGGCTGAATACCCGGAATACCGCAACAACGAGCCTGCCATGATCGAACTCCTGGTCGGCTGGCACGAAGGTGTCGGAGAAAGCCTCTTGCATATTCTTGGCCTGCCGGCTTCGATTACCGATGCCGTGCGCGACCAGAGCCATTTGAGCCGGGTTGAGTCCCCCTGCACGATCAGCGACATCCTGTATTTCGCCATCGTGCTCTCCGGCGCCCCGCTACCGTGGCAAAACAACACCGTCGATGCAGCGGAGGAAACCCGTCGAGAAGCTGACCGCGCGCACTACGCAGACCTGCTCAAGGCCGCCGAAGAAGACATCATCGAGTTGCGCTCCGCACTTGCCGCCTGAATCTGCTGACATCCTGGCAGTCTCTGATCCAGTGCGAGCCTTCATCCGCAGCGAGAATCTCCCATGAGTTTCACTCCCGACAGCCGCCAGCTTGGTCAAATCAAGGCCGCCCTCTTCGTCCTCTGCCTGATACCGGCAATACGTCTGCTATGGGCGGGCTATAGCGAGGACTTGGGGACTGATCCGGCGGCGTTTGTCCAACGCTGGACGGGTACCTGGACGTTCAACCTGCTGCTCATCACGCTGTGCGTAACGCCACTGCGGACGATGACGCAAATGCACTGGCTGACACGGCTCCGGCGCCTGTTCGGGCTATTCTGTTTTTTCTACGCGACGCTGCACTTCCTGAGCTTCATCGGCTTCGATCATGACTTCGTAATGGACGACATCGCCAAGGATATCTTCAAGCGCCCTTACGTGACGGTCGGTTTTGCCGCCTTCCTGCTCCTGATCCCACTCGCCGCGACCTCGAACAACAGGGCCATTCGCAAGCTGGGCGGACGAAAGTGGCAGGAACTGCACCGCAATATCTATCTCATCAGCATCCTCGCCACAGTGCATTATTTCTGGCTGACCAAAGCCAGCGAGCTGCTTTGGCCACTGGCCTACGCGATGGCCATTGCCGCTCTACTCGGCTGGCGAATTCGGGAACGCAAACGCAAGGCGATCCCGGCACCGCAAATTCAGGGAGTGAAACCGCTGAAATTCTTCAAACAGAAGCCGGATTGATCGATCCGGCGACTTGCTACGGTCAACCGGAAAAAACGACCAAAATCGAAATAGTCCCGATCGTCTCGGGAACAGACGTCAGGCTTTGCGCGGCAGATCGAAGCGAACGATGGCGCGGCCATCCGGAGTTTTTTTTGGCTCCGCCTTCCAGGCGTGACCGTAGATGACTTCGAAGGTCGCCGGCAGTCTACCATCCTTGCGCATCGCTTCGTAGGCAGCCTTGCCGCGCGCCCACGACTGCCGACCGGTCATTCCATGACGTCGGGCCTTCATGGCACAAGACGAACCGGCGGCGCGCAATTCAGCGAACATGGCGTCCAGATCGTCGTAGGTCAAGGTGATGACTTCCATGTCCATGACCGGGTCGGCAAAACCGCAGCCGACCAGCATGTCGCCGAGATCGTGCATGTCGGCAAAACGCTGGGTATGGGCGTAGCCATCAGCGAAGGCGGCGCGCAACTCCTTGAGCGTGTCCGGGCCGAGGGTCGAGAACATCAGCAGGCCACCAACTTCGAGTACGCGATGCGCTTCGGCCAGGGCCGGAATCGGATCGTCCAGCCAGTGCAACAGCAGGTTGGACCAGACGATTGCGGTCGACCGCGATTTCAGGGGCAAATTGGCCGCATCGGCCGCCAGGCGAAGCGGCTCCGCATTCTTGCCGATCCCCAGCCAGCGTTGCCAGCCGGCGCGCGGTGTGCGGCCGGCCGAGAGCATGGCCGGCACGACATCCAGACCGATCAGCTCAGCTGCTGGATAGCGCGCGGACAAGCCGGGAAAGCTCCCACCACGACTACAGCCGAGATCGAGAATCCGCTTCGGCTCGACCTTGACGAAATCGAGCCGCTCCTGCATCCGCCGATCGACTTCGCGAGCGAAAAAATCGCCTTCGCCATACGTCGCGGCCACTCGGGCAAAGCGCCGACCGACCTGCTGCCGGTCGACAAAACCTGAATGCGGGCTAGCTGGGCTCAAATTGCCTTGACGCCCAGACGCGCAAACAACGCGTCGTCGCGCTCGATATCCGGGTTGGCGGTCGTCAGCAGGAAATCGCCGTAGAACATCGAATTGGCGCCAGCCAGGAAACACAGGGCCTGCAGTTCGTCGCTCATTTCCTGACGGCCAGCCGAGAGGCGAACCCACGAGGTCGGCATCATGATGCGGGCAGCGGCAATGGTGCGCACGAACTCGAACGGGTCGAGGCGATCCTTGTCGGCCAGCGGCGTGCCCGGAATCGGCACGAGGTTGTTGATCGGCACGGACTCCGGCGCCTTCGGCAGATTGGCCAACTGGACGAGCAGACCGGCGCGATTCTTGCGCGATTCGCCCATGCCTATAATGCCGCCGGAACAGACGTTGATGCCGGCATCACGAACCTGCTCGAGCGTGTCGAGGCGGTCGTCCTGAGTGTGCGTCTTGATCACCTGACCGTAGAACTCCTTGTCGGTATCAAGATTGTGGTTGTAGTAGTCGAGACCGGCTTCCTTGAGCTTTTCAGCCTGACCGTCCTTGAGCATACCGAGCGTCACGCAAGTCTGCATGCCAAGCGCCTTCACTTCGCGCACCATGTCGAGGACGCGGTCGAGATCGTTGTCCTTCGGCCCCTTCCAGGCGGCGCCCATGCAGAAGCGCGAGGCGCCCTTGGCCTTGGCGGCCTGAGCGGCGGCAACCACCTCGTCGAGCGGCATCAGGCGTTCGCGCTCGGTGTCGGTATCGTAGCGGGCCGACTGTGAGCAATAGCTGCAGTCTTCGGAACAGCCACCGGTCTTGACCGAAAGCAGCGTCGAGCGTTGAATGGCGTTCGGGTCAAAGTTTTCGCGGTGCACACCTTGCGCCCGCCAGACCAGATCCATCAGCGGCAACTCGTAGAGGGCGAGTACTTCAGGAACCGTCCAGAGACGGGCGGGAGCAGACTGGGAAACAGCGGAAACGGCGGCGACGGAGCTAGCTTGCATGAAAGGCCTTGCGTGAAAAATGCTATAAAAATCAGATACGAAGCGCATCGGTAATTATGGATTATCACGGACACTCCGGCTGGCTGTCAATTTTACCCCAGCCCGACGGACTCAAACGCCTTGGCCAGAAAATCCTCGATGCCGCCTTGCCGGGGAGCTGTCTGCTCTGTGGTGCCGATAGTCAGGGGAGCCTGCTTTGCCCGCCGTGTGCGAACGATCTACCCCGACTATCCGACGCCCGCTGCCCCATCTGCGCCGACCAGACGACGCACGGCGAACGTTGCGGCGCCTGCCTGCGCGAGCCCCCGCATTACACGCGGACAATTGCCCTCTTCCGCTACGACTTTCCGGCCGACCGTCTGATTCACGCCCTGAAGTACGGCCATCAACTGGCGGTTGCCGCCTGGAGTGCAGAGCAACTGGCCGAGCGGATTGGAACCGAGCATTTCGACCTGATCGTTCCCTTGCCCCTCCATCCGGAACGGCTGCGCGAACGTGGCTTCAACCAGTCAGCGGAAATCGCCAGGGCACTGCAAAATCGGCTCAAATTTCCGGTTGACCGTGGGAATGTCGTGCGCACGCGCGCCACGACCCCGCAAGCCGATCTACCGCACAAGGCGCGGCACAAGAACGTGCGCGGCGCCTTCGAATGCCGCGCCGACTTCACGGGCCGGCGCCTGCTGCTCATCGACGACGTGATGACCACCGGGGCCACCGTCAACGAGTGTGCCCGCGTCCTCAAACAGCATGGCGCTGCCGAGGTCACCGTCGCCGTCATTGCCCGCGCGCTAAAGCACTGAATCCGTGCTCTAATTCGCCCCCTTCTCCGTTTGAAAGCTGTCGCGTGTTTGCCGTCGTTCTCTACCAACCCGAAATTCCGCCCAACACGGGCAACATCATTCGCCTGTGCGCCAATACCGGGGCCGAGTTGCATCTGGTCGAACCGCTCGGTTTCGACATCACCGACAAGGGTTTGCGCCGGGCCGGGCTGGATTATCACGAATACGCCCGTGTCGTGCGCCACGCCGACTGGGATGCCTGCAAGGCGGCACTGGCCGGGCGGCGCCTGTTTGCGATGACGACCAAGGGCACGGGCAGCCCCTTCGATACGGCCTTGCAGGAAAACGACGTGTTTGTTTTTGGCCGGGAAACCAGCGGCTTGCCGCCGGAAGTGCTCGCCGAATTTCCGTCGGCGCAGCGCTTGCGCCTGCCCATGCAGGCGGGTCAGCGCAGCCTCAACCTCTCCAACGCCGCAGCCGTCACCGTCTTCGAAGCCTGGCGCCAGGCCGGCTTCGCTGGCGCGAGTTAGGCCTGCTCTTCTTTCGGATCGCGCGCCATCAACTGCTCGACGGCCTGCGTGGCACTCAAACGACCATCCAGCACGGCCGCCACGGCGGCGCTGATCGGCATATCGACGCCGAGTTGGCTGGACAGACGATCAACCTCGCGGGCGGTATAGACGCCTTCGGCGACATGGCCGAGCTCTTCGAGAATCTGCGGCAGCGATTTGTTCTGGGCCAGGGCCAGACCGACGCGACGATTGCGCGACAAGTCACCAGTACAAGTCAGGATCAGATCCCCCATGCCGGCCAGACCCATGAAGGTCTGTCGGTCGGCGCCAAGCGCCTGACCGAGCCTGGCGATTTCAGCCAGGCCACGCGTCATGAGCGCCGCCCGGGAGTTGAGGCCAAGGCCAAGGCCATCGCAAACCCCGGTCGCGATGGCGAGTACATTTTTCACCGCCCCACCGACTTCGACGCCGACCAGATCGTCATTGGCGTAGATGCGCAGTTGGGCCGTGTGCAACTGCCTCGCCGCCTCACGGACGAAAACCGGATCGTTCGCCGCCAGCGCCACGGCAGTCGGCTGACCAGCGGCCACTTCCTCGGCAAAGCTGGGGCCGGACAGCGCACCGCACAAGGCCTGCGGGCCAAGCACTTCGCCCACCACCTGATGCGCCAGCTTGCCACTCCCCGCCTCAAACCCCTTGCACACCCAGAGCACGGGCAACGTACAGCCGATGGCCTTGAGGCGTTCGACGGTGGGCCGCAAGCCGGCAATCGGCGTAGCCACGATGAGCAGTTCAGCATCGGCCACCGCCGCTTCGAAATCGGTTGTCACGGCAACCGACTCAGGCAGCTTGTAGCCCGGGAAAAAGCGGTGATTTTCGCGGCTAGCCTTGAGGTCGGCCGCGACATCTTCTTCGCGCGACCACAGCGTCAATTCATGCTTGCCGGCAAAGGCAATCGACAGCGCCGTGCCCCAAGCCCCGGCCCCCAGCAAAGTGATTCTCATATGCCCCAGACCTGCGTGGAATGGATGTAGCCGGTTACGCCGTCGCGATGGCGAACCTTGACCCAGCCGGGCGAGGCCGGCTCGAGGTATTCAACAGCAACCCATTTGTCGAGTTCGGCGAGGATAGCCGAGTCAGGATTATCCGACTGACGAATCTCCGCCTGCGGCGAAGTCACGACGAGTGTTCGCTGCTCGGCGACATGGCGGGATTCAATCCAGGCCAATGTCCCTTCGGCATCACGCACCTTGAGCCAGCCCTCGAGCTTGACGACAACCTCGACCGGCGTCTGCGCCTTGATCAGGTAGAGCTTCTTGGCCTGCAGCGACGGCGCATCGAAGAGGATGGCCGCCGGCGCACCAACCGAGCGATAGTCGATGGCCAGCGCCGCTCCGGCAGCGCTGATCAGCGACAGAGCGACAATGACACGACGCCAGATGGCAATCATCCTTACTGGATCGACACTTCGACCGGCGCGCCAGACTGCTCCTGCTGCTGCAGGCGCTGCATGTACATGCCTTCGAAGTTGACCGGTTGCAGCACGATAGGCTGGAAGCCGGCGCGACTGACCGCGTCGGACACGGCTTCGCGAGCATACGGGAACAGGATGTTCGGGCAGGCTACCGCGATCAACGGCTCGAGCTGCTCTTCCGGCACGTTCTGGATACGGAAGATACCGGCCTGGCCGACTTCGACCAGAAACACCGTCTTTTCCCCAAGCTTGGCTGTCACGGTAACGGTCAGCACGACTTCGTAGACACCTTCGCCCACGGCACGACCACCGGTATTGAGTTGGATCTCGACCTGCGGCTGTTCGCGCTCTAGGAAGATTTCCGGTGCATTCGGCACTTCGACCGACAGATCCTTGACGTAAAGCTTTTCAATACCGAAGACGGGCTGTTCGTTTTGTTCCATGGTTTTCTTTCAGAAGTTAATTGGGGTAATCAGCCTTCGAGCAACGACTTCAACTTGCCGGATGCGTCGAGGGCATAGAGATCGTCACAGCCACCCACATGGGTTTCGCCGATGAAGATTTGCGGTACTGTACGCCGCTGAGTTTTCTGCATCATTTCATCGCGTCGCTCCGGGTCGATATCAACCCGGACTTCCTCGATCTGCTCGACGCCACGCGCCTTGAGCAATTGCTTGGCACGGACGCAGTAGGGGCAGACCGCCGTTGTATACATCAGGACATGGGCGCTCATTTGCTCTTGGTTCCCTTTTTCACCGGATAACCGGCCCCCACCCAGGCATCGACACCGCCGGTCAGGTTGTACGGCTTTTCAAACCCCTGTTTCTTGAATTCGCCAAGAGCCTTGCCCGAACGCATGCCCGATGCACAGCAAACGATGATCGGCTTGCCCTTGAACTTCTCGAGTTCGCCAATACGCTCGGCCAGCTTGCTTGCCGGGAAGTTCCTCGCCTCCGGCAAGTGTCCGGCCGCAAATTCGGCAGGCTCACGCACATCGACAATCCATCGGCATTACTTTAAGCTCCCGTACCGCAAAAAACTTCACGCATCATGCTCACCAATTGCAGGGTCCGCTGGTCACCAACCCGGTAAAAGACCCGATTGGCGTCCTTGCGGGTCACCAACACACCTTTTTCACGCAGGATAGCCAAATGCTGCGAGATATTGCTTTGCGACGTCCCTACCGCTTCGACGATTTCCTGGACACATGCCTCCTGCTCGCCGAGCACACAGAGAATTTTCAGACGCAGCGGATGAGCGATGGATTTTAAAGCTCGCGCAGCCAGCTCAATGTGCTCCTGCTTGTCGATCAAACTGAAGGTGGGCGTTTCCAAGATAAAACCTCGTTCCGATTAATGACGCATTATAAAATAGCGTTTTACGTTTCGCTTAAACGAAATCACTCAGTGACCCCCCTCGGAAACCACGGGCCTGCCCGGCGCAGACCCCGGCACGCCGGCAAAAGACTGACGGCAGCGCTGATTGCCGCCGTTTTCCTCGGTTCCGCGCCAGCCGGTGCCAGACCCGCCAGCGCCGAAAAAAAGTCTGGCCAGCCAGTCGCCTCACCCGATATCGCCGAAAAAAAGGCTGATTTGGGCGAACTGCGCAGCCGGATCGAGGGGCTGCGCAAGGAATTGTCGGCCAACGAAGAGAACAGGGCGGACGCAGGCGACCGCCTGCGCGAATCCGATCGCCAGATTTCCCGCTTGCAGCGCGAACTGCATGAACTCAACGACTCCCGCGGTCAACTGGAAAAAAAGCTCAAAAACCTGCAACAGCAATCACAGGAACTCGGTGTCACGCTGACGCAGCAACAAACCCGGCTTGAAACCCTGCTCTACAAGCAATACCAGCGTGGAACTCCGGACTCCCTGCAACTGCTGCTCAACGGCGACGATCCGAACCAGATGGCGCGCGACCTGCATTACCTGTCGGCCATCGCCCTGACCCGCGCCGAACTGATGGGCGAGATCAAAGCCACGCTCGACAAAAAGAAATCCTTGGCTGCGGATACCAAGGAACGCAGCGCCGAACTCGCCGACATCGAGGCCGAGCAGAATAAACGCCACGCCGATCTGCAGAAACAGCGCGACGAGCGTCAGGCACTCTACGCCCAGATATCCAGCAAGGTAAAAGCCCAGCGCAAGGAAATCGGCAACCTCAAGCAAAACGAAAAGCGAATGACCCGCCTGATCGACCGGCTATCCAGAATTCTCGCTGCCCAAGCGGCGCAGGCAGCCAAGGCGGCAGAAGCCGCCCGCAAGGCCGAAGCACGCAGGGCCGCAGCACTGCAGCGCGAAAAAGAACGCGAAAGCAGCCGCCCTGCGCCAAATGTCGAGCCATCTCGCCCTCGCACCATCGAAGCGGAAAACCACTACGAACCCGCCCCCAGCAACGGCAGCTTTGCCCGCCAGCGCGGCAAGCTGCGTTTACCGGTACGGGGCGCCGTGTCAGGCCGTTTCGGCTCGCCACGCGACGGTGGCGGCACGTGGCGCGGCCTGTTCATCCGGGCCGGCACGGGCAGCGAGGTCAAGGCCATTGCCGGCGGGCGCGTCGTTTTCTCGGAATGGATGCGCGGCTTCGGCAACCTGCTCATCGTCGACCACGGCGACGCCTATCTATCGATCTACGGCAACAATGACGCCCTGCTCAAACAAGTCGGCCAGGCCGTTCAGGGTGGAGAAACGGTAGCCACCGTGGGGAACAGCGGAGGCAATCCGGAATCCGGTTTATACTTCGAGCTCCGCCATAAAGGGCAACCGATCGACCCGATGAAATGGGCCAGCTTGAAATGAGCAAAACCAAAACCTTTAGCT